>CANJSG010000090.1 GCA_947476875.1 Verrucomicrobiota bacterium | reverse complement strand
GATCCTGCGAGACGCGCACGTATTCCTTCAGCCCGTAGTCCTTGATGACCGAAGCGACCTTGCCGCCGAGCAGTTTCATCATGCCCTGGCCCAGCGCATCGCCGACGAGGAAGTAGGTCTCGGCATTGCCGAACTCATGGTGGCCGTGGCCGGGATTCGGCGAATCCTCCGGTTTGCGGACGAAGTCGTGCGTGGGGACGAAGAGCACATTGCCCGCAAACTCCGGCCGCGCCGCAGCCGCGGCCTGGGCCTGGCGGAGTTGGGTCCACTCCAGCGGTGCGTCCACCCACGGCCCCGTGAGTTCGCCAATGACCACCGGAAGCTTCGGTGTCTTGAACTCCCGACGCACGTCGTTGATCAGGTTCACGAGGTTCTGTTCATACTCGGGCACCGCCGTCTTCGGATTCACCCCGTCGTTCCAGCCCTGATACCAGACGAAGCCCGCCAGGTCGTAGCCGCGCCCTTTCAGTGTCGGGAATTCCGCCTCCATGTTCGCCAGCGCTTCACGGACCTGCGCGATCATCAGCGTGTAATACTTTCCCACCTCGCCGCCGGACGACGGGGGCCGGAAGTCCTTGAACAAACTCTTCCCGCCCCATGCCGTCTTGATGAGCAGCACCGGGTTCTCGATACCGTCGCCCACGACGTGCCCAAACTGGAGCTCGGGTCCGAAATGATGCGTTCCGCCATAGACGGCGAACCCAACACCCAACGGACCCGACAGCAGTGGCCGGCCTTCCCGCTGATAATGGACCCAGACATCGGCGCGCACGGTCCACTTGCCGTCGGAGCTGCGGAGATGTTTCAGCATCGGCGCTTTCGCCGGATCCTGCAGGAGCGTCGCGAGCGTGCCTTTGCCCTGATTGTAATCCTTGCCCTCAAGATCCACCACGGCCTGCCCTTCCATGTTCGACTGCCCAGCAAGGATGAAGACCTTGACCGGCTTGGCCGAGTCGGCGGCGTGGAGGGCTCCCGCCGGCAACAACAACAGGGTCAGGAGCGCGAGCGTAGTGATGTTCATGAAAATCCTAGGTTCGATCAACGGACGCCGGGTTCCTTCGCGAGAACGGGTTTCGCGCCCTGCCAGCCCTTGCGCCATTGCGTGGTCAACTGCTCGACCAACGCGGCGTTGGCCGGGAGGTTCGCGATGTTGGTGTTCTCCTGCGGATCGGCCTGAAGGTCGTAAAGTTCGATGGCATCGACCTTGGAGTGATCGTTGCGCCCGACCCAGGCGGTGAAGCGGTAACGGTCCGTCCGCATCGAGTATCCCATCAGCGCGCCGATGCCCGACTTGCCGGCGGGGCGCGGGTATTGGCTGAACGCGGCGGGTTTCCACGGGCGCTGCGGATCGTCGAGCAACGGCTTGAAGCTGGTGCCTTCGAGATGCGCGGGCAGCGGCAGCCCGGCGAGTTCGGAGAGGGTCGGATAGATGTCCACGAACTCCACGATCGAATCGGTGCGGACGCCGGCGCTCTTCATGCCGGGCACTGAGAGGAGCAATGGGGCGTTCGTGTCGTTCTCGGTGTTGGAGTGTTTGCACCACGCGTCGTGCTCGCCGAGTTTCCAGCCGTGGTCACCCCAGAGGACCACGATGGTGTTCTTGCGGAGGTCGAGGCGGTCGAGTTCGTCGAGCAGCTTGCCGACCTGCGCGTCCATGTAGCTGATCGCCGCGTAGTAGCCGTGCTTGAGCTGGCGGGCCAAGTCATCGGGAATGGATCCGGCCGGGATCGCGTGGTAGTTGCGCAGTTCGCCGCCGGGAAGGATCGAATACTCGGGCGCGTCCTTGGGCCGAAACTTGTTCGCCGCGAGCTGGATCTTCGCCGGGTCGTAGAGGTCCCAGTATTTCTTCGGCGAGACGAACGGGAGATGGGGCTTGATGAACCCGACTGCGAGGAAGAACGGCTCGGGTTTCTTGCTGAGGCCGCGCAGCGTGGTCACGGCGAGATCGGCGACCTTGCCGTCTTGGAAGGTGTTGTCCGGAACGTCGGCCCCCTCGAAAGCCGGACCGCGCGAGTTCTTTCCTGCGGCCTGCTTCTTGGTCTTCTTCCCTTTCGGTTTCGGTTCCGCATCGGGATCGGCCGCCGCCGGCACGCGCTGGTGGAGGGCCATGTTGGCTGCCAACGCGTAGGGCTGCGCCTTGGGCGTCTGCCACGGCACGGACCAGGTGGGCGAATCGTCGAAACTGCCGTGGTAGATCTTTCCCATGCCCTGGACGAAGTAGCCGTTCTGTTTGAAGTGCTGGCCGAGCGTCACGACGTTCGGCAACGCGGCCCGGAAATGGGTTTCGAGATCCCAGACCTTGGTCGTGTCCGGACGCGTGCCGGTCATCAGGCTCGAACGCGACGGTGAACAGACGGCCTGCTGGCAATAGGCACGCTTGAAGGTGATGCCGGACTTCGCGAGCCGATCCAGGTTCGGGCTCTTGATGTAGTCGAAGCCGTAGGCCCCGAACTCGGGACGAAGATCGTCGACCGCGATGAAGAGGATGTTCGGCTTGTCGGCCGCTTCCACCAGTCCGACGGACAGCAGGCAGGCGATCAGTTGCAGGATTCGTTTCATGGGATTGGGTTCATTCTTTGGCGGCCTTCTTCTTGCGATCCCGGTTCGCGTGGCGGCCGGTGCCGTCGCCGGTGTCGGGGATGCCGCCCGCGGGATTCAGTTGGGCAAGCACGGCGGCGAGACGGGCCCGTGCGGCTTTGCTGGCTTCGCTGTCGGCGGTGGTGGCGACGAGCTTCTCGGCGAAGGGCGCGCCGCTCATGTCGAAGAGTTCGCCCTTCTCGTTCAGCTTCCAGCCGGCTTCGCGCACATACCACATGGCCGCGAGCTGGTTGTAGATCCAGGCGCGCTTCGTGCCCGCCTCGCCGCGGAGCTGGGGAGCGATGCTGTGTCCGTCGAAGACGACCTTCTCGGGCAAATGGCCTCCGGAAAGCTCGGTGAAGGTAGGGAGCCAATCGGTCGAATCGATCAGGTCGGCGGAGACTTTTCCCGAGGGAACCTTGCCCGGCCAGTTGGCGATCATGGGGACGAGACCGCCGCATTCGAGCATGGAGCCCTTGCTGCCGGAGAGGTTGCGGCCGCCGATGGTCGACAGCTTGTCCTGGGCTTTGCCGGTCCCGTTGTCGCCCATGAAGATGATGAGCGTGTTCTCGCGCAGCTTCAGCGCTTCGAGCTCGGCGACGAGTTTGCCGACGAGCTTGTCCATGTAGCGGATGTTGTCGCCGAACAGGTCCTTGCTGTCCGGGGCGCTGTCCGGCGTGGGCTGGATCTCGCCGTGGACGTGGACCATGGAGTAATAGAGGAAAAAGGGCTTGGTCTGGTTCGCACGGAGGAAGGCCATTGCCCGTTCATGCATCAGGTCCGGCATGTATTCCTTTTCGCCGAGTTTCAGCTCCCTGCCGTTCATGCGGTAGCCTTCGGTCTTCTTCGTCTTCTGGTTCCAGTAAAGGCCGCTGCCGTTGAAGCGGAGGTAGTCGTCGAATCCGGCTTCGTCCGGATCGCCCGGGAGCTGGCCCCATTTGCCGATGGCGGCGGTGGTGTAACCCACGGACTTGAACAGGCGGCCCAACTGGAGCTCCGTCTTCGGCATGCGCATGCACGCGTCCTGGTTGGACGAGCCATTTCGAAAGGCATAGCGCCCGGTCATGATGAGCGCGCGCGAAGGCCCGCAGAGCGCGCCCGTGAAGGCCTGCGTGAAGCGCGTGCCGCCGCCGGCCAGTTTGTCGATGTTCGGGGACTTGTAATTGTCCGAGCCGTAGCAGCTGAGATTCCCGATGCCGAGATCGTCGGCGAGGATGAAGACGACGTTGGGTTTCGGGGGCGACTTCGGCTCCGCCGCAAGGATCATGGCCGCCGGCGCCAGTAGAAGAGCTGCGAGAAGGATGAGAAGTTGTTTCATGCAATTGCAGATCATGCCGTGGCCGCGATGGCTACCCGCAGGCTGTCGAGCATTGTGGCCACTTCGGTGAACGAATCGTAGCCCTTGCGTTTCATGGCCAGCGTTTCGATCGCCAGATAGCCGCGGTAGCCGCCTTGGCGGATGACGGAGACCAGCTTCTTCATGTCCACGGCCGGGGAATTAAGCGTGCTGTCCATGGTTTCCTTGATCTGCCAGTTCACCGCGTAGGGCACCATCAACGCGATGTCCCGATACGGATCCGCCGTGAGATACTTGCCCGTATCGACCAGCGCCGCGCACCACTCGTGGCCGACTCGTTTGAGCAGGCCCAGGTGCTGTTCGCCGGTGCTGATGAAGTCCCCGTGGTTCTGCACGGCGACGATGACGCCGAACTTTTTCCCGTGCTCCGCGCATTCGCGCAATGCGTCGGCCATCCACGCCTCAACCTCGTCCCGCGCCGCGCCCTGGGAAGCCTGTTGCCAATCCTTGAAAGGCGGCTGCGAATCCGCGAACGCTCGGATTGTCGGCGCTCCGAGCTTCGCGGCGACTTCGATCCAGTCCTTGATCAGCCGGATGCCACGCGCCCGAACCTCCTTGTCGGCTGCCGTGAAGTCGTTGCGGACTCCCGTGCCGCTGATGTCGACGCCGAGGGCCTGGGCGTGCCGCTTGAGCCGGTAGATGTAGGCGTCGTCCGGGACTTTTGGATAACCGGGGAAGAAATATCCCGTGAGGTCAACGGCCTCGATTTTCAGCTTCGCGCAGAAGTCGCAGACCGCGAAAAGGTCGACGCCCTTGCCCGGGTCCTTGGCGTTGGCATTGAGCAGCTCGAGAAATGAGAAGGCGTTGAGCCCGGGCTTCAGATACGTGCCCGCTACCCGTCTGATGGGCTCAAAGGCGCCCAAGAGTTCCTGCCCGGAGAAGCCTACGGCGAGTGCGGGAACCCACATGGCGTGGCGGAGGAAATCACGTCGGTTCAAGGTAGCTTTCATGCTTCGACATCACAGGTCTCAGCACGATCGTCCCGTTCCTGATTCGGATTGTCGAAGCGATTTGCACAGGCCCCCCAGTCTCAAGTGGCCACTGAGCCGATCAACCCAACTCCGCCGGTGCCGTTGCACTGGGCACAATCCACCGCCGTTCCAAACCAGCACCCACATCCGCGGCGGGTTTTCCGCACCGCACTATTCTTGGAAAAAAACAGCCGCCGCACATCATTACTCCTGACGCCACACGATTCCCAGGCCATGCCACCCGAATTAGACCCGGGGCAACGTTCCGGTGTGCCCACCGAACGAATCGCGCTCGACCCCGAGCCTCTGCAAGATGGTGACGAAGAGCTTCGCCAGCGGCAGTTCTTCCACTTCCACCTTGCCTGTCCATCCAGCATCGGTATCGATTCCCGCGCCCGCCTGGTTGTCTTCATTTCCTTTGCCGAACTTGAGATATCGACCGTTGGTGAAGCCGAGGTTTTTACCACCTGCGGAAATGATCGGATAGTTGCGTGACAGGTGGAAGCTGCTGGAAGCAGAGCCATGCATCGCAAAGGTATTGTCCAGCATGTTGCCTCTGCCGTTCGGCTCGGGAGTGTTCTTCAGCTTCTGCGCGAAACGATTAAATTCCTCGGCCTGATAGCGATTATAGGTGCCAAGGTTCTGCCAGCCGCCGGGCTTCTTGACATCATGCGTCAGGCCATGAGCAGCCCCGAGACCAACGGCTAGTGACAGCAGGTCGTGCGGGCCTTCGCCGTTTTCCCGCCCCAACTGAAACGTCGCGACGCGCGTCGTATCGCTCAGGAAGGCGAGGTAGATCAATTCATACATCGTTTGGAAATAGAGTCTGGCTTCCTTCGGTTCGGCCTCCAGATGCAGGTTGCGGGTATCCACCCTGGGAACCGGAGCATCGATCCACTTTTGGGCCTTCGCGAGCTTCAACTCGGTATCACGCACGGCATCCAGATACTGTTTGAGCGTCTGTTGATCGTGCCGGGAGAGTTGGCGTCCCAGCGAGCGAGTGTTGTCAATCAGGAGATCGAGCGCACTCTTGCTTCTCGCCAGTCGTTCGGCTGCGTCCCGGCCGTTCGTCACAAACAGCAGGTCGAAGATTTGCTTCGGCTTGTTCATCGCAGGAATCGCCCGCCCCTCACGATTGAAGGACTGGGTCTGGGCGCCCCGCGGCCCACCTACTCCGCCATTGGTGGACATGACCAGCGAGGAATGCCGGGTGAAGTCGCCGGCGTGCTCCGCATAGGCCTGATCCAGCGAGATCGAATTCTGATACAGGCCATGGCCACCGATGGGGGCACCCGTCAAATATTGGTCGGCATTGGAATGGCCATGGACGTTTCTGGCCGCAGGATGCGACAGGCCGGAATAAATCGTGATGTCGCTGCGCAGCGGGTCGAGCACATCAAGCACTTTGGTAAATTCAAAGTCCTTTTCGCCGCCCCGGGGAAACCAACTCCAATCCGTCCACGCGGGATCGGACTTGAGCGGCAAGCCGACCCCGTCCGGATGGTAGATACTGACAAATCGCTTCGGCGTCTCGTCTTTGCTCAGACCGCCTGCCGCAAACGTTTCGAACCAGGGCAAAGCGAGCGCCACGCCGGTGCCGCGAAGAAACGCCCGGCGGCTCAGCGCGATGGATTTATCACTCATCGGATGTTTCATGCTTAATTGGAGTTAAAGATGTTGCTGCTGACGATCAGGCTTATCAGTTCACCCAGGCCGTCACCCCGTCGCCGGAACTGTGCGGTCAAGCTGTCAATGTCAGCACGGTCTGCGAAAGAAAGCGGTCTACCAAGCGCATATGCGGTCAGCTTATGCACCATCGCCCGGGCAAATTGATCCTGCCGGTCCGTGAGCAAATAGCGTTTGAGCCCATCGACCCCGGCCAGCGTCTGCCGGTTGAAGAGTTCGGCGGTCGCATCGACCGGCTGGTTCTTGATGCTGGTCCGAAAGGCTCCGAGGGCATCGTAGTTCTCAAACGCAATGCCCCACGGATCGATCTTTGAGTGGCACGAGAGGCAGGCCGGTTTGTTCCGGTGATCGACGATCTGTTCCTTCAACGTCATTTTGAGAATCTCCGGATTCGTCAAATCCACTTCCGGGACATTCGGCGGTGGGGGCGGAGGCGGATCGTCCAGGATGCGTTTCATCAGCCAGACGCCACGCTTGAGGGGATGGGAATCCTTGCCGTCGGAGTTCATCGTCATGATCGCAGCACCTGTCAAAAGGCCGCCCCGGTTCGCCTGCGGGGCGATTGACACCTTGCGGAAATGCGGGCCGTAAACCTTGGGGATCCGATAGTGGGCCGCGAGCCGCTCGTTGATCACGGCGTAATCGGAATGGATGAAATCCATGATGCTGCGGTTGTGCCTCAGGACTTCATCGAAGAAGGCGACCGGCTCTTCCTGCATGGCTTCCCGCAACGCACTGTCCGTGACATGCGTCACACTGTTCATCCGGTCCAACCCCAGCCATTGCTCGACGAAGTGCCGGGGGAATCGTTGGGAACGCGGGTCGGCCAACATGCGACTAATTTGAGCTGTCAGGACCTCCGGCTTTCTGAGATTTCCCTGCTCTGCGAGTTTCAGCAACTCGTCATCAGGAATGCTGGACCACAAAAACACGGAGAGGCGGCTGGCAAACTCCAGCTCACTGGGCCTGGCCGGGGTTTTCGTCTCGTTGGCCTTCAGTCCTGGAGTCAGATGGAGGAAAGACCGCAGCGGAGCGAGGAATCCCTTGGGCTCGCTGGCCTCCACTCTTTGCGTCAGGTAGAGGAACTCCGGGGTGGCCAGCGCAGTCGCCAGCACTTCCACCATGGCCTCTTCAAACGTCGGGAACTCCGGCCGATACTTCGCAAACAGGGCCATGAACTGGTTGACTTCCGGGGCGGTGACCGGGCGCCGCCAGACGCGTTTTAGGAATCGGTTCAGCACCTCGCGGCCATAGATCTGCTCGTCACCCTTGTGGTTGCTCGCAATGAAGATGTCAGTGTGCGTCTTCGGGGGCCATTGCTCGTAAAACGGAGCGCTGATTTCGATGCGATCGACCAGAACATGAAGAGGTTCCTCCCCGCCGGTGGCATTCGAGACATTCCGAATGTGCAGGAACTCATCCCGCCTGGGGAAAGTCGTGGTGAGCTTGCGGAACGGGTTTCGCTGGATATCGCCCAAGGGGATGTCGAATTGAATGAACCGGGGATTGTCGGCCGTTGCCGTAACCGGGATGTCGTGCTCGCTGACCACCTGCGAGAATTCGGCGTTGTTGCTGGTGTGGGCGCTGAAAATCAGACGCAGGCTTGCATATTCGTCCGGGCTCATCGTCGAGCGACCGGTGCGGATGCGAACGCGCATGGTGCCCTCGTCGGGCAGAAAGCGGTCCAGATCCAGCTTCACCTCGCTGCCTCGGGGAAGCGCCAGCACGACCGGAGAAACAGCGGGATTTTGTCCGGCAACCGCCTCCGCCCGCGGCAGCGACTTTCCGGCAGGAAACGGGATGCTCTCGCCGGTCTCCCGGTTTAATAACTGCTGCTGATTCCTGGCCTTCTTGGTCTTCGATTTCTTATCGGACGCCTTGGCCTCCTTTCCGGACGCCGCCTTGTCCATCTCCTCCTGCATCGAGATGATGTAAGTAACGGCGGGTGGACGCTCCCCGCTCACCGTGGCTCGCTTGAGGGCCTTCAGTCCGATCTCACGATAGGTCTCAAACTGCATGGCCGACATCTGCAGCAGTTCCGAGCTGTTCTTGAAACCGTCGTCCGACGCGGTTTCCGGGGGCAGCTTGCTCGCAAGGACATAGGGCAGACCCAGCAGGTCCTGCAGGGCGTAGTTGTATTCGTAATTCGTCAGCCGTCGAAATGAGGAATGCTGCCCGCTGTTGCGACGCACGAGGGACGCCGTGTTCAGTTCCCCGCTGAGCCAGTCAACGATGCGTCCGCGGTCCGCATCCGCGAGTGCATAATCCGGTTCGTCCTTGGGGGGCATCTCTGACTTGCTGAGGGCGTTGAACACCTCGCGCCACCGCTCCACGTCCGGGCCGGCCACCAGGTCGGGATTCAGTTGGTCGATGCGCAGTCTGCCCTTGGACTTTTCGGGACCATGACAGGCCAGACAGTTCTTTTTCAGGGTCGGTCCCACCGACTTTTGAAAGAAAGCGACGTTCGCCTTTGGAATGCTGCCGGGACCTCGCACGACTTCCTTGGTCTCCTTCAAAAAACTGGATTTCACGCGTCCCAGTCCTTTGGCTGTTTCCAAAGAGATCGGAGTCTCCTGCCCATTGGCGGTCAGAATCATCCAAGCGCATCCGAGCACCAGCAGAACCCTGTTCGTCAGCGGCCTCAACTGACAGGTTATCGCTTTCTGGACGCTGCGCGGTGCAGGGAGAGTTGGTCTTATGCTCGGTTGGATGACCGTGATTTTATGCCTGAAGGAGGGGGCGTCAACGGCGTTGACCGGGCTTTGCCGCTGTTTCTTTGCTCTCTGGAAACTCAGCGATGGCTGGAGGAAATCCCGCGCCGACCGAGGCGCGGCCCGTCACCGATCATTCCTTCGATTACTCCACTTCCCTCCGTTTCAAAAACAGGGCCGACCTCGAATTCTACCAGAAGGAATGCAAGGACCACGCGCGCTTCGTCGCGACTTGCAAACCCTTCTGGGATCGCGTGGTCGTTAACGACGTCGGTCCGCTTAGTTGATCAGGCCGCCAAGAAAGGCCGGAGCCGAGGTGACGAGGCTCAATTCAGTTTCGGATTTCCGACCTGGCCGAGATCCCTCTGACGCCGGCTCCTGCCTCCAAACAAGCATTCAAGCGGCGAGACCTCGGTGCCCCGCCGCCGCTGAGCAAAACTTTCCTGTTACGTTCGCCCGGTCGGATGGCAATACCCTCCGGACATGCTCAGCGAATCCTTCGCGAAGAACTGAGTTCATCCGTCGTCCCCCTCCCGCCAGCTCCAACATCGTCTAACCCGCCACCACCATCCCGTGCAGTGGCGTTTCCTCCATGCATTCGTCGCCGCGTTGAGCTGCTCCATGGCCCTTGCTCTTGGCCGGTAACCTTAGGCCTCCGTGACATGGTTTGCCGGCCTCCCGATGACCACTGGACCGACCCAGCCAACGACGCCCGCGCCATCGGCGAACGCGTCCGACGGGTCGTTTCGCACCACGCGCTGGACGCAGGCGCGCGCGCTGCCAAGGGAAAGGTTGTGCTGACGGCGCAAAGATCGCTCGGCTCTAAACCGGGACGATGCCGTCGGCACGGTGCAGGGACAGGATCTCGATTGAGCGCGTGGGAGAACCTTTCCCTGCAAAAGAAAACCGCCCGCACCAGGTCGGCGCAGGCGGTTTAACGTCGAAATGCCTGATCAGATCCCGGCGGCGATGGCATCGCCCATCTGGGTGGTGCCGACTTTCTTCGCGGTCGTCTCCGCGGGATTGTAGATGTCGCCGGTGCGGAAGCCCTGGTCGATGGCCAGCGCCACCGCGCCGTCGATCGCGTCCGCGGCGGCGTTCAGCTTGAAGCTGTAGCGCAGCATCAGCGCGACGCTGAGGATCTGCGCGATGGGGTTGGCCAGGTTCTTGCCGGCGATGTCGGGCGCGGTGCCGCCGGCGGGCTCGTAGAAACCGAAGGTCTGTCCGCCGCTGGTGGCCCCGAGGCTGGCGCTGGGCAGCATGCCCAACGAACCGGCGAGGGCCGCGGCCTCGTCGCTGAGGATGTCGCCGAACATGTTTTCGCAGAGCATCACGTCGAATTGCGTCGGCTTGAGCATGAGCTGCATCGCGCCGTTATCGACGAACATGTGCTCGAGGGCGACGTCGGGATATTCCTTGCCGATGCGCGTCACGGTCTCGCGCCAGAGGATGCCGTTCTCGAGCACGTTCGCCTTGTCGATGCTCGTGAGCTTCTTCCGGCGAAGCCGCGCGGCCTGGAAGGCGACGTGGGCGATGCGTTCGATCTCCGGCGTGGTGTAGACCATCGTGTCGATCGCGCGCTGGACGCCGTTGCCGATGTCCTCGGTCTTCTTCGGCTGGCCGAAATACATGCCGCCGGTCAACTCGCGCACGACGAGCATGTCGAGGCCGTCGCCCTGGCGCTCGGGGCGCAGCGGGCAGGCGTAGGACAGGGCCTTGGGAAGTTTGACGGGACGGAGGTTGGCGAAGAGCCCGAACTCCTTGCGGATGCGGAGGAGCGCGGCGCGTTCGGGACGCTGCTCCTTGGGGATGGTGGGATCGCGGTCGGGCAATCCGACGGAGCCGAAGAGGATCGAATCCGATTCGCGGCAGAGCGCGAGGGTGGCGTCGGGCAACGCCTTGCCGGCGGCGTCGATGCCGGCCCAGCCGACGGGCGCTTCGGTAATGTGGAAGGTCAGGGAGAATTTCTTTTCGACGACACGAAGGACCTTGATGGCTTCACGCATCACTTCGGGACCGATGCCGTCGCCGGCGAGGGCTGCAATCTTGAACGAACTCATGGGACGCGCAGGCTAGGAACTGGTGCGGAGGCGAGGCAAGACAAGGTTCTGCTGGAAACGGACGAATGCGGTTCCGTCGCGCCCACGGAACGTCTCAGCGGAAACGCAGCGATCTAAAACCATGAGGAAAGGTTCAGCGTGGTAGGGCGAAGGCCCCCGTCGAGCCGCCTTTGTGGTCACGGATATCGGATAGGCTTCCAGGGGGAAGGTTGCAACGAACGAAGGCCGACATGCGATGCCGCTCAGGCCGTTTGGGCTGACGGGAGCCAATAGGCGGCTCGGCGGGAGCCTTCGCCCTACCGCCAGCCGGCACCGCCCCGCAAGCGGAAGCGATCTGGGCACAAAAAAGGCCGGGCGTTGCCGCCCGGCCTTTGCAGTTCAGTCACTCAACGTTCGTTCAGGGGAACGTGGTGGTGATCTTGTAGTAGCGTTCCGGTCCGGTCGCGCCGGGGTCGGAGATGATCGCGGGCGAGCCGGTGCCGACGACGTTGGTCAGCAGCGTCCAACTGGCGTTGGTGAGGGCGTTCTTGAACTCGACCACGTAGCTGCGGCCGGCATCGGTGCCGAAGCTGGTGCCGAATCCGCCGCCGGTCTTGGTGGAGCCGCCGAACATATACGGCGTGACGAGAACCTGCAGCGTGGCGGCAGGCGAGCTGGTGACCGAGCCGATCGCGTTGCTGATGACGACCGTGTAGCTGCCCTGGTTGGCGAGCTGCACGTTGTTCAAGGTCAGGAGCGTGAGGGTCGCGCCGCCGACGTTGGTGCCGTTCCGGCGCCACTGGTAGGCGGGCGTCGGGGAACCATTCGCGGTGACGGTGAAGGTCACGTTCGAGCCGACATTGGTGATGACGGAAGACGGGGTGACCTGGACGGTGATGGCCGGAACGGTTCCGACGGTGAGCGTCGCGATGGAGCTCAGGATGCCCTTCTCAGGCAGGTAGGCCCTGACTTGATACTGCGCGCCATCGGCGCTCGCGGTCAGCGAGGGTGTCGTATGGCTGTTGTTCGTCGCGTTGAGGATGGGCACACCGTTGCTGCTCCACTGGTAGCGGATGCTCGAGGCCGGGAGCGGGGAGCTTCCGGTCGCGGTGACCGTGAAGGTCGCCGTGGCTCCGGTTCCCCGGGCGATGCTGGCCGGCTGGCCGGTGATGCTGATCGCCGCCGGATCCGGATCCGCAAAGGTCGACAGGAAGGTTCCGGGAATCGTGGCAGCACCACCGGTAGCGGGAACCGCTTGGCCGTTGGCCGAAAAAGCCAGTTCCAACGAGTCGCCGCCGCCACCTTCCTTGACGATCGCTTCGAGCGGGTAGTAGACGCCGCCCGTCAAACTGACGACGACCTTGTTGGTCACAGGCGTGTTGTTGTTGAGCGGATTGCTCGTTTCATACGTGGCGCAGCAGCCGCCATCACGGGACGCGACGACCTGACGGACGCCGTTGGTGGTAAGGTAGGCGCCCGTTGAGTCGTCACCGCGGATGTAGAACGTGTAGTCACCGTTGGTGAGCGGCTTGAAGAAGCCGTAGAGCCTGGCGCCGAAGTTGTCGATGTTCGGAGAGGTGGCGGCAATGTTGGCAAGGTTCGTGTAGAGAACGATGTCCACGTTGTTCTGCAGGTAGCCGGCCACGTTGGTCACGTTGGCGAGCGCCGTGCCAGAGATGTTCAGGAAGTATTCCATCCGCAGGTAGCCATCCACCTGGACGAACGTGTTAAAGTCCCTCGAGAAGCCGGCGATGATGTTCGTCCCGGCGGCCGAAAGGTCACCGATGACGTTGGTCGGACTAACCGTGAGCCGGTAGGTGGCTCCGGTGGCCATGAGGCTCGTTTCGAGGACGATGTTCGTTGCGTTACGCAGGCTGGCGCGTTTGACCTCGATCGAGGTTCCGGCCGCGTTCGTGATGGAATAGTTCAACACGTTGGTCACCGAGTTCGGCGCCATGAGCTCGTCGAAGTTCAGATACACGTTGGTGAAGTAGGCGTCCCGTCTGATCGAGGTCAGAACAGGAAGAGTAGTATCCAAGGCGATGGTCACGGTGGAGACGGCCGAGGTGACGGTCATCGCGATCGGGATGGTCACCGAGGCGACGACGCGGAACTGGAAGCCGTTGTTCGTCATGCTCAGAAGGCGGGTCAACGTGGCTCCGGTCTGGCCGGAGATGTTGGTGAAGCCCGTGCCGCCGCCGGCGTCGCTCTGCCACTGGTAGGTGACGGGGTCGCTGAAGCCGGCTCCGGGGAGCGTGAAGAACGACCGCGCGATGGCCAAGCCGTTGAAGGTGATGTTGCGGTTCTCCAACGTGGTCACGTTCGTCAGGTTCGGGGTGAACGTGATCGACGAATCATCGGGGTTGATGATGGAGGCGAGGTTCGCGGCCGGCACGTAGCCCGTGGCCGAAGGAGCGGCCGTGTTCGACTGGCCCTTCCAGACGAGACGGGCGATGTCGCCGCCGCCGCCTTCCTTGAACATGACGTCGAAGTAGTAGAGCTGGTTGGCGACGAAGGTGTTCGTCCAGCGATGCACACGCGCCGTGGTGGCCGTGATGGGGTAGATGTTGGCGAAGGTATCGGACGGGCCCTGGCAACAGCTGGCGCGGTCACCGCCGACCAAAACCATGTTCGCCGGATCCGCGTCGGTGCTGATGCGGACTTCGGACGAGTCGTCGGACTGGATGTAGAACACGTAGTTTCCGTTCGTGGGCGGAACGATGTAGCCATACATACGGCCACCGAAACCATCGAGGCCGGGTGAGGCGCCTTCGGTGCGGAGATCAGCACCGCCGGACTGCGGGATGCGGGACTCGTTCATCATCCACTCCTGGTCGGGGGAGTTCGGGAACTTGGCGGCATTGCGGAGGACATCCAAGCCGCCGGCGCCGGTGGCGGTGCCGAGGTTGAGGAAACGCTGCGCGGTCACGCCGCCACGGCCGATGATCCATCCCCTGAAGGAGGTGGTGCTGTTCGGCGCGATGGTGTTCGGCACCAGCGCGATGTCGCGGATGCCGCTGAGGGTCACCGTGTAGCGGACGTTGGTCGCCTGCCGGCTCGTGGTGATGACCAGGTTGGTCAGGTTCACGATGCGGGGATTGGAAACCGTGAGGGCCGGATCGCCATTGGTCGACGTGACCGACAGTGCAGACAGGTTGCCGATGTTGATCGGTTCATTGAACGAGACCGTCAGGGTGTTGTAAGTGGCGCTGCCGGCGGAACGGACGATGACCGGCGGGGTCGTATCCTGGTTGACAGTGAACAGGGTCTCGGAGGAGTAGACGCCCTTGCCCGGGACACTGACCAAGCAGCGGAAACGCGCGCCGTTGTCGGCGGGATACTCGAGTCGCGGGGTGAGGAACGTCGTTTCGCCGTTGTTGTCGACGAAGTCGACAAAGTCGGCGTCGGAAGTGCGTTTTCTCTGCCAGATGTAGGAGATGGGCGGGTTGACAAGGCCGCTGATCGCGCCCGTGGCGACCAGGCTCAATCGAACCTGGAACACTTCGTTCGTGATGATGGCCGCGATCGGTTGGACGGAGACGCCCACATTGGCGCCGACCGGATCCGCATAGACGGACAAGAAGACGGCCGGGATGGACGGGAGCGCATCAAGAAGGGCGTCGTTGCTCATGGCATCGCCACCGTTGATGCCGCCGACCCAGGCTGCACGGACGAAGTCGCCGCCGCCGCCTTCTTTCATCAGCAACCGGAAGGCGTAAGGCACACCCGCCTCCATCCTGGGGAAGACGTAGTTTCCGGTTCCCGGCATCAAACTGAACGCGAGGTTTGCGCCCTCCTGATTCGCCACTGGAACGGGGTTCACGCTGTTCTGGAGATTGTTCGTGCCGATATACATCGCCGAGGCGTCATCGCTGGTTACCAGGAACCGGTAGAGATCGAACAGCTGCGGTGTGATCGTTCCGGTCAGACGCACGCCGAAATTGTCCAGTCCGGGAACGGTCTGCGGGCTGTTCAAGCTGATTCCTATGTAGTCGGTCGTATCCGGCAGATCGGG
>CANJSG010000089.1 GCA_947476875.1 Verrucomicrobiota bacterium | reverse complement strand
GCGAAGCTCTGGTCGCGCATGATCTGACATTCCTTGTCGGTCAGCGTCTGGATGGGCGCGACGGTGATGCTGTAGCCGGTGTGGACGCCCATGGGGTCGAAGTTCTCAATCGAGCAGATGATGACGCAGTTGTCGGCCTTGTCGCGCATCACCTCCATCTCGTATTCCTTCCAGCCGAGGAGGGATTCTTCGATGAGGATTTCGTTCACGGGCGAGAGCTCGATGCCGCCTTTGGCAATGGTCTCAAACTCTTCCTGGTTGTAACCGATGCCGCCGCCCGTGCCGCCGAGGGTGAACGCGGGCCGGATGATGAGCGGGAACTTACCGATCCTCTTCGCGACATCGCGGGCTTCTTCCAGGTTGTGGGCGACGCCGGAGATGGGGACGTCGAGGCCGATCTGGAGCATCAATTCCTTGAACGCAAAACGGTCTTCACCTTTGTGGATGGCGTCGGGTTTTGCGCCGATCATCTCGACATCGTGCCGGTCGAGCGCGCCGTTCTTGTTCAGCGCCATCGCCGTGTTGAGCGCCGTCTGACCGCCGAGCGTCGGCAGCAGAACCAGTTTTCCCGTGGCGCCCATCTGCTTCATCTCCGCCTTTTCGCGGATGATGATCTTCTCCACGCATTCGGGCGTGATGGGTTCGATGTAGGTGCGGTCGGCGAACTCCGGGTCGGTCATGATGGTGGCCGGGTTGGAGTTGATCAGGACGACGCGGTAGCCCTCCTCGCGGAGGGCTTTGCAGGCCTGGGTGCCGGAGTAGTCGAACTCGCACGCCTGGCCGATGATGATCGGGCCGGCGCCGATGATGAGGACGCTGTGGATGTCAGTGCGTTTTGGCATGGTCGAAAATCGGCCAGAGTCAAAGGGAAGGCCGGGGGGTTGTCAGCAAATTGTTCACGAACCAAACCGTCCGGAACCACGGGGCCGAATTCGCGCAATCCCCCGCCAGAGCACGCAGCCCAAGTTCATCCCGGCCCGCGGCGGATGAGCCGCACGGAGTCCAGCCGGAGCCGTGCGCCGGCGAGGTGCCGGTCGAGGGCAGCCTTCTGCTCGACGAGCAATGCAACCTCCTCGGGCCGGACGCTGGGGTTGACCTTCTGGAGTTCACGGAGCCGCGTGATCTCCTGCTCCAAGCGGGTCGCGGCGGCCTTGCGGGCTTCGGCGATGGTTGTGGGCGCCATGCGTTCGGCCAGCGCGGTGGACTTCTCCAGCAATGCGGGCATCAGGTCTTCGCGAAACTCCTCCTGCTCGATCAACGGATAGGCGTCGCCGTTCTTCAGGTTGCGCACGAGCACTTCGGACGGAAGCCCCGAGCCGACGTCGTCGCCACGATGATCGACCAGCACACGCAGAGGCGTGGGCGGCAGAAACCGGTCCACGTGCAGCGAAGGCGGCGCGATGCATTCGAGGACGTGGACGGTCTCGACGTAGATGCCGGCGGCCTTGGCATCGGGCCATTTGGCGAAGCTGCTATTGCCCTTCTCGGAGCCCAGCAGCAAATCGAGCGCGCCGGTGACGAGCGGATGGTCCCACGTCAGGAACTGGACGTCCTCGCGGGAAAGCGCCTTTTGCCGATCACACGTGACGGTCATGCCTTCGGCGGGAAGTCCGGGGAACGAATCGGCGAAGACCCCGGCTGAACCGAGCTGATAGGTCCGCGCACTCAACTGTTCGACGTGGATGTTGAAGTGGTCGAAGACCGAAACCATGAATCGCTCCAGCGTCGTGTCGGCGTCGCGCAGGGAAATCTCCTTCACCAGACGCGCGGCGGATTCGGGACGGAAGGAATTCAGCTCCAGCAGACGATCACGGCCTTGCTCCAAGCGTTCGGTCAGTTCGCGGCGTGCGATAACGGTTTCCTCGATGAGCCGCGCCAAGGCCAGGCGCGAAACCGCTTCGTCGTCGGAAAACTCCAGGGCCAGATCGTGGACCCGCGGGCCAAAGCGCTCGAGCAGTTCGCGCCCGCCGTGGAGGTTTCGTTCGAAGGAGCTCAGCCCCTCGTGGAACCACCGGGCCAACACCTCCTGCGCGCTTCCCCGCACGAACGGCACATGCACGCGGATCTCGGAAGTCTGCCCGATGCGGTCGAGCCGGCCGATGCGTTGCTCGAGCAGTTCGGGATCGAGGGGCAGATCGAAGAGCACAAGATGGTGCGCGAACTGGAAGTTGCGCCCCTCGCTGCCGATCTCCGAGCACAGGAGGATGCGGACACCCTGTTCGTCGGCGAACCACGCCGCGTGGCGGTCGCGCTGGACGAGCGTCAGGCCTTCATGGAATGAGGCCATCTTCACGGTGAGCCGGCGGCGCAGGGCGATGTCGAGCTCCTCCACCTTGGCCTGCGTGCGGCAGATCAGGAGGATCTTTTCATCGCCCAAGCTGCGGAGCAGTTCGGCCAACCAGTCCACGCGCGGATCCTTCGCGAAGTCCGGCTCGAAGTAGCCGGCGGCGCCGGCGTCCGTGTCGGCGGTGAACTCCTCGGACAACGCGTCGAGCAGCTTCGTCGTGTCCGCCGCGGCTTCCAAGGCGTGCAGGCAGGCGATTCGCCGGGGGAATCCCGTGATCGTCGCCCGGGTGTTACGGAACATGACGCGGCCCGTGCCGTGGCGGTCGAGCAGGTCGTTGAGCTTTGATTCGTCCTCGGCCGTTCGTTTGGGTTTCTTCACTAGTTCATCAGCCTGTCGGGCCACGTCGCGGTAGCTCTCCGCCTCTTGGATGAACTCGCCCAGATCGTGGAACCGCGCCGGGTCCAGCAGCCGCAGGCGCGCGAAGTGGCTGGCCATTCCCAATTGTTCCGGCGTCGCGGTCAGCAACAGGAGACCGGGCGATTTCTGGCCGAGGGATTCCACCACCGCGTAGTCACGGCTGACCGCGTCCGGTGACCAACCGAGATGATGGGCCTCGTCGACGACGACCATGTCCCAGCCGGCATCAAGCGCCTGCTGGAGCCGTTTTTCATCCCGGGTGAAGAGGCTCCGGCTCGCGAGGATGAACTGGTCGTCGAGAAACGGATTGGCCTCCGGATTCGTCGCCTGGATCGCGGCGCAACGTTCTTCGTCGAAGATGTGGAACCAGAGATTGAACCGCCTCAGCAACTCGACGAACCACTGGTGCACCAGCGAATCCGGCACGAGGATCAACGCACGCTGGGCGCGTCCAGTGAGGATCAGCCGATGGAGGATGAGGCAGGCTTCGATTGTTTTACCCAGGCCCACTTCATCGGCCAGCAGCACGCGGGGAAGTAGCCGACCGGAAACTTCGGCGGCGATGTGGAGCTGGTGCGGGATCAGATCAATTCGTCCGCCGACGAACCCGCGCACGGTCGATTGCCGGCGCCGATGCTGCTGCCGTAGGGCGGCAAGGCGCAGGTCGAAGAGTTCGGTCGGATCAAGCTGCCCCGCGAGCAGGCGTTCCGCGGGCTTGTCGAAGCTGATGGCATCGCTCAAATCCGCCTCGCTCAATTCGCGTCCGGCGCAGCGGTAGAGAAGCAGGCCGGCGCTTTCCACGACGGCCTCGACGTTGGACGAGTGGCCCTCCTGGTCCCGGATCGTATCGCCCACGCGGAAGCGGACGCGGCGGAGCGGCGCGTTGTCGGCCGCGTATTCGCGCGTCTCGCCACTGGCCGGAAAGGCCACGGTGACCGTGCGGCTGGATAGCTTGAGCACGGAGCCCAGACCGAGCTCGGGCTCGCTGTCGCTGATCCAACGTTGGCCGGGATGGAAGTCGGGTTTCATCAATCGGGAGAATGAGCCTAGCGCGGCGGCGAACGGGTTGGGAAGAAGGGAGCGAACCTCCATGGGACTTTGACAGCGGGTAAGCCGAAGCCTAGAGACGATCCAAGCATGTCGAGATCCCTTGGCACTATGTCGCTCCTTGCGTTGCTGCTTGCCCTCGTTGCCAAGGGGCACGCCGCCGGCGGCGATGTCGCCACGAACCTTCTGCGCGATTGGCCGGCTTGGCGTGGGCCGTTGGCCAACGGCGTCGCGCCGCACGCGGACCCGCCCTTGCGCTGGAGCGAGACGAACAATGTCCGCTGGAAGATTCCCCTACCGGGCAAAGCCCACTCGTCGCCCATCGTGTTCGGTGACACCGTCTATTTCACCGCCGCCGTGCCGATCGGTGAAGCGTTGCCGCCGGTTCACGACAAAGCGCCGGGCGTGCATGACAGCGTTCCCGTCACACACCGGCACCAGTTCGTCGTGTTCGCCATCAGCCGGCGCGACGGAGCCGTCCTGTGGGAGAAGGTCCTGCACGAAGCCTTCCCGCACGAAGGCGGCCACACGACCGGCAGCCTCGCGTCCAATTCCCCCGTGACCGACGGCGAGCACCTCTACGTCTTCTTCGGTTCGCGCGGGCTCTTCTGCCTCGCGTTGAACGGCGAGGTGAAGTGGCAGAAGGATCTCGGCAAGATGCAGACGCTGCACGCGCATGGCGAAGGCAGTTCGCCGGTGATCCACGGCGACAAGTTGATCGTCTGCTGGGATCACGAAGGCGAGTCGTTCCTCTACGCGTTCGACAAACGCACCGGCCGGCAGAAGTGGAAGGTTGCGCGCGACGAGATCACCTCATGGTCCACGCCGCTGGTGGTCGAGCACGGAGGCAAGACGCAGATCGTGGTCAGCGCGACGAAGCGTGTCCGCAGCTATGACTTCGCCAGTGGCGAGCTGATTTGGGAATGCGCCGGACTGACGGACAACGTCGTCGCGTCGCCCGTGCATTGGAACGGCATGGTCATCGCGGGGAACAGCTACTACTCGCAGGCCATGCTCGGCATCCGTTTGGCGGGCGCCAAAGGCGACATCACCGGCACGTCGAACGTGGTCTGGAAGCTGAACCGCCTCACACCCTACGTCTCGTCTCCGCTCCTCTACGGCGACACGCTGTATTTCCTCCGGCACAACCAGAACGTCCTCAACCGCCTCGATCCCGCCACGGGCAATCCCCGGGGCGAACTCATCCGCCTCGACGGCATCCGCGACTTCATCTTCTCTTCGCCCGTGGGCACGGCGGGCCGCATCTACTTCACCGGTCGCGACGGATCGACCGTTGTCCTCCGCCACGACCGCGAGAACGCCACATTGGCCGTCAACCACCTCGACGACGTCTTCAGCGCCTCGCCCGCGCTCGTGGGCCGGGAACTCTATCTGCGCGGCGAACATTTCCTCTACTGCCTGGCGGAACCGCCCGTCCGGAAATGATCCGCTGAACAGGGCGTAAGACAAGGTGGCTCAGGCCTCCGGCCTGCTCTTTCCGGCGTCCTCGCCGGAAAGCGTGGTGCGGGAAAACTTCGGAGCGATCGCAACCATTCAGCCAGCGCGCCAAAGCCCCGCGAGGCGGGCGCTTCGGCTTCTCCTGAAACCGTGGTCCAAACCTTTGCCATAAACCGTTCCGGGCGCGACGCCCGGAACCGCAGGCCAGAGGCCTGCGCCACCATTCTGTCAGATCACAAAAAATCCCGCTCCGTTTGGAGCGGGATTGTCGGATCAGTTGGGCGGAATCGGTTACTTCACGCGGGTCGCGGACCAATCAACCTTGGTCGCCTCGCCGCCGTTGCGGCCGGGGCGCTCGATGGAGCCCTTGATGGTGTCGCCTTCAAATTTGCCGGTGTATTTGATGACCATCTTGTTGCCGTTGTATTCCCGCTCGACGGAGAACGCGAGGGCGCCGTCCTTGAGGGTGGCCGCGCTGATCGGCGCCTCGCCACGGGGGTTGGTCACGGTGCCCGTGATCTTGCCTTCCTTCATCTCGAACTTGGCGGTGTTCTCCTGGGAGCCGTTCTGGCCCTGGGAGGTCCACTTCCAGTTGCCGGCGATGTCGGCGGCAAAGGCGCCGGTGGTCATGACGATCGCGGCAAGGGCCGCGAGAATTCTAGCGTTGGTTCTCATGTGGTGGGTTGGGTTGGTTTGGGTTTCGGACAAAGCGTTCAAATCTGACAAAGCCGCCAGGGCTCAAGCGCCCGGGCGCATCTTCTTCCACGTGGCGAGGCAGCGTTCGGCCGTCTCGTATTCGGGAAAGCGGCTGCCTTCCTGTTCCATGAGGTAATACTCCGCGCCGCCGACGGACTCCGCCGTCGCGAAGATTTCCTTCCACGGGGTCACGCCTTCGCCGAAGAGGACGCGGTAGCCCTTCTCATCCTTCCGGTCGCCGGGCGCCCAATCCTTCAGGTGAAGGCTCTTGATGCGGCCGGGATTGGCCTTGATCCAGGCGATGGGATCCGCGCCGGCCTCCATGCAGGTGCCGACGTCGAACTGGAGGACGAACTCCTTGGGCGTGTTGGCCGCGAGCACGTCCATGATGCGGAGGTCGCCATCGACCTTGGCCCACTCGGTCTGGTGGTTGTGGAACCCGGCGGTCAAGCCGTGGGGCTTGAGGGCTTCGACGGCCTTGGTGAGCTGCTCGCCGAGACGTTTCCAGCCTTCTGCCCCCTTGGTGCCGCCGGCCGATGAGAGGACAAGGTGCCGCGCGCCGAGGATGTGGTTCAACTCGATGGCCTTTGCCATGCCGTCGCCCGCCGTGAAGGACTGCATGCCGTTGTGCGTCGAGAAGCAGCGCAGGCCCACGTCGTCCATGAGCGACTTGATGTCCTTCACCATCGGCGGCGTCCACGCATAGTAGGGCGCGTAGAATTCGACGGCCTCGTAGCCCATCTTCCCCACGGCCTTGATCGTGGTGAACGGGTTCCGCATCAGCTCGCCGCGCACCGAGTAGAGCTCGAGGCCGATGGGATACTTCTTGGGCGCGGCGGCGGCGGCGGCGGCCGCGAACGCCCGGCCGCCGATGGCGGGGGCGAGCGCGGTGGCCATGCCGGAGAGGGCGAGGAAGTGACGACGTGAAAGCGGGGAGCGCGGCGAGGAAGCGGGGTTCATGCGGGACTTGATACCCATGTGGGGAGAACGGGGACAAGCCGCAAAGTGACCCTGGAGCGCGGAGCATCGCTCCGCGCTCCGGGGCTGCGGGCTCACGCCCGGCGTTCTTTGATCGACGCCAGAATATCCGCCAACGCCTCAGAGCACGGCTTCACGCCGATGTTGCCCTTGCCGTGGAGGCGGACGGCGACGGAGTCGTTCTCCAGTTCGCGCGCGCCCAGGACGAGCATGGTGTGGACGCGGGCCTTCTCGGCATCGGAGATCTTGGCTTTAATGGGTTCGGAGCCGTAGTCGCCTTCGGCGCGGACCTGGTGCTGGCGCAGCTCGGCGACCAAGCCCTTAGCGTGGCCCACGAGGCGTTCGTCGTCGCCGATGGTGACGACGCGGACCTGGTCGGGCGCGAGCCAGAGGGGGAAGTTGCCGGCGTAGTGCTCGATGAGGAACCCGATGAAGCGCTCGTGCGTGCCGAGGGGCGCGCGGTGGATGCAGAGCGGGGTCTTGTCGGTGTTGTCTTTGTCGCGGTAGGTGAGGCCGAACTTGGCGGGCACGGCGAAGTCCACCTGGTTGGTGGCGATGGTGAATTCGCGGCCGATGGCGCTCCAGACTTGGACGTCGATCTTGGGGCCGTAGAAGGCGGCTTCGTTGGCCACTTCCACGAAGTTGATGCCGGACTCGATCAGGACCTTGCGGACCATGTCCTCGGTCTTCTTCCAGAGCTCGGGTTCGTTGACGAACTTCTGGCCGAGTTTGGCGGGATCGTGGGTGCTGAAGCGCATCACATACTTCTCGATGCCGAAGATCTTGAAGTATTTCAGATACATCTCGTTCACGGCGCGGAACTCGGCGGCGAACTGCTCCTCGGTGCAATAGAGGTGGGCGTCGTTCATGTTCATGCTGCGGACGCGCATGAGGCCGAAGAGTTCGCCGGACTGTTCGTAGCGGTAGTTGGTGCCGTATTCGGCGAGGCGCAACGGGAGGTCCCGGTAGCTGCGCGGTTCCGCCGCGAAGATGCGGTGGTGGTGCGGGCAGTTCATGGCCTTCAGGTAGTAGCGGGTCGATTCCCCTGAATCGACGAGGGCGAATTCTTGGAGCAACCGCGATACACCGAGGAAATCAACCGCTCTGCGTTCAGCGGTGGCAAGACTGTCGAGCCAGTCTTTGATAAATGGTTCAGTCCTCTTTTCTTCGTGCGCTTTAGCCAAATCTCCGGGTTTCGGGAGGTTCTTGAACGACGGACGGAGCTCCTTGATCAGGTCCGTTCTACCATTCTCCAAATCCTGCCAACCACCTTGGTTGGCCCTGTTCTCGTGAAGCTCCATCGGCGGAAACATCGAGTCCGCGTAATACGGCAGATGGCCTGAGGTCTTATACATCTTCTCCCGAGCGAGGTGCGGCGTCTTCACGCGGACGTAGCCGGCGGCGAATTCGGTTTCCTTGGCCAGCTTCTCCAGTTCTTCCACCAGCACGGTTCCCTTGGGCAGCCAGAGCGCGAGGCCGGGGCCGACGTATTCCGCGTCGAACGCGAACAGGCCCATCTCCTGGCCGATCTTGCGGTGGTCGCGGCGCTTGGCCTCCTCCAGCATGGTGAAGTAGGCGTCCATCTCCGTCTTGTTCTTGAAGGCGGTGCCGTAGATGCGCTGGAGCTGGGGGTTCTTTTCGTCGCCCTTGTAGTAGGCGCTGGCCACCTGGGTGAGCTTGAAGGCGCCGATGTTGCCGGTGCGCATGACGTGCGGCCCGGCGCAGAGGTCGATGAAGTCGCCGTTCTTGAAGTAGGAGATGGCTTCGCCCGCGGGAATGCTGTTGAGCAGGTCGAGCTTGAACTTGGAGACTGCGTCTCTCTCACCAAGCCCGCCCAAGCGACCGCTTTTGGCATCCGCCATAGCCTGCTCGCGGGTGACGGTCAGCTTCTCGAAGGGGTTGTTGGCCTTGGTCTCCTTCTTCATCTCGGCCTCGATGGCCGCGAAGTCCTCGGGGGAGATGCGGTGCGAGAGTTCGACGTCGTAGTAGAAGCCGTTCTCGACGGGCGGGCCGTAGGCGAACTGGGCGTCGGGCCAGAGGCGGAGGATGGCGGTGGCGAGGACGTGGGCGCAGGAGTGCCGGATGCGCTCCAGCTCGGTCATCTTGGCGCGGTCGTCGAGGGTCTTGCGCTCGGGGTTCGGCTGCGGGGCGGCGGGCTGTTGCTGGTCGGACATAGGAGAAGGGTTAACCACAGATGGACACAGATGAACACAGATTAAAGGCAGGGGCGCCGGCTTCGGCTTCGCCGAAGCGGCTTTCGGATCTGTGTGTCTCTGTGTCCATCTGTGGTTAAGATTCAGGTTCAGAGCTGGAGGCGTTCAGTTTGGAGGCGGCCGTGGCGGAAATTGAGGATCAGTCCGACGCGAAGACCGGTAATGCGGAGGTAATTCAGCATCTGACCGCGTTCGTGGTCGCCGATGTGGTCGATGACTTTGGCGTCCACGACAACTTGGCCAAAGGCGATCAGGTCGGGAACGAACAGCCCGACAGGCTGGGCTTTGTAGAGCACTTCAAACCGGCGCTGCTGGTCATAGCCGATCCCGCGCAGCCGGAACTCAACGGTCAGGGCGTTCTCGTAGATCTTCTCATCCAGACCGTGGCCGAGTTCGTTCAGCACATCGAAGGCGCAACCGATGATCGCGTGAGTCTCGTCCTTGCACAAAGGACGCACCGATCCAGCCCGGAGGTCCGGGGTTTCTGATCTGTTGTCATCTGGGTTCATCCGGTGAGAGGGAAGGGGCTGACCACAGATGGACACAGATGGACACAGATTAAAGGCAGGGAAATGCAGCTTCTGCAGCCTGAGTGACGACGTGACCGACGTGGACCAAAGCTGATACGTCCAAGCCCATGATGAGAGGATTCACATCCGCTGATACCCGGCTTCAGGGTTCCCCATCTGTGTTCATCTGTGGTTGAAAAGAAAAACGCCCCGGACTTGGCAGTGCGAGGCGTGGGCGTCCCGGGGATTTTTCCAGGGACGCTACAGGGTCGTGGTCAGGCGGCGGTTCACTTAAGAAATGAAGCCGGATCAGCGGGACGGAGGTAAACGGATTCTCCTTCGTAAGACTTTGGGCTTCACCCGCGGCCGCATTAGACCGAAGACTTTGAAAGACTTGAGGATTTGCTGAGTGAAGCTGAAGGAATCGATCATCATAGCCGCGCCGACGGACACCGTTTGGAAGCACCTCGCCGATCCAGACACGTGGCGCCACTGGAACACCAAGGTCAAGGTGGTGCGCCGGGACCGCTCCGGTGAACTGAGCCGAAGCGAGCAGTTCAGCGCCCAGTTCCGCCTCCAAAAACGCGAAGTCGCATCCCAGATCGCCGTCTCCAAATGCACCAAGGGCGAGAAACTGGAGCTGGTGCAGAATTTCGAGGACAGCAAGGGACGCCGGATGGTGCGGGTGAAGTTCCGCCTCACGGCCGTGCGCCAAGGCACGCGAGTCTCCCAGGAAGTGGATATCGGCCGTTCGGGCGTGTCGCTGCTGGGCCGCTCCCTGATCGTCGTCCTGCACAAGCTCGGCAAGGCGAGGGAGGTTTCCCCGCTGAAGAAGCTCAAGCTCCTGATCGAAGGATTGTCGGACAAATCGGCCGCGATCACCGCCTGACCGGTTCTCGACGTCGAAGCCGCCTCGCGTTCAATGCCGGTCCTTGTCCCCGTGGCAGATCATGTCGATGACCACGCTGCTCGCGAGGATGAGCACGTCGTCTTCCCCTTCGGCCACATCCACCCCGTAGGTGTCGCTCCATGAGAACCAGCGCTTCGACACTTCGGCCACCACCCGCCCGCCGCGTTTGAAGGTGTATTCGTGGTCGAGGAAACTTCCCTGCGCCTCCAGATCATCCGGACCCGGCACGTCGACGGTGAATGAACAACGGAAGAAGGTGAACAGATCCTTGCTGACCACGGCGGCGAGCTGTCCGTCGCGCAGGATCTCGTAGGATTTCCGCAACGAAAGGATGCGGCTGCGGATGAAGGCGAGTTCGTGGCCGGCCATGTCCTGGAAGGAAAGCTTCTCGCGCAGAAGCGTGAAGGCCTTGCCATCGACGAAGTAGGCGTCGCTCCCCTGCCCGTCCTGGATGCGGAAATCGTCCCCGAAGCTGAACAGCTTTTCTTTCATCACGTAGCGCATGGGTCGGAGGCTAACTTCGACCGCGCCCGTGACGAGTGGGGAGACGCGGCGGGTTTGTAAGAAGCAGCTCAGCTCTTCCGCCGGCCGGCCATGCCTTCGATGTGGCGGATGACGAGCGCGGTCCAGCCGGTCTGGTGGGTGGCGCCGAGGCCCTTGCCGGTGTCGGCGTGGAAGTATTCGTGGAAGAGATGCAGGTTTGCCCACGCCGGGTCCGACTCGAACCGTTTGTCGTCGCCGAAGCACGGACGCCGGCCGGTCTTGTCGGGCATGAAGAGCGCGACGAGCCTCCGTTCGATCTCATCCGCCGCCTGGCGAAGCGTGACGGGCGAACCATCGCCGAGGCCGGGCACGGTGACCTTGAGATCATCGCCGTAGAAGCGGTGGTAGCGCTCCAAGGCCTCGATGAGCAGGTAGTTCACCGGGAACCACACCGGCCCGCGCCAGTTCGAGTTGCCGCCGAAGAGCCCGGTGTCGGATTCGCCGGGCGTGTAGCGGACGCTGTATTCCGAATCGCCGATCTTGAAGATGAACGGCTCGGCCTCATGGCAGCGCGAGAGCGAGCGGATGCCGTAGGGCGAGAGGAACTCGGCCTCGTTGAAGAGATACTTCAGCAGAGATTCGAGACGTTCCCGCGTGGGAATGGACAGGAGCAGTCCAGTGCCCTTGCGTGTGCCGTAGCTGCTGAATCGCCCAAGGTCGGTCCGGTAGCGGTTGAACCACTCGAAACGTTTGTAGAATCCGGGCAGAGCCTTGATCTGTTTTTCGTCGAAGACCTCGACGGCGATGAGGGGCAGCAGACCGACGAGCGAGCGCGTCCGGAGCGGGATGGTTTCGCCGTTCAACACGAGCTGGTCGTAGTAGAACCCGTCCTTCTCGTCCCACAGGCCCGTGCCGCCGGCCGTGTTGATCGCATCGGCGATCTGGACGAAGTGCTCGAGGAACTTCGACGCCATGTCCTCATAGGCGCGGACGAGACGGCCGTGTTCGTCGTGCGCCAGCTCGATGGCCATCGCCAGCATCGTCGAGCAGTAGAAGGCCATCCACGCCGTGCCGTCGGCCTGGTGCAACGTGCCGCCGGTGGGCAGGGGTTTCGAGCGGTCGAAGACGCCGATGTTGTCGAGGCCGAGGAAGCCGCCGGCGAAGAGGTTTTTGCCGTTGGAGTCCTTGCGGTTGATCCACCAGGTGAAGTTCAGCAGCAGCTTCTGGAAGACGCGTTCCAGGAACTCGCGGTCGCGATGGCCCTGGGCGCCGGTGATCTTGTAGACGCGCCATGCGGCCCATGCATGCACCGGCGGATTCACGTCCCCGAAAGCGAATTCGTAGGCCGGGATTTGGCCGTTCGGGTGCATATACCATTCCCGCAGGAAGAGGAGCAGCTGGTCCTTGGCGAACTGTGGATCGATCCGCGCGAACGGGATCATGTGGAAGGCCGTGTCCCACGCGGCGAACCAAGGATACTCCCACTTGTCCGGCATGGAGAGCACGTCCTTGCTGAAGAGGTGGCCCCAGTCGGTGTTGCGCACGTGGCGGCGGTTCTCCGGCGGCGTGGGCATGGATGGATCGCCGTTGAGCCAGTCGTCGATGATCAGGTGGTAGAACTGCTTCGAATGGAGCAATCCCGCGTAGGCCTGGCGGACGATCTGGCGTTCATCGACGGTCATCTGGCCGGGCTCCAGGGCGGTGTAGAACTCGTCCGCCTCCTTTTTCCGGAGGTCGAAGATCTTGTCGAACTCCCGGCTGACCATTCCCGGATCCGCCTCGGATTTCGCGACCAGCCGGAGCCGGAGCACGGTGCTTTCGCCGGGCTTGAGGTTGTAGACGTAATGCGGCGCGGCCTTGGTCCCGATGTCCTTCGGGTTGATCGTGTCGCGGCGTTCCTTCGTGACGTAGTCGTGGAAGGCGTCCTTGACCCAGCGCCATTGGTTGGGTGTGCCGAAGAGGCGGTCGAAGTTGGTTTCGTTGTCGGTGAAGAGAACTTCCGGAAACTGGCCGCCGGGCATCGCGGGATACTCGAACCAAAACGGCTCCAGAGTCTCGTGCGACAGGGTCAAACGCCCCGGCAGATGGCGGGCGATGCGCGGCTTGAGCGTGCCGGCCTCGTGGGTCGTGCCCCAGACCCAGGTGTTGCGGAACCACACCGTGGGCAGCACGTGCACCGGCGCGGTTTCCGGTCCGCGGTTGGTGATGGTGACCTTGATGAGGATGTCGTTCGGAGCGGCCTTGGCGTATTCGGATTCGACGTCGAAGAAGCGGTTGCCCTCGAAGATGCCCGTGTCCGCCAGCTCGAACTCGGCTTCGTCCCGGCGCCGGCTACGGTTCATCTCGACAAGCTTCGCGTAGGGAAACGCCGCCTGCGGATAACGGTAGACGGACCGCATGTAGGAATGGGTCGGTGTGGAGTCGGTGTAGAAATACTCCTCCTTCACGTCCTCGCCGTGGTTGCCCTCGGGACCGCTCAGGCCGAAGAGGCGTTCCTTGAGGATCGGGTCCTTTCCGTTCCAGAGCGCGAGCGCGAAGCAGAGCCGGCATTCGCGGTCGGTGATGCCGAGCAACCCGTCCTCGCCCCAGCGGTAGGCCCGGCTGCGGGCGTGCTCGTGGGGAAGGTAATCCCAGCAGGTGCCGTCCGCCGAATAGTCCTCGCGCACCGTGCCCCACTGGCGCTCGGCGAGATAGGGGCCCCAGCGTTTCCAGTTCTTCTTCCGCGCACGGTCCTCGACGAGCCGCTGGCCTTCCGCCGTCGGAGCCGTCCGCGACATGAACGAGGTCATCTCGCCGGGGGACATTCCCAGGATCGACGTGTCTCCGGTCGACGTGGGTTTGGACCCGGCGGGAGCCGCGGGTCCGACAAACGGATCGGTGGGAAGCGAAGCCATGAAGATTATGACGGGCGGCTCAGTCGAGCTTGACCGGTCGGAACTGGAGGTTACGGAAGGCGACGGGGCCGTGGTCGCCCTGGAGTTGGACGGGGCCCTTGGGCTTTTCGTCCTTCTCGTTCTCGAACTTGGCCGAGCGTGTCGGGCCGGTGCATTCGACGTTCTCGTGGATGGCCGTGCCGTTGAGCGTCACCTTGATGAACTTCGCATTCTCCGTCTTCTTTCCCTTCGCGTCGAAACGCGGCGCACGGAAGACGACATCCAATGTCTGCCAGTCGCCCGCGCGGCGCGCGGCGTTGACCTTGGGAGCGTGGCCGTCGAAGCCCTTGCCGTCTTTCCACCGTTCATAGATTCCGCCGCAGTCGGATGGGGTGACGGCCTTCTTGCCGGCGCTGTCGAAGATCTGGATCTCGTAGCGGCCCATGAAATAGACGCCGCTGTTCGAACCCTTCGGGATGCAGAACTCGAGATGCGCCTCGACGTCGCCGTGCTCGAAGCTGCTCAGGAGATCGACGGTCTTCCCGGTGGCGCCGTTCACCATCACCCCGCGTCCCGGAGTGATCGCGAACACCGCTTCGTTGGTCCGTCCGAGCAGGACGGCCTTCACCGGCATCCATTCGCCGACCGGTTTGCGCCAGGCGGAAAGGTCCTGGCCATTGAAGAGGGAAACCGGCCGGGGCTCTGAGTCGTTGGCCGCACCGGGGAGAATCGCCGCCGGCCGGGGCCGCGCCTCCGCCGCGGACAACACGGTGGCTGCGAGGACTGCGGACAGTGAAAGCAGGGTTTGAGGTATCATCGCGGAATCCAGTGCGGAGCGTTGCAACGCGGCACCCAGTCGGCAAGCGGCGGTTTCGCCGTGAAGCCGGCGCGTGATTCGCCCGGCAACCCGTATCCAGCGAATCTTGCAGGCCTGGAGAAAAAAAGAATTCGACAGCCCGCCAACTCGCACGAAAGTTTGTCCCGTCACATGCCAAAGAAGACGCCCACCCGCAGCAAGCTCACCCGGAAGCAGCAGCGTGATCTCGATGTCGAGATCGGCTTCATCGAGGGCGTGCTGCGCCGTGACCCGACGGACGAAGCGGCGCTTCAGATCCTCGGCGACGACTACACACGCCGGGGGCGGATCGCGGACGGCCTCAAGATCGACGAGCAGATCACGCAATTGCACCCCGCCGACGCGCTGGCGCACTACAACCTCGCCTGCAGCTTCTCGCTCAACGACCGCATCGACGATGCGCTCAAGGCCCTGCTGCGTTCCATCCGTCTCGGCTACCGGGATTTCTCCTGGATGCAGAAGGACAAGGATCTGAAAAAGCTTCGCGCCGACCCCGCCTACGCCGTGGTCATCGCCGTCATCGAGCAGGAGACGGCGGAGAAGAAACCGTAACGCGTCCGCTTCGTCGCCGGTCCTTTTTCTGTCTTCAGATCGGCGTCACTTGTGCTTTCTCTAGCCCATGAACGTCACGCTCCGAGGCCGCACCCGGCACCATCGCACCGTCACCTTTGACG
>CANJSG010000088.1 GCA_947476875.1 Verrucomicrobiota bacterium | reverse complement strand
GTAGAACCCATGGCCGCACCAGTTGTTGGTTCCGGTGTGGATACAGAGGCGCCCCCCGACGCGGACCATCTCCATGCAGTTCTTGAGCGCCTGGGGAAAGTTGAAGATGTGCTCGAGCGTGCCGCCGTCGTAGACGAGGTCGAACTTCTCCTTCAGCTCCGCACCGATGGGCTGGTTCAGGTCGTGAACAAACTCGGCGCCCTCAAACGCCGAGGCATCGATCGAACGCACGCTGCTCGCTCCCAAAGCCCGGAAGACCGGCTCGGCGTAGCGCACCCTCGAGGGATCACCGGCCAGAAACTCGTCGGCCGGCAGTCCCGCCCGCCCCAACTCCTGGATCATCGTGGCGGGATAAACATTCAGGTCCTGCCGGCCGAGCATCAGGACTTCGCCAAACCGGACTCCCTGCTTGTGGGCGGCGATGAGGAAACGGACGGCGTTGATGTCGAGTCCCATGGCGGATCAGATCTTGGCGGCGGCCTTGGTCGCGCGGATGAGGAGGAGATGGCCGCGCCTCGGCATGAGCGTTTCGAGCGGTTTCCCGAGCCATTTCGGGAAGGGCATCAGGCCGTAGGAGGTCACGCGCACGTCGGCGAAGCCGATCCGCTGGAAAAGCTGCTGCGCCTGCAACACGCCCAAAGCGCGCACGTGGCCCGTGACGCCCGCATAGGCCGGGTGGGTGATGGGGACATCCTCCGAGACATGCTCCTGGTAGTGCAGCCCGAGCGGGTTGCCGAGATACCAGCCGCAGCAGCGCATCAAGGTGAATGGCGTGTAGCCGCAGGCCATCGCGCCGAGATTGAGGAAGCTCGTCAGGTTCTCGGACGTGATCAACGCGGTGCCGCCGGGCTTGAGCACGCGGTGGATCTCCTGGGCGAAAAGCCGGGTGTTGTGCAGATGCTCGATGACCTGCGAGCAGTGGACGACGTCGAAGGAGCCGTCGGCAAAAGGCCAGGCGCCGTTCAGGTCGACATCGAACGTCTTGATGCCCCGGGCCTCGGCCTTCGCGCGCAACGGAGGGGAGGCTTCGATGCCGTTGAAGAGTTCGGGCTGGTGTTTGAGATACTTGCCGAGGAACGCCCCGTCGGCGCATCCGACGTCGAGCAACGCCCGGGGACGGAGCTCCGCCGTCAGCTGGCCGCTCCAGTCGTTGCAACGCTGGCAGGCGTCCAGATACGCGGTGCTGACCATCCGTTGGAGCAGGCGAACGAACATATTGGAAATCCGACGACCTGAACGGGCGCTGTGGGGTCACCGGAAAAACAGGCGGACGCTAGGGAATCCCGGAAGGCCCTGTCCAGCCATTCCCCGGGGTAGGACCGTTGATTCATCGGCGAAGGGCGCGAAGAACGCGAAGGCTGGTAAGGCGGGCCCGTATGGCAAAACTTTCGGCCGAGCCTTTGTAGGCCGTGCGTCCTCGCGGCCAGGAAGTGCTGCGAATCTATCGTCACAAAGGAACACCCACTGGCCGGGCAGGGATGCCCGGCCTACGAAACAAGCAATGGCTCCGGCCGAGCCGGGTTGGCCAGCGGCACCGTCAGGCGGAACTTGCCCGATCGCTCGGCGAGCAACTGGTCGACCTGCTCCAGAGCTACTTCGCTACCGCTCCCGAGAAGGCGGCCTAGTTCGCCCCGGAGTTCGACAAGCCGAGCGGAATCGGGGCCCGAACCATCGGCAATGTAGCGGAGCCGGAAACGGTCGGCTGCGATTTGGGCGAGCTGGTAGTGCGCGATCCCGGTCATCCCGGCGAAACATGCGTCGACTTCCGCCGTCGTCACGATCCGTCCCGCGATCTGGAAGGCATCACGCACCCGGCCGAGCAGCCTGAAATGGTCGCCGGACTCGTCCGAGAGCCGTTCGACATGGTCGCCGATGCGGTAGCGGACCAGCGGCATGACGTCGTTGGAGAGGGTCGTGACGACGATCTGGGCCGCCCCTTCCGGCGACGGCTCGACGCATTCGAGGAAGGCCGTCTCGCCGCTCGGCCGGAGGCGCTGGTGTTCGTCCTCCATCAGCAGATGACCCGTCTCGGTGGATCCGTAGAGGTTGAAAACCGGAACCGCGAAGATCTCCTCCATCAGCGTGCGATGGACCACACTGACGAATTCGTAGCTGGAGAGGATGAACTTCACCGTGGGAAACCGGAGCTTCCGTTCCCGGCAGAAGCGGGCGAAGGCCGCGCCGTAGACCGGGTCGAGATCCAGGAAGTCGGGCTGCCATTGGGCAATCTCCATGGCGATGCGCTCAAACTCCACGGCGCCCCAGAGCCAAGGATTGGCCGAAAGGCTGAGGTAAAGGGTTCCACCCACGCTGCGGTCCACGAACGACGGCCGGCCGATGTAGCTGACGTCGCCGTTGCAGACGGGCGCGGACAGGGTGGCCCGGCGCGGCGACGCGATCTTGTCGAGGATGCGGGCGACGTGGCGGTTGAGGAACAAGGCCCGTCGTTCCTGCACGGCCCACCAGCCCCGGGGCATGATCAGCGGCGCCCGTTCGCCCGACGTGCCCGAGGTGAAATCCAGTTCGATCTCGGGATGGTCCTCCAACTCGTCGACCGACGCGGCCCAAGGAAGGAAGTTTGCCGGAAAGTTCTTCTGCCAATCCCGCTTGGTCATGAACGGCAGGAGATCCCACCACGCGCAGTCGTCGTTGCCGGTGGCGCGGGCAAGGGCCGCCTGGACGAGCGGCGTCTGGTAGACCGGCGTGACCTCCAGCCAGCGCCGGACCCGTTCGCCGGGGGGGAGAACGGAAACGCTGGCCATGGCCGTCAAAGACATGCGCCGAAACTCCCACAATTCCGCCGAAGCTCAAGTGAGGTCGTCCGAGGCCGCGCCGTCACCGCCATTCCCGCCGTGAAGGGTCAGTTGGAACGAATCAATCCAAGGCAGGGCGGGCTTCCAGCCTGCAGTCAACTTCGTTCATTGTTTCGTTAGTATTCGCGTTGCTTTGATTCCGAGCAGGTTACTGCCGTAGGACGAGATTTCGGGAAACCGGCCAATTGGAATAGAGGCGAAGGTTTGCGAACGGTTTGTATCTGGCTATTGACCTGTCCCTTTGGCCCTTGTCGTTCGCGAAGGCCGGCGAGGACGCCGGCATTACGACACGCCGGAAGCTTGCGCTGCGGGCGTTCCTGGAATGCAAAAGCGTTTGTGCATCGGCCCGCCGCCGTTTACCCATGGCGCTTCGAACCAAGTCCGACATGAGCGCCGCCCCTCCTTCCTTCGCCGTCAACCTGGTCGACGTGACCAAACGATTCGGCACGCAGGTGGCCGTGAACAACCTCTCGCTCCAGGTGCCCACCGGATCGATCTATGGCTTCATCGGGCCGAACGGTTCCGGGAAAACCACGACCATCCGGATGATCCTCCACATCTTCCTCGCCGATTCCGGCACGGTCGAAGTGCTCGGCCGGCAGGGCACACGTTCGGCCAATGACGACATCGGCTATCTCCCGGAGGAGCGCGGCCTCTACAAGAAGATGACCGTCCGCCGCATGCTCCTCTACTACGCGGCGCTCAAGGGCGTGTCGGAGAAGGCGGCCGGGCCGGAAGTGGACCGATGGCTCGAGCGCATGGATCTGACGCCTTGGGGGAAGAAGAACGTGGAGGCGCTTTCAAAAGGCATGGCGCAGAAGGTCCAGTTCATCTCCGCCGTTCTCTCGAAGCCCAAGCTGCTCATCCTCGACGAACCGTTCTCGGGTTTGGATCCCGTCAACCTCGAGGTCCTCCGCAGCGCCATCCTCGACGTGCGCAAGCAGGGAACCACGGTGATTTTCTCCACCCACAACATGACCACGGCCGAGGAGATGTGTGACTACATCTTCATGATCTACCGTGGCAACAAGGTGCTCGACGGCACGCTCGCCAGCATCCGCGCCACCTACGGCGAGGATACGATCCGGCTCCGCGTCCAGGGCGGACGTGCCGCGCTCCAGGGCGTCGAGGGGGTCGAGGTCACCCGCGACTTCGGCCAGCATCTGGAGATCCGCAATCCCGGCGATCCGCAGGCGCTGCTCCAGCGGATCGCCGCGAAGGCCCGCGTGGAACTCTTCGAGGTCACGACGCCTTCGCTGCACGACATCTTTGTCCGCATCGCCCGACCGGAAACCAAGGAGGAAGCCAATGCGTAAGATCTGGACCGTCGCCCGCACCGAATACCTGAACGCCATCCGTTCGAAGGCCTTCATCATCGGCATCATCCTGCTGCCCGTGATGATGTCCGGCAGCCTCATCGTGGGAAAGCTGACCAAGGACAAGGTCGACATCCGTCCGCGCAAGCTCGCCGTCGTCGACCAGACCGGTTGGCTCGCGCCCAAGCTGGAAGCGCGCGCCAACACGAGGAACGAGAAGGACATCTTCGACCCGGTGAACAAGGAGAAACAGGTTCGGCCCGCCTTCACCATCGAACGGGTGGACGCCGCTTCCGCCGACGAAAAGCTGGAGGTCACCCTTTCCGACCGCGTGAGAAAGAAGGACCTGTTCGCCTTCCTCATCATCCGTTCCAACATCGTCGACACTGCCGCGACGAACACCGTGTCCTACTTCACCGAGACCGCGTCGTTCATGGAGCTGCCCAACTGGCTCAACGGCGTGCTCACTGACGAGATCACCCGAAAACGGTTCGAGGGCGCGGGTGTTGACCAGGCGCTCGTGCAGAAGCTGACGAAGCCGGTCAACGTGCGTCAGCTCGGCCTCGCCGAAGTCGACCAATCCGGCCAGGTCATCAAGGCCAAGGAGACCAACCGCATGGCCACCTTCATGATCCCGTTCGCCTCGATGATGATGATGTTCATGCTCGTCATGTCGTCCGCGCCCGCGCTGCTCAACAGCGTGCTCGAGGAAAAGATGCAGAAGATCGCCGAGGTGCTCATCTCGTCCGTCACGCCCTTCGAGCTGATGGCCGGCAAGTTGATCGGCACCGTCTTCGTCTCGCTCACGCTGTCCGTGCTCTACCTCGGCGGGGCCGCGCTCATCATGACGCAGATGGCGCTGACGGGTTATGTGAACCCGGCGTTGCTCGTCTGGTTTGTCGTCTTCCAGCTGCTGGGCCTGCTCATCTTCGGCTCCATCTTCATCGCCATCGGTTCCGCGTGTAACGAGATCCGCGACGCGCAGAGCCTGATGAGCCCGGCCATGATGATGATCGTCCTGCCGATGTTCTGCCTCGTGCCCGTGCTCGAATCCCCCACCAGCAGTTTCTCCCGCGCCATCTCCCTCTTCCCGCCGGCCACGCCGATGCTGATGACCCTCCGGATCGCCTCGAAGCCGGGACCGCCGCTCTGGGAAATCCTGCTCGGTGTCCTCCTCTGCGCCGCCTTCACCTGCTTCTGCCTCTGGGCGGCGGCGAAGGTCTTCCGCATCGGCATCCTCTCCCAAGGCCAGTCGCCCACCATCGGCAAGCTGATCAAGTGGGTTTTCTCGAAGTGACGAGGATCGTCGTTTTTCTCGCGGTTGGCGCCTTTGGCGAGTGATTTGGCGTGTTCTGCGAGTGACGGAGTCGTTTGTGGGAATACGCTGTAACCATCACGCAGGTCCGCAATCAACCGTGTATGCCCACAGCCCAATCCTTCACCATCGCCCTGGTGGTCGCCGCGTTCACCCAAAATGCCCTGTGCGCCCAGTTTGACTGGCCGCAATGGCAAGGACCGGACCGGACAGCCCATTCGAAGGAAACCGGCCTCCTCAAAGCGTGGCCCAAGGAGGGACCGCCCGGAGCATGGAAAACGACGGGGCTCGGCGGCGGCGACAGCGCGCCTTCGATCGTGGCCGGTCGCGTCTACGGCATGAGCATCCGCGGGGAAGATGAGATCGTTTGGGCCTTGTCGGAGAAGGACGGCAAAGAGGTCTGGGCCGCGCGCCTCGGACCCGCCTTCATGCAACGCGGTATGCCGCAATCCAAGGAAGGTCCTGGCGGCACGCCCACGGTCGATGGCGAACGGCTCTATGTGGAGGGCATGGGTGGGGACGTCGCCTGCGTTCAAGCGAGCGACGGCAAGGTTCTCTGGACGCGGAGTCTGCAAACCGATTTTGGCGGCAAACTCCCCACGTGGAGTTTCCGGGAATCACCGTTGGTCGATGGTGACAAGGTCATCGTCACTCCCGGAGCGCAGGACGCGATGATGGTCGCCCTCGACAAGCTGACCGGGAAGACCGTCTGGAAAACCGCGATGCCGGCCAGTCCTGCTGCTGAGGCCCCCGCCCAAGGCGGACCTGGTGGCGGCCGTGGTGGGAGAGGCGGCGGTTCCGGTGCGGCCTACTCGTCTCCGATCGCCATGACTTTCGAAGGAGTCCGGCAATATGTTCAGCTCACGGCCAAAGGCGTGATCGGTGTCGCGGCAGCCGATGGAAAGTTCCTTTGGCGCTACGATAGACCGGCCAATGGCATGGGCATCAACATCACCACGCCCCTCTACCACGACGGCCAGGTGTTTGCGTCCACGGCCTATGGAGCGGGCGGTGGCCTTGCCAAGCTGAGCAAGGACGGCAGCGGAGGCTTCAAAGCCGAGGAAGTTTGGTTTTCGAAGAACATCGAGAACCATCACGGCGGTGTCGTGCTGATCGACGGCGCGCTCTACGGCGCCAATGGCGGCAACGGCGGCGGTTATCCGGTCTGCCTCGATTTCAAGACGGGCGACGTCCTCTGGAACGAGAAGGACGCCGACAAGCGGCGGTTGAAGAAGGGTTCGGTCGCCGTGGCCGATGGACGGATCTACTACCGCACCGAGGAAGGCCCGGTGGTTCTCATCGAACCCAGCCGTAAGGAGCTCCTGGTGCGCGGCCAGTTTGATCAACCCGACCGCACGGGTAAGCCCGCATGGGCGCATCCGGTGATCGCCAATGGCAAGCTCTACATCCGGGATCAGGACACGCTCTACTGCTACGACGTGAAGGCGAAGTAGTGGTTTTGGCGGACCGATCATTCACGCCGCTTACGGGTAGCCCGGGAAACCATCTGACATCGAATTCTCTGTGACCATGAACGGACGCCATTGCTCGGGGGGCCTTGGAACAAGGACGTTCACCCAGATCGGGTCCGCACTGCTCGTGCTGGCCGGGATTGGATCGTTCCCCGCGTTCTCGCAGGACTGGCCGATGTTGGGAGGCACTACGCATCGGAACATGGCGTCCGCCATGAAAGGACTCCCCGATTCGTGGGATGTTAAGAGCGGCAAAAACATCAAATGGAAGGTCCAGATCGGTTCGACCTCCTACGGGAATCCCGTGGTCGCCGACGGGAAGGTTTTTCTCGGCACCAACAACGGGAATCCGCGGAACGCGAACATCCAAGGCGACAAAGGCGTCCTAATGTGCTTTCGGGAGTCCGACGGCGGTTTTCTGTGGCAGGCCGTCACCGACAAACTTGAGTCCGGCGCACAGAACGACTTCCCGGAACAGGGCGTCTGTTCATCCCCTACTGTGGACGGGAAACGCCTCTACTACGTGAGCAACCGCGGCGAATTGGTGTGCCTCGACACCGGCGGGTTTTTGGACGGCAAGAACGACGGTCCTTTCCAAGGCGAGCGTTACAATGGACCGAGCGACGCGGACATCGTGTGGAAGATCGACATGATGAAGGAGCTCGGGGTCCATCAGCTCAACATGGCGAATTCGTCGCCGGTTGTCTGGGAGGACCTTGTCTTCGTGGTCACGTCCAACGGCAGGAGCGATCAAAAGGTTCATTCGCCGCAGGCGCCGAGCTTTCTCGCCGTCAACAAGAGCACCGGCAAAATCGTTTGGCAGGACAACTCCCCGGGCGACCGCATCCTGCATGGCCAATGGTCGTCTCCGGGGCTCGGTCTGGTCGATGGCGTTCAGCAGGCCTTCTTCGCGGGAGGAGACGGATGGCTGTATGGCTTCAATGCGCGCACCGGCGAGAGACTTTGGAAGTTCGATCTGAACCCAAAGAACATCGCCCCCGAGGGCCGCAACTACGGCGTCGCCACGCCTGTTTTCATGGACGGCAAAGTGTTCCTGTGCGCGGGCCAGGATCCCGACAGCGGCAACGGGCGCGGAGCAGCCTACTCCATCAATCCATCGAAACGGGGCGACATCACCGAATCCGGCAGAGTCTGGAATTACGGAAAGATCAACCGCTCCATTTCGACTGCGGCCATCGGCAACGGGTTGGCTTTCCTCTCCGACATTGGCGGCATTCTGCACTGCCTCGATGCCAAGACCGGTGAACCCCATTGGACCTACGACCTTAAATCTCCGGTCTGGGGATCTCCGCTTCTGGTGGATGGCAAGGTCTACCTGGGCGATGAGGACGGGGACATCGCGGTTTTCAGGGCGAATTCGAAGCTGGAGAAGCCGACCACGATCGACATGGCGGATTCAATCTACAGCACGCCGGTGCCCGCCAACGGCGTCCTGTATTTGATGACGCGGACCCAATTGTTCGCCATTGGGACGACAAAAGCGGAAGCCGGGAAGTAACTATCAAAAGGAAAGAACGATGACCACTCGAACCAAACTCATGACCCTGTTTGTCGCGCCGCTCATTGCAATGAGTGCCCAGTCCGCGGATTGGCCCCAGTTCTATGGGCCGACTCGTAACAGCTCATCCACCGAGAAAGGGCTGCTGCGAACCTGGCCCGCCGAAGGTCCCAAGGTGCTCTGGACCGCTCCCATCGGCATCGGTTTCGGCGGCGCCGCCGTGAGCGCCGGCAAGGTCTATCTCCTCGACCGTGATGACACGGTCGGCGACACGTTGCGGGTCTACGACTTTTCCAACGGAAAGGAGCTTTGGACCTTCGCGTATCCCGGCCCCGGCAAGGTCGAGTTTCCCGGATCCCGGTCGACGCCGACCGTCGATGGCGACCGCGTCTACACCGTGGGCCTCCTCGGAGATCTGCACGCCGTCAGCACCACCACCCAGAAGCCCGTCTGGCATAAAAACATCTGGACGGATTTCGGCGGTGGCAAAGGCATTCCGGCGTCGCCCTTCGCGCCTCCGGCGGCGGGTGGACAGGTGCCGATTTGGGGAATCGTGCAGAATCCGATCATTTACCGCGATCTGCTGATCGTGGCCTCGCAGGCGCCCCAGGCGGGAGTGGTGGCGTTCGACAAAGCGACGGGCGACCTGAAGTGGAAAACAGCTTCGCTCTCCGGAACGACCTCCCAGTCATCTCCGCTTAACAGCGGGACGGCCTACGTGTCGCCCTCGTTGGTCAAGGTCGGCGCCGAAGACCACCTTGTCATGATTTCCGCTTCGGAGGGACGCGGCCGCGCCTCAAGCGGCGGAAGGGTCAACGGAATCGATCCGATGTCGGGGAAAATCCTTTGGACCTACACCAACTTCAACTGCTGGATCCCGGTCGCGCACGCGGTGGATGCGGGCGAGGGACGCATGCTCCTCGCAGGTGGCTACAACGCCGGATGCGCCATGATCCAAGTGGCTAAGGCCGCGGACGGGACCTATGGAGTCACCGAGCTGTTCAAGAAGGTCGAGTTCGGCGCCCACACTCAGCCGCCGATCCTGTTCAAGGACCACTTTTATGTGCAATACACCACCAACGAACGGAGGGACGGCATGGTGTGCATGAGCATGAGCGGCGAGGTGAAATGGACGACCGGACAAAACCCTGCATTCGTCCGAGGTGGAGCCATCCTCGTCGACGGTCTGATCCTCGCCACGGACGGTAGCAAGAAGCTGTATCTCATTGAACCCGATCCTGCCGGATTCAAATCGCTCGCCAGCGCCGAGCTGATGGAGGCCGGGAACAACTGGGCCCCGTTGGCGCTGTCCGACGGCAAGCTCGTGATTCGCGACCAGAAGAAGCTGATCGTCGTCCAGGTCGCGAAATAAGGACCGCGCCTTTCCCGCAGCGGACAACGGCTGAGCCACGACGTTGGTTGTTCGGCGCAACTGAGCTGACGCAACTCCGTCTTGTCCGAGACTGTGGTGCTGCTCCGCGGATTGCGTGCTAGCGTTTGCCCACCAGAACGAATGGCTGACCGATTTCGAATCACCAAAGGTTGGGCGCACCGGTTTGCGGCCGAGAAGATCGAAGTGCCCGAATTGCTTCGACGCGCCGGATTGCCCGCCGGTCTCTTCGAGCAGGAGAAGATCTACGTCACGACGGCCGAAATCTTCGCCCTGTGGCGGGGAGTTGCCGAGATGGTCGCGGATCCTGGTTTCGGTCTGAAGCTGGGAACTGAACTGCGGTTCGAGCGCAGCCACCCGGTGGCCATTGCCGGAGTTTGCAGCCGGACCTTCGGAGACGCACTGCAACGGCTCGCGCGCTACAAGCAGCTGACTTGTCCGGAGGAGATCCACGTCCTCAGGAAAGTGCAGGAGACGTCGGTGGAATTCTTCTTCATCGCGGCCAACGAACCCGAGCCCGACATCATGGTCGACGTCGGGCTCTCATGGATTCTGAACGTCGGCCGGCGCGGATCGGATGGCGAAATCGTCCCGCTTCGTCTGGAGCTGTCCAGGCCGGTGAAACACCGCGCGATGCTCGAAAGCCATTTCGGATGCCCGATCCGCTTCAAGGCGGACCGCAATGCGCTCGTGTTCCGCAGCAGTGATCTCGACCGCACCTTCGTCACCCACAACGAGGAACTGGTGCGGCTAATCGGAACGCAGCTGGATGCCGAACTTGAAGCGCAGAACACCGCGCTGAACGTCGGCGCACGGGTGAAAGGCGCGCTGCGGCGATCGCTCGCCGGCCGGCGTCCGTCGTTGCGCGATCTTGGCCAGGAACTGGGCCTGAGCGAACGCACGTTGCAACGGCGGCTCACCGAGGCGGGCCTCACCTTTCAACAGCTCGTCCAGGAAACGCGCCGTGAACTCGCCCGCCATTACCTAAAACAGCCCGCGGTGGAGTTGAACGAAGCGGCATTCCTGCTCGGCTATGAGGATGCCAATTCGTTCTTCCGCGCCTTCCAAGGCTGGGAAGGAACGTCCCCTACCGAATGGCGGACGCGCGCGCGGACCGAAGCACGTTGAGGAACCGTCGTTGCGACGAGAGATCCGGCACCGTCTAGAGGGTAGCTGATCAAGTGGGTGTTCTCGAAGTGAGGATCAGTCCCGGCATTCGCGCCGGAGGCGCGTCAGGAAATTAGCCGGTGGCACCAGCCACCGGAATTGCCACACGAGAGTGCCGGCCCTGAAGGGGCTGTGGAATAAAAGTTGATTCCCCACGTCTTCGGTGCGCTGTTGAAAATTATTTTCACAGAAGGTCCGTTGACCAAGACTCAAGAACAGCGGTTCTTTCGGGGCATTCAGGCTGATTGAGTAATTTCAGAAATCCCGGCAAAGAATCGCGAGCAATGTGCCTCGCAATTTTTCTGCTGGCTGGGGCTCTCCGAGTCTCGGGACAGGGAGTGGTGCATTTCACGCCGTCTCCTCAAATCTTCTACGCTCCGGTTCCGCTGTCCCGCGATCTGGATTTGAACGGTGACGGAGTTACAGATTTCGTCCTTGTGTCCGACAGTGGCGGAGCTTCGTTGGCACCACTTGGGAATAATCGACTGGTGACCATCCCGTCGCCACCGCCTGACTTGGGAAGTTTCGTGGCCGCGCTCGATTCGGGGTTTCTTGTTTCGCCCTCCATATATCCACCCTATCAGTGGTATGGACGCCAAACCGACCAGTTTGGACGGGCACAGATCGGTGCTCAGGTGGATATCGGACGATTGGGATACTTCTTCGAGAAAACTGCCTTTGTCGGTGTTTCATTTGAGATTTCAGGAACCACGCACTACGGCTGGATTCGTGTCTCCAACCCGCTTGGAATCACGGCGGGGGAGTTTGTCGATTGGGCATACGCTGCAGATCCCAACGCACCGCTAGCTGCCGGTGTTGTCCCGGAGCCGAGCACGGTCATTTTCATGATTGCCGGACTGGTGGTCTTGGGCTTCAAACTTCGCCCTCGCAGTTAGAAAAGATCCGTTACCGAACCGGCCTTAGTTCAATTACCCAACAGCTTCTTCCAGCGGGCGATCTGTTTCTTAACCTCGGCCGTGCCGGGAGCGCCGACGAGATTGCGGCGTTGCATGGCCTTCTTGAGGTCGAAGACGTCGGCGACGTCGGGGCCGAACTGGTCGCTGGTGCTGCGGAACTCTTCCAGCGTGACCTGGTCGAGAGGTTTGCCCGCCTTCTCCGCCAGCGCCACGACAGCCCCGATGACATGGTGGGCCTGACGGAACGGCATTCCCTTCCGCACGAGATAGTCGGCGAGATCGGTGGCGAGGAGCTGCGGGTCGGCGGCGGCGGCGTTGCAGTTCGCGGCCTTCACGTTGGTGTTGTCGAGCATCGCGGCCATGAGGCGCACGCAGGTGCGGACGGTGTCGGCGGTGTCGAAGAGGCGTTCCTTGTCCTCCTGCATGTCGCGGTTGTAGGTCATGGGCAGGCCCTTCAACAGCGTAAGCAGCGAGACGAGGTTGCCGATAACGCGGCCGGATTTGCCGCGCGTCAGCTCGGCCACGTCCGGGTTCTTCTTCTGCGGCATGAGCGACGAGCCGGTGGTGTAGGCGTCGGCGATCTTGATGAAGTTGAACTCGCTCGTGGCCCACAGGATCACGTCCTCAGCCAGGCGGCTGAGATGCACGGCGGCCAACGCGGCGTCGGCGCAGAACTCGACAACGAAATCGCGATCGCTCACGCCGTCCATGGAGTTCTGCGTGACCTGCGGCCGGCCCGCTTCATCAACGAAGCCAAGCTGCAAGGCCACGAGTTCGCGGTTGATCGGGAGCGTGGTGCCGGCGAGCGCGCCGGAGCCGAGTGGGCAGACGTTGACGCGTTTGTAGCAGTCGCCGAGGCGCTGCCGGTCGCGGTCGAACATCTCGACGTAGGCGAGGCAATGGTGCGCGAAATAGACCGGCTGGCCGCGTTGCAGGTGGGTGTAGCCGGGGATGAGCGTGTCACCGGCACGTTCGCCGAGGGCGACGAGCGCGCGCTGGAGCGAGCCGAGTTCGCCTTCGAGGGAACGCAGTTCGTCGCGGGTCCAGAGGCGGACGTCGAGCGCGACCTGGTCGTTGCGCGAGCGGGCGGTGTGGAGCTTGGCGCCGGCTGGGACGCGTTGGGTCAGCTCGGCCTCGATGTTCATGTGGACGTCCTCGAGCTCGGGCTTCCACTGGAACTTGCCCGCCTCAATCTCGGAGCCGATCTGCTCAAGTCCGGATGCAATGGCGTCGCGCTCAGCCTTGGTCAGCACGCCGATGGTGCAGAGCATGGTGGCGTGGGCGATGGAGCCGCGGATGTCATGCCGCCACAGGCGCCAGTCGAAGGAGATGGATTCGGAGAAGGCCGCCACATCGGCGGCGGGCCCATGGGTAAAGCGGCCGGAGCGCGAGGTGACGGCGCTGGGCGCGGCGGCTTTGGCGGACGGTTTGGCGGCGGACTTGGAACGGGCGGTCTTTTTCATCGGCGGGCGGAGTGTGGAAACGCCCGCCGGTTGAGTCACGCAGGAAGGCGTGGCTCGCCCGGTGCCATCGACGGGTGCGGGATGTCGAATCTTCCCATTGCTGGCGCGCCCCGGCGTCTGCCACGATCAGCGGCCGATGGACAAACGGGTTTATCCTCTAGCGACGAAAGTCATTGAACTGGCCGGCACGGAACGCCCGGCCGACGCGGTGTTGCGGCTGGTGATCCGCGATGCGGGCCACGTGGGCAAGCAGACCGCGGGCGAGCTCAGCGAGATGGTGTTCGGCTACTACCGCTGGCGCGCCTTCGTTACGCCGGGCCGCACGCTGGAATACAACCTGCACGAATCGGAGGACCTGGTCCGTCGTTTCACGGAGCAACCCGCGAGCTTTTCGGCCGAGGACCTGAAGCGCTCCGTGCCCGAGTGGGTCTTCGACGAGATGGCCGACGTGCCGACGGCCTGGCTGCGTTCCCTCCAAGCTGAACCGCGTCTTTGGCTGCGCTCGCGGACCGGAAATTCCGGGCGCGTGCTCCGCGAGGTTCCGGGCTCCGTGGCTGCGCCGCATGTGCTCGCGCCCGAAGCCCTGTATTACCCGGGCAAGGCCGATCTTTTTAAGACGACGCCCTTCCAGCATGGCGTGTTCGAGATCCAGGACATCGCGTCACAGGCCGTCGGCACGCTTTGCGCCCCGCGCCACGGCGACCGTTGGTGGGACACCTGCGCGGGAGAGGGCGGCAAGACCATGCACCTGTGCGATCTGATGGAGAACAAAGGCACGGTCTGGGCCACCGACCGGGTGGAATGGCGCCTCAAGCAGCTCCGCATCCGCGCCCGCCGCGCCCAGATCTTCAACTTCCGGGTGGCCCTCTGGGACGGCAGCGCGACGCCTCCGGCGGAAGGCCGCTGCAACGGCATCCTCATCGACGCGCCCTGCTCGGGCATCGGCACGTGGCAACGGAATCCGCATGCCCGTTGGACGACCTCGCCGAAGGACCTCCACGAACTCGCCGCGATCCAGCTCTCGATGCTGAACAACGTGGTCGACGCCGTGAAGCCCGGCGGACGGATCGTCTATTCGGTGTGCACGCTGTCGCGAGCGGAGACCACGGCCGTGGCCAACGCCTTCACGGCGGCCCATCCCGACTTCGAGCCGCTCGTGCTCGGGGCCGACAAGGGCGCATCGGCCCAACGCTGGATCTGGCCCCAGGACCTCGGCGGCAACGGCATGTTCATCGCCGCGTGGAAGAAAAAGAAGGCGGCTGGCCAGTTGACTGCGCCGGAGTGATTGAAAGGCCCGCAGCCGCGGAGGTGAAGGCAGGGCGGGCTTTCGAGCCTGACTCAGACATGTGACATAGAAACCCGAAGAACCCTCTTGCCATGGAGGTTCGTCTCCCTACGTTTTTGGGCGTGGGGAGCGGGAAGAAACAGCGGGTCGTTCACCAGTCTGGGACCGGCAAAGCCGGTCTCGGCCTTGCCCTACTTGTCGGCTGCGGCCTCGCAGCATTCGGTGTCTGGATCTCGCTCAAGCCAGCTCGTGAACATGCTTCCAAAACCCGGACGTTCGTAGCTCCCCGATCCCTCAGCCAGCTCCTCGCTCTTCCTCCACCGGATCTCGCCCGCTGCGACATCGCCCTGTTGAACCTCCTCTGCGCGGAAGGCCTCGGTCCGACGAAATCCCTGGATGCGGACGAAGCCCTGCGCCGCGTCGACCTTATGGCCGGGCGGATCAGGATGGAAACCGAGCGCCATCTCTACCGCTTCAAGGACCGCCCCGAGGAGTTCAACCGCAGCGAAGGCCAGTTCCGCATGGCCATGCTGGCCACCGTCCTCCAGCAGGACTTCAAGGTCCGCTACAACCCCGCCCGCATCACCGAAGTCGGCGATTTCGAGCCGAATGAACGGTTTTTCGCCGATGCGCGCGACGTCTTCATCCATGGTCTGCTCGACGACCGGCGCATGGGCACGTGCGCGTCTCTGCCAGTTCTCCATGTGACCCTGGGCCGGAGGTTGGGTTATCCGCTGAAGCTCGTCGCCACGATCAACCACCTCTTCGTCCGCTGGGAGGATGCGAACGACCGGTTCAATCTGGACGCCACCGGCGAGGGCTTCCACGCCTACGACGACCAGCACTACCGGGAATGGCCTTTCCCGATCATGCCGAAGGAGGAACGGGAGTTCGGCTATCTCCAGTCGATGACCCCGGCGCAGGAGCTTTCCGTCTTCCTCGGACTGCGCGGGCACAGCCTGATGGTCGGGGGCAAACCGGCCGAAGCGATCGCCAGCCACACCGCTGCCGTGCGTTATGCGCCGGAGTCCAAGACGGCCCGGCTGACCCTCCAGACCGCGCAACGGGAAGCCGCGGCCCGCCGCCAACCGGTGTTCCTGCCCAGAGATCCCGTGCTCCAAT
>CANJSG010000087.1 GCA_947476875.1 Verrucomicrobiota bacterium | reverse complement strand
CTGACTGCGGCCCAGAATCCCGCCCTACCTTTTATCGTCAGGCGCGGCATCCTCTTCGGACACGCTGTTTCCTCTTCTGACTTGGTCGCCGTTCGGCTTCCATCCGTCCATGGCGATTCTCTACCTCGACATCTTCAGCGGCATCAGCGGGGACATGTTCATCGGTGCCCTGATCGATCTCGGCATCGACGCAAGGCTTCTGGAAACCGAACTCGGGCGGCTCGGGGTCGGCGGATACCACCTCCATGTGAAGCGGGCGCAGAAATCGGCCATCGAAGGCGTGAAGTTCGATGTCCACCTCGCGGCGGACCACGACCAAGGGCACGGCCATTCCCACGGGCCCGGACATGGCCACGACCATAGCCATGGGGAAGGCGATCATTCCCATGGTGACGAGCACCGGAGCTTCTCGGACATCCGGCGGATGATCCTCTCCAGCCAGCTGTCCGACTGGGTGAAGCAGAAGTCCATCGGCGTGTTCAAGCGCATTGCCGTGGCCGAAGGCAAGATCCACGGACATCCGACGGATGAAGTGCACTTCCACGAGGTGGGCGCGATCGATTCCATCGTCGACATCGTGGGCGCGTGCATCGCCCTTGAGATGCTGGGATGTCCGCGTGTTCTGGCCTCTCCGGTCGTCGAAGGGACCGGCTGGGTGAACTGCGCGCACGGACGTTTCCCCGTGCCGACGACGGCGACGCTGGAGATTCTCGGAGCCAAAGGCATTGCGCTGACCCAATGCGAGGAACCGCACGAACTCGTTACGCCGACCGGCGCGGCTTTGCTGGCGGAGTTTGTCGAATCGTTCGCGCCGATGGCGGGCCTTGTCGCGACGCGGGTCGGCTACGGCCTCGGCACCCGCGACAACAAGACGCGCCCCAACGTCCTGCGGGCCGTCCTCGGGGAAGTGGTCTCCGCCGCCGGTCCCACGACGCATGATTGGGAGACCGATTCCGTCGCCGTCCTCGAGACCAACCTCGACGACATCAGCTCCGAACTGCTCGGCCACTTCGTTGGCCGGGCGCTGGAAAGCGGCGCGCTCGATGTGTTCCATACGCCGATCCAGATGAAGAAAAGCCGCCCCGGCGTGCTGCTCTCCGTCCTGTGCGCCGCCGTGGATGCCGACAAGTTCAGCGAAATGATCCTGCGTGAAACGACCGCCTTCGGTGTCCGGCGAACGCTCGGCGAGCGTCGCAAACTCGGCCGTGAATTCGTGGAGGTGGACACCGCGTTCGGCAAAGTCTCCGTGAAGCTCGGAAAACTCGACGGCCGCGTGGTGCAGGCCGCACCCGAATTCGAGTCCTGCAAAACCGCCGCCGCCAAAGCCGGGGCCAGCGTGAAAGACGTCATGGACGCCGCCCATCGGGCCGCTGCGGCCTTGCGGGCCGGCGGCTGACCGGGAGGCCTTTGCCTCGAGGGCGAAGGCCTACTTCTTCCTGATCGAGGTGTCGAAGGCGTCGGCCAAGGAACCCAGGCCTCCGCCGCCAAGGCTTCCACCTCCGCCTCCGCCACGGTTCGGATTGAAGGGCGGTCGTGAGGGGAAACTTCCGGGTTTGGCGCCGGCCGGCGGCCGCGGTGCGGCGGGGGAACTGCGCTGCTCTTTGGCCGCTCCGATCTCCGGATTGGCCTTCATCGAGAGCGCGATGCGTTTCCGGGGCAGGTCCACTTCGGTCACGGTGACCATGACCTTCTGGGAGACCTTCACGACTTCGGCCGCGTCCTTGATGAAACGGTCGGCGAGCTGGCTGACGTGGACCAAGCCGTCCTGGTGCACGCCGATGTCCACGAACGCGCCGAACGCGGTGACGTTGGTCACGATGCCGGGCAGCTTCATGCCGGGCTTCAGGTCCTCCATCTTTTCCACACCGTCCTTGAAGCTGAAGAGCTCGAACTTCTCGCGCGGATCGCGGCCGGGTTTGGCCAGCTCCTGCACGATGTCCTGGAGCGTGGGCAGGCCGACGCCGTCGCTGACGTATTTCTCCAGCTTCAGCTTTTGGCGCGCGCCGGCGTCCTTGAGCAGATCGGTCACGGTGCAGCCGAGATCGCGGGCCATCGTGTCGAGCAGCGCGTAGCGCTCGGGATGGACCGCGCTGGCGTCGAGCGGGTGTTCGCCGTCGCGGATGCGGAGGAAACCGGCCGCCTGTTCGAAGGCCTTGGGCCCGAGACGCGCGACCTTGAGCAGTTCGGAGCGCGACTTGAACGGGCCCTTCTCGTTGCGGTGGGCGACGATGTTCGCGGCGAGTGCCGGGCCGAGGCCGGAGACGTAGCTGAGGAGTTGTTTGCTGGCGGTGTTCAGCTCCACCCCCACGCCGTTCACGCAGGAGACGACCACGTCGTCGAGGCTGCGTTTGAGGGCGTTCTGCTCGACGTCGTGCTGGTATTGGCCGACGCCGATGCTCTTGGGATCGAGCTTCACAAGTTCGGCGAGCGGATCCATCAGGCGGCGGCCGATGCTGACGGAACCGCGCACGGTGAGGTCCTCGGTGGGGAATTCCTCACGCGCCACATCGCTGGCGGAGTAGATGGAAGCGCCGCTTTCATTGACCATGACGACGGAGATGGTCGAAGGGAGCTTCAGCCCCTTGATGAAGGTTTCCGTCTCGCGTCCGGCGGTGCCGTTGCCGATGGCGATGGCCTCGATCTGGAACTTCTTGATGAAGGCCAGCACGACTTCGGCGGCTTCACGCACCTGCGAAGGACCGGCGGCCGTGGGGTAAATGACGTCGTGGTGGAGCAGCTTCCCTTGGCGATCGAGGCACACGACCTTGCAGCCGGTGCGGAAGCCGGGATCGATGGCGAGGACGTTTTTCTGGCCGAGCGCGGGCGCGAGCAGGAGTTCGCGGAGGTTCTCGGCGAAGACGCGGATCGCTTCCAGATCCGCCTTCTTCTTCGACTCGATGCGCATCTCGCCCTCGATGGCGAATCCCAGGAGGCGTTTGAAGCAATCCTGCGCGGCGAGACGGACTTGCTCGCCTGCTGGTTTCCCCGGGGCTTTGACGAAAAGTTCCTCCAACGCGATGACGGAGTCGGACTCGGCCGGCGTGATGCGGACGAGCAGGAAGCCTTCGGTCTCCCCGCGGCGAATGGCGAGGAGACGGTGGCTGGGAATGGTCTTCAGCGGCTCGGTCCAGTCGAAGTAGTCCTTGAACTTGGCGCCTTCGGCGTCTTTTCCGGTCAGCACTTTCGACCGCACCGTCGCCTCGCTCCAGTAGAGCTGGCGGAGCTTCGCGCGGGCCAGGGCGTCGTCGTTGATCCACTCGGCGATGATGTCGCGCGCGCCGTAGAGCGCGGCGTTCGCGTCGACGACCAGTTTCTCCGGATTGACGAAGGCGGCGGCTTCCTTGAGCGGATCGACGGTTTCCTGCTGTTCGAACAGCATCTTCGCCAGCGGTTCCAACCCGGCTTCCTTGGCGATGGTCGCGCGCGTGCGGCGCTTGGGTCGATACGGCGCGTAGAGATCCTCCAGCGCGGTCAGCGTCTCGGCGGCGGCGATGGCGTGCTTGAGATCGTCGGAGAGAAGGTTGCGTTCCTCCAGCGACTTCACGATCGAGGAGCGGCGATCGTCGAGTTCGGCGAGCTGGAGCATGCGGTCGCGGATGGCGGTGATGGCCACCTCGTCGAGCGTGCCGGTCACTTCCTTGCGGTAGCGGGCGATGAACGGGACGGTGGCGCCTTCCGCGAAGAGCTTGGCGGTGGCGGCGACCTGGCGGGCCTGGATCTTCAGCTCGGAGGCGATCTTCGCGACGTAGGATTCGTTCATGAAAACGTGGGAGGGCGTGAATGCCGCCGAAGCGCGTCCGACGCAATCCGAAACACCGGGCCGGGTCCGGCGATCGGCCTGGGCCGACTCCGGACCTGGATGCGCGTTTCCATGGGCCGGGAGGAAATTTGTCCTTTTGCCGGAATCACGGGCTGGCAGTTTGGCGACATGGTAAGTCGATTCAGCGTTGGACTGAGTATTGTTGCGTTGGCGGTCTCCGGCTGTGCCAGCCGGGTTGGCGAAGTGGCTCCGGCGCCGTTGCCGTTGCCGGAAACAATCGAGCGGCGACTGGCGGCGGCTGGAACCAATTCCGCCTCGCTCGTCCGCGCCTTCACGGCCACGGCCGGCAAGGAGCGCGAGGCCATGCGGTTCCTCATCGAGAACATGCCCGACCGCGATGCGCAAACGCTGTCGGCTGATTTCCTTTTGGAGAATTTCCGGCTAGCCCGTGAAGCCGTAGTCCAAGCGCCGTGGGGTCCGAAGATTCCCGAGGACATCTTCCTGAACGACGTCCTGCCTTACGCGTCGATGACCGAGGCGCGTGAAGCGTGGCGCGCGGACCTGCGGGAGATTTCTTTGCCGTTGATCGCCGACTGCAAGACCCCGGGCGAGGCGGCGCAGCGGTTGAACGAAAAACTCTTCAAGCTGCTCAAGGTCCGCTACTCCACCGGCCGTAAACGCCCCGACCAGGCGCCGTCCGAAACCATGGCGTCCGGCATCGCCACCTGCACCGGGCTTTCGATCCTTCTCGTGGACGCGTGCCGTGCGGTCGGAATTCCGGCGCGGGTTGTCGGCACGCCCATGTGGTCCAACATGCGCGGGAACCACACGTGGGTCGAAGTCTGGGACGACGGATGGCAATTCACCGGAGCGGCGGAAGCGGACAAGAACGGGCTGAACCGCGGCTGGTTTGTCCACGACGCTTCCGAGGCGCGGGCGGATTTGCCCCGGCACGCGATCTACGCGACGAGTTTCCGCAAGTCGGACGTCGGTTTTCCCATGGTGTGGGCCCCGGATGTCACATGGGTCGGCGCCGTCAACGTGACCGCCCGTTACGCCGCCAAACCCAAGTCCACGGCGGACACCCGGCCTCGTCTGTTGGTCAAAGTCCTCGATGCTCCGGCTGGGCGGCGCGTGGCCGTGCCGATCACGGTCACCGAACTCACCAACTCCGCCGCCGTGCAGGCTGAAATCAGCCGTGGCGAAACCGCCGACTTGAATGACTTCGCCGCGCTTCCGGTTGCGGCCGGCGGACGCTACCGGGTGGAGCTGAAAACCGAAGGCCGGGTGGTCAAGCGGGAGATCACCTTTGGGACGAATGCCTCGGAATTGGTGACGCTGACCCTGACGGACCAGCCGGTGATCGTGCAGCCGTCGATGGCCTGCTATATCCCGCAGAAGATTCAGCGCCCTTTGAGCGCAGGCGATTCCTGGGGACTCAAGGCGGCGTTGGGCGATTATTTCAACTCGGCGCCCGATGCCAGGGGGTCGTTCCAGTTTGAACAGCGGTTCAACGGCCTGCTCCGGGAGAATGAACCCGCGGTGCGACGCCTCGCTTGGGAAACCTATCTGGCCTTGCCGATGCACCAGTCGGCGAAGGCCGATTTCGACGCCTCGCGGGTCAGCTCCGGAAAGCATGCCAGCCCGTATGTCCTGAAGACGGTGGGAACGCGGCCGACGAACGGCTGGGCGTTGTTCATCGCCATGCACGGCGGCGGCGGCGCGCCACCCGAGGTCAACGACAGCCAGTGGAAGATCATGCAGCGCTACTACAAGGACCATCCGGAGGCGGGCGGCTACCTCTACCTCGCGTTGCGTGCGCCGAACAACACGTGGAACGGATTCTACGACCGCTACGTCTATCCGCTCGTCGACCGGCTGGTGGACAATTTCATACTCTTTGGCGACATCGATCCGAACAAGGTCTTCATCATGGGCTATTCCCACGGCGGCTACGGCGCCTACGCCATCGGGCCGAAAATGCCCGACCACTTTGCGGCCATCCACGCGTCGGCCGCCGCGGCGAGCCAGGGCGAGACCACGCCGGTCACGCTCAGGAACACCGTGTTCAGCGCGATGGTCGGCGAGAAGGACACGATGTATGGCCGCCTCAGCCGCAACCGGAGCTTCGCGGAAGAGATCGAGAAACTTCGCGGCAAACGGACCGACATCTACCCGGTCACGGTCGACATCAAGGAAGGCTTCGGCCATAGCGGATTGCCGGACCGCGATCTGATCCCGCAGCTGTATCCCGCCGTGAGAAACCCCGTGCCGCGCGAACTTTCGTGGCTGATGACTGACGACGTGATCCAGGACTTCTACTGGTTGCAGGTGCCGAAGCCCGGGAAGAAGCAGGAGATCCTCGCCAGCTGCCGCGACAACCGGTTCGTGATCACGGCGAACGGCGACGTGGCTTCGGCGACGGTCTTCTTCGACTCCCGCCTTGTCGATTTCAGCCAGCCGATCCAGATCGAGCTGAACGGCGCGACCACCACGCGGAACTATGCGCCGGATTTGCGGACGCTGTGCCAGACGCTCCTCGAGCGCGGCGACGCCGAGCTCGCCTTCACGTCGAGTTTTGTCGTTGTGAAAGACCCGGAATCCGGCCGTCTTTCCGTCTCTGCCGGCCGTTGAGACTCTGCTCCAACATCAAATGAAACTGACGCTTGCCCTGCTTTCCCTCCTCGTGACCGGCATGGCCGGAATCGCCGCCGAAGGAGGCTGGTCGTTCCCGTGCCCGACGAACGAGATCGCGCGCTACACCGCGCACCGCGTGGCCGGGCCGATCAACATCGATGGCAAACTCGACGAGGCTTCGTGGAAAACCGCTCCGACGTCGCCGAGGTTCGTCGACATCATCACCGGCAAACCCGCGCTCCATGACACTTTTGCCACGGTCATGTGGGACGACGAGAACCTCTACGTCGGTTATCGGGTGCAGGAGCCGCATCTGAAGGCGAAATACACCAAACAGAACGACCCGATCTACTACGACAACGACGTGGAGTTCTTCATCGCCGGAGCCGACAGCTACTACGAGTTGGAGTTGAACGGCTACAACACGGCCTACGAGGTCTTCTTCATCTGGAAGGACGCTTACGACAAGACGGGCTTCTCCAAGGCGCCCGAGTTCCCCAAGTCCGATTGGGTTCCGTTCAACGGCGTCGGCTTCACCAACCACATCCGCGGCGGCCGGCTCGGGAACTTCAAGTGGACCTTCCCGGGCAAGAAAACCGCCGTGCACCTCGACGGCACGGTCAACGATGACCGCGACACGGATCGCGGCTGGACCGTCGAGGTGGCGCTGCCGTGGAAAGGCATGAAGTGGCTGGCCACCGACGGCCGTGCCTTGCCACCGAAGGAAGGCGACGTGTGGCGGATGGATTTCTCGCGCTTCAACACCTACAAGGCGCCCGCGCCGGCCAACGATTCCGGCGGCTGGGTCTGGACGCGCCACGGCGTGTGGGATTCGCACATCCCCGAGTGCTTCGCCTACATCCAGTTCACCACGAATACCGTGACCGCCGCTCCCGCCAAACCCTCGGCCAAGTAGCGGCGGGCCGAGGCGACCCTTGCGTGGGCCTGCCCGTGGCCGTCATGCTCTCGAAATGTCTGCGACGCTGGTCGTCAACGAAATCTACCTGAGCCTGCAGGGCGAAAGCACCTTCGCCGGGCTTCCGTGCGTCTTTGTCCGGCTCACCGCCTGCAATCTCCGCTGCTCCTATTGCGACACGGCCTACGCCTTCACGCAGGGCTCGAAGATGGCGGTCGAGGAGGTGCGGGCGAAGATCGACGAGCTGGCGAGGCCTTATGGAATGACGAAGGCCGAAGGCCAAAGTCCGAATGAAGGAGTCGAGTCGCACCATTCGTCATTTGTCATTGGTCATTCGCGCCTGCCGCTCGTGGAATTCACCGGCGGCGAACCGCTTCTCCAGCCGAATGCGTTGCCGTTGATGAAGCAGCTTTGCGACGATGGATTCACGGTGCTCGTCGAAACCAGCGGCGCCATCGACATTTCGAAGTGCGACTCCCGCGTCCGCCGCATCATGGACCTGAAATGCCCGAGCAGCGGCGAGTCCGGCCGGATGCACTGGGCGAACATCAGACAACTGCGGGCGACCGATGAGATCAAGTTCGTCATCGGCACCGAGCAGGACTACGCGTGGGCCAAGGAACAGATCGCCACGCATCAGTTGGAACGCATCTGCCCGCTGCTCTTCTCGTGGGTGGCGCCGCTGTTGCCGCACCAGCAGGAGAAATCGCTGAAGCCGTTTCCGACCGACCACACGCCGATCAGCCGGAAGGATCTCGTGGAACGCATCGTGGCCGACAAGCTGCCGGTGCGCTTCCAGTTGCAGATGCACAAGTTCATCTGGCCGCCGGACCAGAAGGGGGTTTGAGAGGGCAACCACAGATGGACACAGATGAACACAGATCTGAAGGCCATGGGTGTTCCCTGGGCTCTGCCTGCTTCATCTGTGTGTATCTGTGTTCATCTGTGGCTTCTCCCGCATGAACACCCGGAAGACACTTCAGCTCCTCAATGCCTACGAGTCACGGAACGTCACGTTCGTCGATCCGGACGGTGGCTGGCCGATTGTCTGGGCCAAGGCCAAGGGCTCGCATGTCTGGGATGTGGAAGGGCGCAAGTATCTCGATCTGACGGCGGCCTTCGGCGTCGCGGCGGCCGGTCATGCAAATCCGGCGGTCGTTCGCGCCGGGCAGAAGCAGATGGCCACGCTGCTCCACGCCATGGGCGACGTGCATCCGCATTCGCTCAAGGCCGAACTGGCCCGCGAACTCAGCCGAGTGACATTCGGCCGTTGGGCATCCGGGATCGGGGCTCGGGCATCTGGCAAGACCATCTTCTGCAACTCAGGCTTCGAGGCGGTGGAAGCGGCGCTGAAGACGGCTTTCCTCGCCACGAGCAAATCGCGCGTTGTCGCGTTCGAAGGCGGTTACCACGGGCTTGGTTATGGAGCGTTGAACACGACGCACCGTTCCCACTTTCGTGATCCCTTCCGCCGGCAGCTCCGCGAGTTCGCGGACTTCGTTCCATTTCCCGATCAGGTGGGCCCAGCCGCGCTGCGGCTGGGCGCCGAGTCGCAGCGCGACTCGGCCCACCTTGAGAGCGTCTCGTCAGATGATGCGTCTTCTGGGCTGACAGATATCGAGGCCGCGCTCGTGAAGCTCCTTAAGCGGGCCGACGTGGGTGCCGTGTTGGTGGAGCCGATGCAGGCGCGGGGCGGCATCCGGATCCCTCCGCCGGAATTTCTCCGTGTGCTGCGGAAACGTTGCGACGAGTTCGGGGCCTTGCTGATCGTGGACGAGATCTATACCGGGTTTGGCCGCACGGGCCGGATGTTCGGCTGCGAACACAGCGGGGTGGTGCCCGACGTGATCTGCCTTGGCAAGGCTTTGACCGGAGGTTTCCCGATGTCCGCGTGCGTGGGGCGTGCCGATGTCATGGACCGCGCGTGGCCGGTTTCGAATGGCGAAGCGATCCACACGAGCACGTTCCTCGGCCACCCGGTCGGCTGCGCGATGGCTTTGGCGCAGTTGAAGGAGCTCAAACGCCTCAAGCTGTCGGAGCGAAGCGCAAAGCTGGGGAAGGTCCTGCTAGCCGAGCTGGGCCGGCTCTCTGCAAAGACACTGTCGCTCCAAGTGCGCGGCAGCGGGCTGATGGCCGGGTTGGAGCTTTCGCATGCCGACGGTTCACCGGCCACCGCGGAGTCCCTGCGCATCATCAAGCGGCTCCTGCACGGCGGCTTCATCTTTCTGCCTGAGGGCGAGCACGCCAATGTGATTGGGTTCACCCCTCCCCTGACCATTTCCGAAAGCGACCTTCTCCGCTCGGTGAACGCGCTTGCGAATGCCCTGCGAACCGTGGACACCTAGACCAATTCCCTGAAGCATGACCCTTTCCGAAATGCGGGACATTTTGACGAGCCGGAACCTCCAGCTCACGAAGTCGCTTGGTCAGAACTTCCTCCACGACGGCAACCAGCTGCGGCGCATCGTGGAGGCGGCCGACCTGCATCCGGGCCAGCGTGTGCTTGAGATCGGTCCCGGCTTGGGACCATTGACCGAGTTGCTCCTTGAGAAGGGCGTCCAGGTCGTGGCGGTCGAGAAGGATGCGCGGCTCGTGGAGGTGCTTGAGGAACGTTTCTACGGCCGGGACAAGCTGATCCTGCTGCATGCCGACGCCCTCGAAGAACTCGAGGACGTCTCGAAGGATTGGTCCGCTTGGAAGCTGGTTTCCAACCTGCCCTACTCCGTCGCGTCGCCGATCCTCGTCGAGTTGGCCCTGTCCCCGGGCTGCCCGATGGTGATGGTGGTCACGCTGCAACTGGAGGTCGCCCAGCGGATAATGTCGAAGGCGGGCGACGATGCCTACGGCATCCTGTCGTTGCTGCTCCAACTGCGCTACCAGGCCGCCTCGAGCTTCAAGATTCCCGCGAGCTGCTTCTTTCCGGCGCCGGATGTCGATTCCGCCTGCGTGGTCCTCGTGCGGCGTGACCAGGTGCTGCTGCGGCCAGGTCCGCCGACGAAGATCTTCGCGCAGGTCGTGAAGCAGGGGTTTTCCCAGCGTCGCAAGATGATGCTGAAGCTTCTCCGCGAACGGTGGCCCGACCTGCCGTGGGGGGAGTTCTTCGCCGAACTCGCGATCAATCCGATGGCCCGTGCGGAGGAAGTGAGCCTGGAGAAGTTCGTGGAGCTGACGAAGAAGGTTTCGTCGTGAGCGAGGAGATCTTCGACGTCGTCAACGATCACGACGAAGTCGTCGGTCGCGACACCCGAAAACGGGTGCATCAGTTGGGGCTCCAGCATCGGGCCGTTCACGTCCTTGTCTTCAACCAGCGGGGCGATCTCTTTCTCCAGAAGCGTTCGATGCTGAAGGACAATCATCCCGGCGTCTGGGACACGTCCTCGGCGGGGCACTTGGATTCAGGCGAGGATTACGACGCGTGTTCAGTGCGGGAACTGCGGGAGGAGCTGGGCTGGACCATCGCCGAGGCACCCGAGCGGCTCTTCAAGATCGCGGCCTGCGAATCGACCGGGATGGAGCACGTGTGGGTTTACCGGCTCGAAGCGGAGGGCCCGTTCGAGCTACAGGCGTCGGAGATCGATCGCGGCGAGTGGTTCCATCCCGAGGTGATCACGGGCTGGATCAACCGGAGGCCGGAGGATTTCGCCCCGGGGTTTCGGATGATCTGGGGGATGCTGCGAGAGCGGTCTTAGTCCGGGCGGACTCAGCCAAAGACCGTCCCCGCCGGCCGCTCGACAAAGTGCAGCAGGTTTCCGTCACGGTCGGCGAAGAACAGGACGCGCCCGCCGCCGCCGGCCGGCTTGACCTGTTCCGTGAAGCGCACGCCGCGAGATTCGAGTTCAGCCTTGGCCGATTCGATCGAGTCAACGCGCAGCGCGAGATGCCGGAAGCCGTTGAGCTTGTTGTCCGCGGTTTCCTTCACCGCGAAGTCCCCTTCGTAGATCTCCAGCATCACACCGCCGGCAAGCCGGACGAAGAACGCGGGGGGCGTCTGGCCGTTGTCGAAGACCAGTTCGGCCCCGAGGACGGCGACATACCAGTCCTTGAGGGCGACGGGATCGCGGGACGGGAGGCCAATGTGCTCAACTTTCAGTTCCATGCGTCCGATTAAACTCCAGGCAGCGAATGCGAGAAGCGGAAACATCCGGCCCGTCGTCCTTCACGAGGGCGGTGTGCTTGACGCTCCATGACCCCTCCACTAGCTTCCGTTGGCTCCAAAAAAGCCCGTAAACATGCAGAATTTTTTGATTCCAAACGTCATCGAGCAGACCGGACGCGGCGAACGCGGCTATGACATCTATTCCCGTCTCCTGGTCGACCGCATCGTGTTCCTCGGGACGCAGGTCGACGACATGGTGGCCAATGTCATCATTGCCCAGTTCCTTTTTCTCCAGATGACGGATCCGAAGAAGGACATCCATCTCTACATCAATTCCCCCGGCGGCAGCGTCACGGCCGGACTCGCGATCTACGACACGATGCAGTTCATGACCTGCGACGTGAACACCTACTGCATCGGCCAGGCGGCCAGCATGGGCGCCGTGCTCCTCTCCGGTGGCACCAAGGGCAAACGATTCTCGCTGCCGAACTCGAACATCATGATCCACCAGGTCCTCGGCGGCGCCGAAGGCCAGGCCAGCGATGTCGAGATCCGCGTCAAATACATGCTCAAGCTCAAGCAGCGCTTGAACACGATCCTTTCCCACCACACCGGCCAGCCCTACGACGTCGTCGAGAAGGCCTGCGACCGCGACAACTTCATGAGCGCGGAGGAGGCCAAGGACTTCGGCCTCGTCGACGCCGTCATCAGCTCGCGCAAAGAAGTTCCCGGTCTGCCCGAGACGACCTCCGTCGTCCCCTAAGTCGCATCCATGGCCCGGCCCACCAACATCACGCTCTGCAGCTTCTGCGGGAAATCCCACGCCGAAGTGCGCAAGCTTATCGCCGGGCCGGGAGTCTACATCTGCGACAACTGCGTCAACCTCTGCAAGAGCGTCCTCGACAAGGAACTCTCCGTTGACCAGAAGCGTGGGCACTCGAAGTTCAAGGTCCCCAAGCCGGCCGACATCCGCCGGCGTCTCGACGAGCTGTGCATCGGCCAGGACCATGCCAAGAAGGTCCTCTCGGTCGCCGTCCACAACCACTACAAGCGGATCTCCAGCGGCAGCTTTCCGGCAACCGGCGACAAGGACGAACACGCCGTCGGTCGCGAGGCCGCAGAGGAAGTCGAACTTGAGAAGAGCAACATCCTGCTCATCGGCCCGACCGGTTCCGGCAAAACGCTTCTCGCGAAGACCCTGGCCAAGGTGCTCGACGTTCCGTTCGCCATCGCCGACGCCACCACGTTGACCGAAGCCGGCTACGTCGGCGAGGACGTGGAGAACATCATCCTCCGCCTGCTCCAGAACGCCGACTACGACGTGAAGAAGGCGCAGATGGGGATCATCTACATCGACGAGATCGACAAGGTCGCGCGCAAGACCGAGAACGTCTCCATCACGCGCGACGTCTCCGGTGAAGGCGTCCAGCAGGGCCTGCTCAAGATCCTGGAAGGCACCGTCTGCAACGTCCCGCCCCAAGGCGGCCGCAAACATCCCCAGCAGGAATACATCCGGGTCGATACGACCAACATCCTCTTCATCTGTGGCGGCGCGTTCGTCGGGCTCGAACGGATCATCCAGCGCCGCATCGGCCATCGCGTGATGGGTTTTAGCGGCCAGGAGAAGAACGTCCACACGTCGTCGCTTTCCCGCGAAGAGGTGATGCACCAGATCGAACCCGAAGACCTGATCGGCTTCGGCTTCATCCCCGAGTTCATCGGCCGCCTGCCTGTTTCCACCGTTCTCGACCAGCTTACGGAGGATCAGCTCGTGTCCATCCTGACCGAGCCGAAGAACGCGTTGACCAAGCAGTTTTCCAAACTCCTCGCGCTCGAGGACGTCGCGTTGGAGTTCACGCCCGAGGCCCTTCGAGAACTCGCCGCCCAGGCGGTGAAGAAAGGCACTGGCGCGCGCGCGCTGCGCAGCCTGTTGGAGAAGCTCATGCTCGACGTCATGTATGACGTGCCCACGTCCGGCGACGTCGAGTCCGTGAAAGTGACCCGCCAGGTCGTCCTCGGCGAGTCCACCCCCATCATCACCCGCAAGGCCGTTCGAGCCGCCGCCTGATTCTTGTCCCGGCGCTGGCTCCTCCCGGTTTGAGGTTGCTTGGCGACCGGGACTTCTCGTTTCTTCTACCCCACTGATCCTATGGCACGTCCCTACCAAGCCAGCCAGTTCGTCGCGAACCACGTCACCGGCATCCCCCGGTCGGGCATCCGCGACTTCTTCGACATCGTCCAAGGCATGAAGGACGTCATCTCGCTCGGCGTCGGCGAGCCTGATTTCGTCACTCCCTGGCACATCCGCGAGGCCGCCATTTACGCGCTCGAGCGCGGGCGCACCGGCTACACGTCGAACCTAGGTCTGCTTTCCCTCCGTGAAGCCCTCTCGAAGCACATCGAGGAGAATTTCGGCGTCAGCTACAACCCGAAGAACCAGATCCTCATCGCGGTCGGCGTCAGCGAGGCCATGGACCTCGTCCTGCGCGCCATCATCAATCCGGGCGACGAGATCATCTACCACGAGCCCTGCTACGTGAGCTATTCGCCGAGCATCGTCCTCGCCTATGGCGTGCCCGTCGCCATCTCGTGCAAGGAGGAGAACAACTTCGCCGTCACCGCCGAAGCCATCGAAGCCGCCGTCACGCCGAAGACCAAGGCGGTCATGCTCAACTTCCCGACCAACCCGACAGGCGGCACCATGACCCGCGCCGAGCTGATGAAGATCGCGGAGGTCGCCAAGCGCCACAACCTCCTCATCATCACCGACGAGATCTACAGCGAGCTGACCTATGAGGGCGAACACGTCTCCATCGCCTCGCTGCCCGGCATGGCCGAGCGGACCATTTTCCTGCACGGCTTCAGCAAGGCCTATGCGATGACCGGATTCCGCATCGGCTACGCCTGCGGCCCCGTCGAGATCATCGAGGCCATGATGAAGATCCACCAATACTCCATGCTCTGCGCCTCCATCATCAGCCAGGAAGCGGCCCTCCAGGCGATCAAGCAGGGCAAGGCCGACACCGACCGGATGCGCGACGAATACGGACGCCGTCGGAACTTCATCGTGAAGTCATTCAACGAAGCCGGCCTCAGCTGCCATCTGCCGCGCGGCGCGTTCTACGCCTTCCCCTGCATCCGCTCGACCGGTCTCGGCTCGAAGGATTTCGCCTTCCGCTTCCTCCAGGAGGAAAAGGTGGCCGCCGTTCCCGGAAGCGCCTTCGGCCCGAGCGGCGAAGGCTACCTCCGTTGCTGCTACGCCACCGCCTTCGACCAGATCGAGACCGCGATGGAGCGCATGAAACGCTTCGTGGATCGGGTCAGGAAGTAGAGGTCTGGTCGCCAGTGGTCTGATGCAACACGAGCAGTCGGATGCGCGGATCGAGCGGATGACGCACTGGGAAAAGGAAGGGATTGAGGCCCGTAGGGCCGTCCTGTTTATAGGAACGGGGGTTATTCGATTCGCCCCAAGCTCCGTAGGAGCGACCTGTCCCGATGGTCGCCCCTACGGAGCTTGGGGCCGGTAGGTTGCTGAGTTCGATAAACAGGTGGCTCCTACGGAGCCGAGCGAACCTCGAGGCCCGTGGGCTGTTGGTGAACCCCGCACTTTCTCATTCATCTCGTCTCAGATCTTTCACGCAGTTCGTAGGAATACTCTGCTGGCAGAACGGTCCTGATGAGCCCCTCCACCGTCTTTCGCTGGTCTACAGTCAACTTGGCCTCAAACGAGAACACGAAGGTGTCGTAGCCAGCGAAGACAGCGATCTGTTCAGCCCGACAAATCGATTCACGTTGGACAAACAGCTCCAGCAGATCCGCGAACCGAGTCCTTACCTTGAGCTGTGCTGCGCCGGCCATGCCATACTTGGCCCAAACCTCGGGGAGCTCGTCTTCACATGATGGATCGGACATTCAAAAGCTCCGTCTTTCAGGTGGCCAGAAAAGTTTAGCGATCGCTTGTCACCATCTTCCGATGCTTTCCGAAAACGCCGCGCAGGGCCTTGGAGGTGTCGTCCTGGAGGGCTTGGAGTTCGGCGTAGCGGGCGACGGCCTTCGCGTTGGGCGTGGCGGTCTCGGCCTTGTTCAAGGTGACGCAGGTGTCGGTCAGGTCTTCGATGGCGACCTTGTCGCCCTGTTGCAGGCGCCAGCTCCAGAGGGCCTGGAGGGCGGCGCCGTAGGCCGCACCTTCGCTGACCTTCAGGGTGACGACTTCGGCGTTGAAGATGTCGGCCATGATCTGGCGCCAGAGCTTGGACTTGGCTCCACCGCCGGTGGCGCGGATCTGGGTGGCTTTCACGCCGAGTTCGGCCAGGCGGCGCAGGCCGTAGTTCATGCCGAGGGTGACGCCTTCCATCGTGGCGCGGGCGAAGTGCGACGCGGTGAAGGTGCGGGTGTTGACGCCGAGATAGACGCCGGTGCCATCGGGGACGTTGGG
>CANJSG010000086.1 GCA_947476875.1 Verrucomicrobiota bacterium | reverse complement strand
GGTCCCAGACCCGCGCATCGGGCGGCACAGCGACGTTCGCGCCGACGGCTTCGATGAGGCCGTTGCGGATGATGATGATGCCGGAGTCGATGACGGTGCCGGGTTTGACGACGATCTTCGCGCCGATGAGCGCATGGACCGATGGCGCACTCGGCCGGGTGCCGGGAGGAAGGATCTGGGCGAAGGCTCCGGTGACGAGAAAAGCGGCCAGCGAGGTGAGGGAAAGAGTGCGGGCTTTCACAGTGGTTCGGGCTTTGGGCCCGGCAAGAAGTTGCAGATCGGCCCCTTGCGGGCAAGCCCGGCGGCAGGATCCGGCCGAGTTTCCTGTTTTGATCCTGCGTCTTCCCGGCCTAGCCTCCGCCCATGGAACTTCGCGGCAAGAAGCTCGGACTGCTGATCTCCTGCAAGCAGGGCGAGGCCAACTTCACCCACGGCATCCGCACGGCGGAAGCCGCGCTCGAGGCCGGCGTCGACGTGTATCTCTACTGCGTCGACGACGCGGTGCCCGGCGTCGGAGATGAGAGGCTGCAGGCGTTGAAGGGACGGGGGCTTAAGCTCTACGGCTGCGCCTACGGTGCACACAAACGCCACTTTCCCCTCAGCGACGCCGCGACGTTTGCCGGGCTGACGATCGTCAGCGACATCATCGCGAGCACCGACCGTTTCCTGGCCTTCAACTGATCCGCCGTATGAACCCCAAAGTGCTCTTCATCGTCACGGGCGATCCGCGCACCAGCCATCGCCCGGCCGAGGCCATCCGGGTGGCCGCCGGTGTCGGCACGTGGCAGAAGGCCGACATCACCGTCTACCTGCGCGGGCCGGCGGTGCTGGCTTTGAGCGAGTGGGTGGACGAGTTCATCGATGAGGACAACTACACCCGCTATTTCCCGATCGTCGCCGAATGGCCCCGGCCGATCTATGTGCAGAAGGACGCTGCCGAACTGGGCGATCTCGGTGAACCCTCCTTGAAGTTTCAGCAGATCGACGATGCCCGACTCGCGGCCCTCGCGGCCGAGAGCACCTACGTCGTTCGCCTGTGAGTTCTCCCGCCATGAAGACCATTCTCCATGTCCTGACCCGCCCGGAAGATCCGCTGGCCGATGCCGTCATTGCCGCCCAGTCGTCGCTCCCCGACACGCGCCTCGAATCCGTCCGCCTGACCGATACGAGCTCGCCCGCGCAGTATCGCGAGCTCCTCGCGAAGGTCTTCGCGGCCGACAGCGTGCAGGTCTGGTGAGAGATGGTGGGCGGGTTGGCTGAACGGAGCGGCGTCCGGCGGGGTCCATTTGGTATGCCGCACGATTCAAAGCCTTTTCCCAAGCCGCCGCTGGACCTTGCACGGCGGAGCGGCTACCTGTTTCGAGTCGCCATGCGAATCTTGAAGACGCCCAAAAACCTTCTGCCGCAATTCGCGGCCCTCTGCCTCCTTTCCATTCTCGGCGTCGCCATCGCGCCCTTGGCCACGTCGCTGGTGGCGCAGGAGAACATGCGCGGAATGGACAAGCTCGACTTCCGCGAGGTCGTGCGATCCGCGAAGGAAAAGGTCTTCCCGACCGTCGTCTTCATCAAGGTCGTCCGCGAGGACTTGGCCGGCGGCAAGAAGACGTCGCAGGAAGTGTCCGGCAGCGGAGTGCTCGTGTCCGCCGACGGCGAAATCCTTTCCAACTGGCACGTGGTCGACAAGGCGGTCGAAGTCCGTTGCCTGCTGGCCGACGGTCGGGCCTTTGAGGCGAAGATCGTAGGATCCGACAAGGACGTCGACGTGTGCCTGCTCAAGCTGAAGTTGCCCGAGGGCAGCGCGCCGTTGCCGTTCGCGCCGCTTGGCCGCTCGGCCGAGTTGACCGAAGGCTCCTTCGTCATGGCCATGGGCGCGCCGTGGGGCATGTCGCGATCGGTTTCCATCGGCATCGTCTCCTGCACGAAACGGTTCCTGCCGGGCACGAGCGAATACAGCTTCTGGCTCCAGACCGACGCCGCCATCAGCCCCGGCAATTCCGGCGGACCTCTGGTGAACACCGCCGGCGAGGTCATCGGCATCAACACCCGCGGCATGATGGCCGGCGGCGACACCGGATTCGCCACGCCGATCGAAGTGGTCAAGGCCGTGGTCGACCGCATCCGCGTCGGCGGCAAGGTGGACTGGAGCTGGACCGGCCTGCAGTTGCAGCCGCTGAAGGATTTCAACCGCAACATCTACTTCGACGCGACCAACGGCGTCATGGTGGCCGAGACCGACACGGGCAGCCCGGCCCGCCGCGCCGGCATCCTCGCGGGCGACCGCCTCGTCAGCGTGAACGGCGAACCGGTCACCGCCTTGACCGATGAAGATCTTCCCGTCGTGCGGCGCCTGCTGGGTTTCCTTGCGAAGAACACGCCGGCCAAGCTCGACCTCATCCGGAAGGGCGAGACGGTGAAGGTCGAAGTGAAGCCCACGGCCAAGGGCCAGGTCGAAGGCGACGAACTCGACTGCCCGCGCTGGGATTTCACGGTCAAGGCGATCAACCAGTTCGACAATCCCGACCTCCACTTCCAACGCGAGAAGGGCGTGTTCGTCTACGGCGTGAAGTATCCCGGCAACGCTGCGAGCGTCTTTCAGCAAAAGGACATCCTCCTCAAGGTGGACGGCAAGGACATCGCCACGCTCGACGACGTAAAAGGTTACCATAAGGACGCCGTCGCCAACCTGGCCGCCAAGTCGCGCGCGGTGTTCACCCTCCTCCGCAACGGCCTCATGAGGCAGGTCGTGCTCGACTTCTCCCGCAACTACGAAAAGGAGTGAATGGATCCCCGAGCACGGAATCCTTGGGCATTCGTCGCCGTGGTATTGGGAGTTTCTCTTTTTATCATTCGGAGCTACCGCGGCCCCGATTCGGGAACCGAAACGATTGAGTTTCGCGGCGAACGTTTTCAGACGAGCAAGCGGTTCTGGGGTTATGAAAGCTACAAGAATGACCCGGACAATTTGGCATCGAACGAATTTGTGAGGATTGAAAAGGCAATTCTCGACGCAAACGTCGGCCCTTCATTTGACTCCAGGAAAAGTTTCATTAGCGCTGTCATGAGCCTTAGGTTTCCGGGTTATGGCTTGAGCACTTCCGGTGAGATTTCGCAGGCGGACGGTTCTGCCCTAAGCATGGATTCAATTGAAATACCTCACCGCGACAAGCGGTGCATCTTGGTGGCAAGAAGGGTTGGAGACCAGTTCACAGTGGTGGATGATTTCGTGGTTGGAGAATCCACCAACGAGATCTCCAACGTCAGACTGGAAGGTTCACTTCTTCGATATTTCAACGCCAACAATCTCCTCCTGCGCGAAAAACCATTGTGACGGGCTTCTCGAAACCACTTTGCCATCCTTCCTAGATTTTCCATGAAACTCCCTTCATCCATCGCTTCATGCCTCGCCGCCGCGGCGCTGCTCTCAGTTCCGTGTGCCGCGCCCGCCGCGCCGGCCGCGGCCGATTCATCGGCCCAGCGGACGATCCTCAAGGCCGTGACGCCGGCGCTTGTGCGCGTGGAGTTTCATCTGCAGTTCGACAAGGGCGAAGGCCCGCAGCGCCGCCTGCCCGGCCAGGGCCGGCGCGGCGCCGCCGCCGGCGGCGAACTCACGGATCTCGACCAGCTCATAGAGGATGAACGTCCTTGGGAAGTCGGCGCGTTCCTCATCGCGCCGCGACGCGTCGTGCTGACGGATCCGATGATCCATCCGCGCTTCGTCCAGAAAATCCTCGTGCGTTCCGGCGACAAGACGGTCGCAGCGAAACCCGTCGCCTACGTCACCGACCGCGACGCGCTGATCCTCGAACTGGAAGGCGACCTGCCCGGGGCCGAGCCGGTGAAGTTCAAGGGCTCCGCCAAGGGCCCGTTCTTCGGCGTCACCTACAGCCAATACACTGGCGAATGGGGCGCCGGCGTCGCGCCTTTCAGCGAGACCGTCTGGCGCTGGGACGCCCATCCGCCGGTTTCCATGATCCAAGCCGACATGCTCATCGTCGATTCCAAGGGCGACGGCGTGGGCGTCGGCATCAAGCCGTTCACGCCGATCGGCGAAGGCTGGAAGACCGCTCCGGACAAGTGGCCTTCGCTCTCGCCGGCCGAGATGGCGTCCAAGGTGAAGCAGCTCCAGGCCGTGGCGGACCCCGCGATTGTCCGCGTGACGCTCGGATTGCGCAGCCCCAAGGCCTCCACTCCCGCCGTGATGCGCCGTCAGATGCAGATGGAAGACGAGGACGGCAGCGGCGACAGCGGCACAGAACGGACCGTCAGCGGACTCCTTGTCGGAAAAGACCGCGTCGTCGTGCTTGCGGCGCTCTCACCCAAGATCACGGCCCGGCTGGAACGCATCCGCGTTTATGCGGGCAAGGAAGTGATCGATGCGAAGTTCACCGCGTCCCTCAAGGACTACGGCGCATTCGTCGCCACGCTGTCCAAGCCCGCGCCCAGTTCGGTCACGCTTTCCACCGCGCCGCTGACCGACAACCGCATGACCCTGTTGCTCCGTGCCGATGTCACGATCCGCGGCGAGCAGCGATCCTCCTACTTCGACCACGAGCGGCTGCTGTGGTTCGAGACCGGTCCGAAACGCCGCACCTACGCGCGGCTCTACTCCAGCCAGGAAGGCATCTTCCTCTTCGACCTGAAAAACCACCTCGTCACGCTCCCCATGAGCCTGCGTGAAGGCCCGACCCTCGAACGCGGCGGCCGTTCGTTGCGGAGCGAAGTGATGGTTCCCTCCGCGTATCTCGCCGAAGCCCTGGCCGATCTCGGCAGCAGTGCGGACCTCGCCAATGTTCCCCTCTCTGAAGCCGAAGAAACCCGCGTGGGCTGGCTCGGAGTGGAGCTCCAGCCGCTCGACAAGGATCTGGCCCGGGCCAACAACGTCGCCGACCAGACCCAGGACGGACAGAGCGGCGCATTGGTGACCTACGTCTATCCGGGCTCGCCCGCGGCCAAGGCCGGTGTCGAAGGCGGCATGATCCTGCTCCGCATCAAGACGCCCTCGAAGCCCGCGCCCATCGACGTGCGGGTCGACGACGACCGCAATCGCCAGTCGTTCCCATGGGAACAGCTCGACCAGGTGACGGACCGGTTCTTCGACCGCGTGCCCGTTCCCTGGCCGGCCGTCGACAACTCGATCAACCGGCTCATCACCGACCTCGGATTCGGCACGAAGTTCACCCTCGAATATGTCGCCAACGGCCAGCTCAAGAGCACGTCATTCTCCGTCGAGGGCAGCCCCAAGCACTACGAGTCCGCCGACCGCTACAAGTCCGAGACGCTCGGCCTGACCGTGCGCGACCTGACCTACGAGGTCCGCCACTACATCCAACGCAAGGACGACGAACCCGGCGTGGTCATCGCCAAGCTGGAACCCGGCAGCCGCGCCTCGATCTCCGGCTTGAAGCCCTACGAACTCATCACCCACATCAACGACCAACCCGTCGCCACGGTGAAAGATTTCGAGAAGTTGACGCAGGCCGGCGGCGAACTCCGGCTTTCGATCAAGCGCATGTCCAAAGGCCGCATCGTGACCATCCGCCCGGCGAATTGATCGCGCAGGCAGCCTCCACTTCCAGAAAAGCGAACCGCCCGTCCGATCACTCGGACGGGCGGTCTTGCTTGAGGCTTGGGACTTAATGCGGTTGGGGAATCGGTGCGGACGGGGTGTTATCCCCGTCTTCGACCGGAGGCGCCTTCATGGCCCGGCGCGCTTTCGAAAGTTCATGGCGGAACACGTAGGGCAGGCGCGGCGACAGGACGACGTGGCGGAACAAACCGTCCTTCAACTCGATGATCAGGATGCGGCGGCCGGGCATCAGGCGGTTGACCCAGAATTCGCAGAAGAAGTCGCGCTGGCGGACGTAGCGGCGAATTCGCGCCAAGGCGATTCTTCGGATGGGAACCCCGAAGACGCGGATCTGGAGATGGGTCTCCGTGACGCGGTAGGTCGTGCGGTAGATGGCGAGGACCACCATGAAGGTCGCCACGGACGAAATGGCGCCGATCTGCAGGAGCGGATTCATAACTTCGGGGGCGACACGCCGGGCAGGCAGCGTCGACGCCGGGTTATCGTTGGTTTGGGTGTGTTCGGGTTGCGGCGGCTAACTTTTCTGGCCCAGCCACAGGATCACCAGCGGGAGCGCGATGCCGAGGGCAAGGCAGAGCACGACTGGCCAAGGTCGGCGGCTGTGGCGGATGGCCAGATATAGCCCCAAAAGGGTCGTCAAAAGCAATGCCAGAGATGCGCCCGCTACGAACCAGCGGAAGGTCTTCGTGGAATAGCCGGTCGCGGTCTGGCTCGGCAGCAACGACTCGGCATGGACGAACCTCATGCGGTCGAAGACGGCTTCCGCGTCCTGCGGGGTTTTCCGCCGGTCCGGGTTCATCGTCTGATACCAGCCGCTGACGACGAAGAAGACGAGGATCGGGGTGAAAAACACCCCAAGGTAGAGGTGCGCCTTGCGGACGATGGATTGCACGTTCATGGCGTGGATCTCTCGCGTCCGCTCACTGCGGCATCGGGACGAATATCTTCTGTCCTACCTTCAGCTTCGCGGGAACCAGGCCGGGATTGGCGTCGAGCACCTGCTGGAGGGAGACGCCCTTCTTGCCCTGCTTTTTGAACTCGGCGTTGTAGAGCCCGATGATCCCGGAAACGGTGTCGTTCGATTGGACGACATACTCGTAGCCCTTGTCCGGGACAGCGGGAGCCAGCCGGGCTTTCTGCTTTTGAGTGTCCGGACCGGGGTCGGAATGGGAAACCCTGGGCGTGCCTACGGGCGTGGCCTTGATGAGGTCGACCAACTTGTCGAACTGCTCCTTCACCACGCCGGCGTCGCCCAGGCGTTTGCGGTCCACCTCCTCGATCTTCTCGGAAAGTTTGCGCACCTGATCGGACACGGTCGCCACCGCGGGATCGCTCTTCTGGCGGTTCGCCTCCTCACGCACGGTCTGGAGCTGGCGCGTAAGTTCGGAGATTCGCTTCTGCTGTTCGAGGTTCGTCGCCATCAGGCGTTCGACGTCGGCCTTCAGTTGGTCGATGTCCGCCGTGACCGTCGGATCCGCGGCCAGAGCGCTTCCAACCAAACCCGCCGACAACGCCATCGCACCAAGAAATCGTCTCATCCCCGCAACATAGGAACGCTGCCGCAAGAGGCAAGGCGGAGCTGTTCACACCGGCGATCTTGAACGGTTGCAATGGTAGGGCGAAGGCTCCCGCCGAGCCGCCTTGGGGGATGAAACAATCAGGCGGGTTCTCGCGGGACGCCTTGCGGTTGATCCGGCCTGAAGTTGTTCCCGCCGTCTCCGGCATGTTTTGCGAACGCCCCAGGGCGGCTCGGCGACACGCTTTCGCCCTACCAGACCGGCTGGTGGTCCTGCACTGCATCCAGGATGGTCAAATACTCGGAACGCGGGATCTCGGATGCGCCGAATTGCAGCGTGGTGTCCGTGACCATCTGCGTGTCGAGGAGCGCGAATCCCTTCGCCACCAGCAGTTCCATCAAGCTGACGAGCGCGACCTTCGAGGCGTTGTCCGCCGTGTGGAACATCGACTCGCCGCAGAAGACCCCGCCCACCGCCACGCCATAGATCCCTCCGACCAGTTCGCCGCCGCGCCAACACTCCACGCTGTGCGCATGGCCGGCGCGGTGCAGGCGCACGTAGGCTTCGATGAACTCCCTGGTGATCCAGCGGCCGGGACGAGGTGCGGCCGCGCAACCGGCGACGACCCGGTCGAAGGCGCGGTCGATCGTCACGGCATAGGGCTTTTGCCGAAGCGTGCGCGCCAGGCTGCGGGAAACGTGGAACTCGGCGGGGAACATGACTCCGCGCGGATCGGGCGACCACCAGCTGATCGGCTTTGCGGTCCAAGGAAAGAGTCCGATGCGGTAGGCGAGCATCAGGCGTTCGATGGAGAAATCCCCACCGATGGCGACAGGCGTCTCCGCGAACCAGCCGGGAGAAAACTTTCTGGGATCGGGGAACTGCCGACGGTCGTCGAGCGGGACCGGGCGCATCGCTCAATCCTTCTTCGGGCGTTTCGGCTTCTTGGCGGGAGGTTTCTTTGCAGGCTTTTGCGCCGCCTTTGAGTTGGTCTTCGCCTTCTTCCGGGGCTTGCGATCGGGGGCCTCGCTTTCCAAAGCCTGCAGCAGGTGCGACTGGAGATACCCCGTCGTCAACAGGAGCCACCCGGCGACGCCGTCCAGCGTGTCCGGCGAATAGGGCCCGCGCGGCAGGTCCTCCGGGCATTCGAGGAACTTCCACGCCGAGACGCGGATATCGTTCAACATCTGGAGCAGCGACTCCATCCGGTCCGGGGGCAGGCTCAGCTTCCAGTTCCGGCCGAGGCGGGTCCAGGTTCCCTTGGCCGCGCTCAGTTCCGTGAACCACTCCCACTGCTCGATCCGTTGATCGCGCAACGCCGCGTGGAGAAGCTCCTTCTCCGCTTCGGCGAACTCGCCGGAAATCGAGAGCGTCCGGTCGCTCCGCGGGAGCTGCTCGAACGAGGAAAGCACGGCGTTGATGAGCTGGCGGTCCACCGTGCTGATCAAAAGGGAGACCTCCTTCGGTCCTTTGCCGAGCAGTTTCAAGACGCCTTCTCCAAGGTCGCATGCAGGTGGTAGCCCTGCAGCTGGTGGACGTAGTGCTCGGCCTTCTCGAACGTCTCCTGGGCAACGACGCTCTTGCCCTTCTCATGGACCTCCACCATGTGCTTCTCCGCCCGGCCCTTGTTCCAGCTGAAGACCTTCATGAACACGTGCGTGACGTAGTCCATGAGGTTCACGGGATCGTTCCAGACGACGACAAGCCAGCCGGGATCGGGTTTCCCCGACGGCTTGGTCTTGGTGGCTGCATCCGGCAGGACGGCGGGATCCATGATGTCCGACATTCGGGGCGACGCTAGAAGCGACCGGGCATGGAGGCAATCTCTGCCGGACTCGGCCTGCGACGTCTCAGCGTCCTTCCGCCTCGAATTGCCACGAACGCCTTGCGCCCACGCTGACCTGGCCGCGGAGAATGGCCGGGGCCCCGTTCGTCCCCGGGATCAGCGTTGCTTGGACCGTGACAGGTTGATCGAGCGTCACGTTGTTGCCGCCCGCGGAAAAGCGGAGTGGCCCATCGAAGGAAGACCCTTTGCCGAGGTAGACGGAACCGTCCTGGTCGATCAGCCGGACCGTGTCGCCCTGCGGCACGAACCGGAAGGACGCCAGCACGTCCGGCTTGGGCGGCGACTGGAAGTTCCGGCGCATCCCGGCCGCCATCGCGCGCTGCTTGAACCCGCCTTCCGAAAAATCCGCCGCCGAGGCCGCTGCGCCGCCGGACTGGGCTGGCGCGATGGCGCTTTCGATTTTCGTGAGCCCGGGCATTTGTCGGGCTTCGCCCAGTTTGCTTTCCGCAACGCCGATCCTCTTGGCTGCGGGCTCCGATGCAGGCGCCAGTGCGGTCGCCGCCAGCAGGTCCTTCGCCTTCTCCTTGCGATCGGATGACGCGATCAGGGCTTCTGCGCCGGCGGGTCCTGGAGCGGGAACTGAACGCTTCGCGGATGCCATCGCAGGCGTCGGACGGGGCGAATCGTTTACGGCAAGCTCCCTCGAAAATGGTCGGGCCGCTTCGAAGCTTGGCACCGGGTCCGTGCTCCTCGATGCATCGGCCAGCGCGTTGGACCGCGGGGCTTCGGCGTCGGGTTTCAGGGCAAGAACCGGTTCCGATGCCGCTTGGGAGAGCTTGGCAAACGACTGGCCGGCGCGTTCCGGCGGGATCTGCAGGCGGATGATGAACGCCGCGAGGCCGATGACCGCGACGGTTCCAAACGAGAACGCCAGCCGCATCCACAGCATCCGCCATGCGGACGGCCCTTCGGCTTCTTCGAGCGCGACGGTGTTGACCGGTTCTTCCACCCGTTGCACTTCGGCCTGCAGGGCCAGCAGGGCCTCGGCTTCGTCGGGCACAGTCGCCGCCACGGGTTCCGGCGCCGCCTCGATGGCCGTAGCCACGAAAGGAACAAAGGCTTCCGCCTCGGCCGGAGCCTGCGTCGCGATGAACCCATGCACGCGCTGCACCTCGCCGAGCAGGGTTCGCCTGGCGGCTTCGTCCATCTCGAAAGCGCCGCCGGCCGCCTGCCGCCGCTGCGCGGCGAGGGCTTCCAGGTGGGCCTCGATCAGCTTCTTGGGTTCGTCGGTCATCTCAGCGCGATGCGGGTTGGACGGATTGGACGGGGAATCCCTTCCTGGAAAGAAGCTGCTGGACGATGTCCTCGAGGCGATCAAGGCATTTGCTCAGGCGCGAGCTGACGGTCTTGGCGTTCAGCTCGAGCTCCTTTGAAATCTCGTCGTAGCTGAGGTCCCCGAAGTAGCGGAGCTCGATCACTTCCCGGCAAAGCGCCGTGATGTGGCCCATCGCCTCGGTGAGCGTCTCCGCCGTTTCCGCACGCTGCAACAGCTCGGCCGGCGACGGCAAAGGCGAGACCGCGTCGGGCGTCAGGCCCGTCCGCGGATCCTCGGCCTGGAGCGAGAAGACTGTCTGGCCCGAACCGCGCTTGGCCGCGTGCCGCATCTCGATCACATCCCGCGCCTTGTTCGCGGCGATGCGGAAGATCCACGTCTGGAGCTGGCTCGTGCCCTTGAAGGCCGCGAGGTTCTGCACCACCGACAGGAACGTTTCCTGCGTGAGTTCCGCGGCGTCCTCGCGGGTGAAGTCTCCGGAAAGCTGGAAGACGAAACGCGCCGTCGGATCGTAGTGCCTGCGGAAGAGTTCGTCCCACGCGGCCGCCTCGCCCCGCAGGCAACAGGCGATCATGGGCGCATCGGCTTCAATCGACATGGCCACGGTCTAAGCCGGAACCAAAAAGAAGGAAACCACGAATGACGCCATCAAGCCCCAATCAGCCCGAAAAGGTGGCCCGGGCTGCGCGGCGGCCCGGCTTGATCCCGCCCGTGCGCCGCAACGCCCGTCATTTCGGCTGGGCGATTGCGTTCCCGGTGGCCAGGCGCAAGCTACCTCCAATGAAAGCCCTGCTCCAGATCGTGGGCTCGGTGCTGGTCGCGTGCCTCGGGGTGGCCCTCTACGTGGTCTACGTCAACACCCGCGCCGACAGCGCGGCCATCGCCATCACGGCGACGGTGAAGGACCAGTTGGAAGCCATCCGCAGCGGCGACTACGAACGCGCCTACACCTACGCCGCCCCCGGCCTCAGGCGTGGCAGCGACCTGAAACGCTTCGAGGCCATGATTCGCCGGGACTATCCGGTCGTCGCCGAGAACAAGGGCTGCGCCCTGGGCGACATCGTGCATGACGACGACAGCGCCGCCGTCAACGTGGCCGTCTCCAACGCCGTGGGCCGGGTGGTCCTCTACCAATACCGTCTCGGGTTGGAGAAAGACGGCTGGCGGGTCCAGGGCGTCGCACCGCTTCGAACCCAGCGGCAGGGCCGCAAATAATTTCCGCAGCAAGGTCGGCCGATGCCCTTCCCCGCAGTCCGTTCACCGGATCTCCAAATCCGACTCCGAGTCCTGCGACAGGAGCAGGCCGCCGCGCCGGGTGAAGCGGGTGTAGGCCACCTTCACCACGTCGCCCGGCTTGGCCGACCACAGCAGCGCGGCCGCTCCGAGCATGTCCTTCACCTTGGAGTTGTTGAATCCCTGGACCAGGCAACCGGCCCGGATGCCTGAGGCTTCTGCCGGTCCGCCACGTTCCACGCTCGTCACCATCAGGCCCGAGCCTGGGGCCAGTCCCGTCTGCTTCGATAACGCGTCGTCGATCGGCACCAGCTCGGCGCCCAGCTTGTTGGTGAGGACCGCGGCCAGCGGCATCGACGAGAACGAGGCCGTCACGCTCTTGCCCGCCCGCAACAGCTTCAGGCTCACCTCGCCCTTGCTCTCCGAAAGCTTCGTCGCTGCATCGATCACGTTCTCCGGCGCCCGGCCGTCGATCATCTCGAGCTTGTCGCCCTCCTTGACCCCGGCGTTGGCCGCCGGGCTTCCGGGATGGACGTCGCTGATGCTGAAGCCGCCGTCGGGCGCCTTCTGGAAACGGAGACCCATCCAACGCTGGGCCATCGCTTCCGGCGAAAAGAATTCCGCCAGGGCGGCGGCGACGCGTTTGGCCGGCACGGCGAAACCGATGCCCTGTCCGCCGCGCGCCATCGCCACGTTGAGCCCGATGAGTTCGCCCTTGAGATTCACCAGCGGTCCGCCGCTGTTGCCCGGGTTGATGGCGGCGTCGGTCTGGATCCAGTCGGCGTTGTCGAGCTCCGTGCCCGTGGGATCGGCGCGGCGCGGCTTGGCGCTCAGGATGCCCTTGCTTACCGAACTGCCGAGGCCGAGGGGGTTGCCGAGGGCGAGGACGGTTTCGCCGAGGATGATGTCGTTGTCGGCGGCGAGTTTGACGGGCGTGAACTTCTCGCCGGGCTTCGACTGGAGCTTCAGCAGCGCGACGTCGGTGCCGGGAATGCCGAATATGGCCTTGGCCCGGAGCTCGCGGCTGCCGTCCCAGAGGCGCACCCAGATCTCGTCGCGTTCACCCAGGGCGCTCTCCACGACGTGGACGTTCGTCAGCACCCAGCCGTCGGCGTCGATGATGACGCCGGAGCCGGCGCTGCGCTGTTCGGGAATGCGCGTCAGCTTGCGGCCGAGGAGCTCGCCGAAATACCAGTCGTAGACGGGCGTCACGGCGAGGCGTTCGGCGGTCTTGGTGGCGATGTTGACGACGCTCGGCGTGACCTGCTCAACCGCGCGGACGACTCCGTCGCGGCGGATGTCTTCCGTTGCAAGCCCGGCCGCGGACGCGCCCATGCCCCAGGTCGCAATCAGGGCGGCGGCGAATGCCGGGATGGAGAAATGTTTCATGCTCATCGATTCGACAGGGTAGCGGACAAACGGTTTGGGCGGATGTTCAACCCGTCCGCCGCTTGACTTTCGAGCCGCCCACCGGAAAAGCAAACCACGTGTCCACTCCAAGCCCCATCCCAGCCGGCCTCTATGCGCGGTGGCGCGACCACCAGGCCGCCGCCTCGTTGCACGACGGCGACCGCGGGGCGCCGCCGCCGGAGAAGTGGCTCCAGCTCGTCTGGCATCATCAACGCCTGCGCCGCGATCTGCTCAGGCTGACGGACGGAAGGCGCGTGCGCCTTCTCCACCCGGGCTTCCATAGCCGCGAAGGCGGGCCGGATTTCCGCGACGCCGTCGTCCAGGTCGAAGGCCAGCTAGCGCAGACCGGCGACATCGAGATCGACCTGCGGCCATCCGGGTGGAAGGCCCATCACCACGACACGAATCCCGCTTTCCGCAACGTCGTCCTGCACGTGATCTGGTCCGGTGGCCCCGCCGTCTCCGGACGCGCCACGCTGGCGTTGGAGCCGCATCTCGACGCGCCTTGGGATGAACTTCTCCCCTGGCTCCAAGCCGAAGGGCAGCCGTGGCAGGAAGAATTTCTCGGACGCTGTTGCGCGCCGCTGAAGGAGCTGGCCGCCGACCCGCGCAATGCCCTCATCCGTCAGGCGGCGCTCGTCCGTTTCCAGCGCAAGGCGGACGACCTGTCCCGACGCGCGCGTGACATCGGGTGGGATGGCGCACTCTGGGAAGGCCTCTTCCGAGCGCTCGGCTACAAGCACAACACCTGGCCCATGGAACGGCTCGCCGCGCTGGTGACCGGCGGGGATGGCCGCCAGCAAACCGACACCTCACTGATGCTGGAAGCGCGCCTCCTCGGTCTCGCGAATCTGCTGCCGCACGAATCAAAGGCGCGCGCAGGCGCAAAACTTTCATCGCATCTCCAAGAGCTTTGGAACTGCTGGTGGCGGGAGCGGGAGCACTGGGACGAGGTTGTTTTACCCGCGTCCATCTGGCGGCGCCACGGCTTGCGCCCGGCCAACTTCCCCCAGCGTCGGCTCGCGCTCGCCTCGCGTTGGCTGGCCCGGCCGGACTTTGTCGCGCGGTTGGAGACGTGGTTCCTCGACGACGGTTCCGCCGGAGCGCTGTTGGCGAAGCTTCTGCCCGGTCCCGACGAACATTGGAGCTGGCATTGGACCCTGGATTCTACGCGCCTCGCCAAACCACAGCCGCTCCTTGGTGCCGGTCGCGCGACCGATCTCGCGGTGAACGTCATCCTGCCTTGGTTCTCCGCCCGCGCGGCCGCAGGTCGCAACGAGTCCCTGGTCGAACGCGCAACCGAGCGTTGGCTGGCGTGGCCGGCCGGCGAGGACAATGCGCTGCTGAAGCAGGCGCGCGTCCGGCTTCTCGGCGGAGGCGCGAGCGGTCTCGATCCCACGGCCGCCAGCCAGCAGGGTTTGCTTCAGATTCTCCGCGACTTCTGCGCCCGCACCAACGCCCTCTGCGATGGCTGCCGTTTTCCCGGGCTCGTGAAGGAAATTGCTCGCTGATCCATCGGCTGCGGCAGAATTCCATCGACGCGCCCGGCAGCGGGCGGTTTAACAGCCGGACCGATGAAACAGTTCCGCCTCAACCGCCTGTTCAACCCCGCTTCCAACCGCTGCTTCGACGTCGCCATCGACCACGGCTTCTTCAACGAACGCGGCTTCCTGGCCGGCATCGAGAACCTCGAGAAGGCCGTCCGCACCGTCGTCTCGGCCGCACCCGACGCGGTCCAGTTGACCGTCGGACAGGCGCACTACCTCCAGTCCATTCCCGGCAAACAGAAACCCGCGCTCGTCCTCCGCACGGATGTCGCCAACGTCTACGGCTCGCAGCTTCCGCGCACGCTCTTCAGCCGCATGATCGATTCGCCCGTTGAACAGGCGCTGCGCCTCGATGCCACCTGCGTCGTCGTGAACCTCTTCCGCATCCCCGACCAGCCCGAGGTGGCCGACCAGTGCATCCAGAACATTCTCCGCCTCAAACCCGAGTGCGACCGCTACGCGATGCCGCTCATGATCGAGCCGCTGGTCTTCCAATCGAACACCAAGGCCGGCGGCTACATGGTCGACGGCGACTTGGAGAAGATCCTTCCGCTCGTCCGCCAGGCCGTCGAACTCGGCGCCGACATCATCAAGGCCGATCCGACCGACGACGTGTCCGTCTACAACAAGGTCGTCGAGATCTCCGGCAAGATTCCTGTGCTCGTCCGCGGCGGCGGCAAGGCGTCGGACGCCGAAATCCTTGCCCGCACCGAGGCGCTCATCCAGCAGGGCGTGGCCGGAATTGTTTACGGTCGGAACATCATCCAGCACGCCGATCCCGCCGGCATGACGCGCGCGCTCATGGCCATCGTCCACGAAGGGGCGACGGCGGCCGCAGCTGCAAAGCTGATCAAGAGCTGACCGGTCCGGGGATCGCAGGATGCGGGAGATTCCGTTTTGTCTGCGTCGGATTCCGGCCTTAGCCTCCCTGCCCTGTGCATCCAGTCGCTCTCCAGATCGGAAACATCGCCATCTACTGGTATGGCATCTTCATCGCCATCGGCATCCTGCTGGGCCTGTGGACCGCCAGCCGGCGTGCCCTGCTCGACAAGCTTCCCGGCGAAACCATCGCCGACCTTGGATTGGTCCTGATCCTCGGTTCCCTGTTCGGTGCGCGTCTGTTCTACGTCGTGACCTACTGGGAAGACTTCAAGGGCGAGCCGCTCTCGCATCTCTTCGCTATCCGCAATGGCGGTCTGGTCTTCTACGGAGGGCTCATCGGTGGATCTCTTTCAGCCGTCGGCTGGTGCCTGTGGAAGAAGCTCCCGCTCTGGCGCGTCGGGGATGCGCTCGCGCCGAGCATCGCCCTTGGCCACTTCTTCGGCCGGCTCGGCTGCCTGATGACCGGATGTTGCTACGGTCGGCCTTCGGATCTGCCTTGGGCCATCCACTTTCCGGTCGACCACGCCACACGCGGCACGGGCGTGCATCCCACCCAGCTCTACGAATCCGGCCTCAACCTGCTCCTCTACCTCGGGCTCGCGTGGCTCTATCGCCGGAAGAAATTCGACGGCCAG
>CANJSG010000085.1 GCA_947476875.1 Verrucomicrobiota bacterium | reverse complement strand
TTCGGCTGGGACACCGAGGAGTTGAAGGAAGTCCTCAAGCCCATGGCCACCACGGGCCAGGAACCCGTCGGCTCGATGGGCGACGACACCCCGCTCGCCTTCCTCTCGAAGCGCCCCCGGCTCCTCTACGACTACTTCAAGCAGCTCTTCGCCCAGGTGACGAATCCGCCGATCGACTCGATCCGCGAGAAGATCGTCATGTCCCTCTCGACCAACCTCGGCCGCCGCCAATCGTGGCTCACCGAGACCGCCGAACACGCCAAGATGGTCCGCGTCGACAGCCCGTTCCTCTTTGATTACGAGCTGCAGGCGTTGAAGCAGATCAACGATCCCGCCTTCCAGTCCGAAACGTTGTCGTGCCTCTTCAACGCGCAGACCGGTTCCGCCGACCTCGAGATTTCTCTGAAGGATCTTTGCCGGCGCGCGTCCGCCGCCGTCGACGCAGGCAAGTCCATCCTCATCCTGAGCGACCGTGGTGCCGAAGCGTCCAAGGCCCCCATCCCGATGCTGGTCGCGGTCGGAGCGGTGCATCATCACCTGATTCGCGAAGGCAAACGCCTCCGCTGCTCGATCATCTGCGAGTCGGGCGAATCACGCGACGTCCACCACTTCGCCTGCCTCGTCGGATTCGGCGCGTCGGCGGTCAATCCCTACGTCGCCATCGACACCATTCGCCAGTCGATCGAAGCCGGGGACTACGGCCCCATCACCCTCGACAAGGCGGTCTCCAACTTCCGCATCTCCATCGAGAACGGCATGCTCAAGATCATGTCGAAGATGGGCATCTCGACCATCGCGAGCTATCGCGGAGCCCAGACCTTCGAGGCCATCGGCATCTCGCAGGAAGTCATCGACCTGGCGTTCCTGGGAACTGTTTCCCAAGTCGGCGGCATCAGCCTCAAGCAGATCGGCGACGACGCCATGCGCCGTCACCAGGCCGGCTACGGCGCGCCTGAATCCGCCGCGCTCGACGACGGCGGCAACTACAAGGTCGCCAGGGGCGGCCGTGGTGAATTCCACGCCTTCAATCCCCAGGTCGTGCTCACGCTCCACCGCTTCATCAAGAGCGGCGGCAAACGCGAGGAGTTCACGAAATACATGGAGACGGTCAACAAACGCGAGCCCATCAGCCCGCGAGACCTGCTCGATTTCGTCTCCGCGCCCACACCCGTCCCCATCGACGAGGTGGAGCCCATCGAGGACATCCGCCGCCGCTTTACCACGGCCGGCATGTCCCTCGGCGCGCTCTCGCCCGAGGCCCACGAGTGCCTCGCCATCGCCATGAACCAGATCGACGGCAAGTCGAACTCCGGCGAAGGCGGCGAAGACCCGACGCGCTACGGAACGGAACGCAATTCCGCCATCAAGCAGGTCGCCTCCGGCCGGTTCGGCGTCACGCCCGAATACCTCGCCAGCGCCTCCGAGATCGAGATCAAGATGGCCCAGGGCGCCAAGCCCGGCGAAGGCGGCCAGTTGCCCGGACACAAGGTCTCCGGCCTCATCGCCAAGCTCCGCCACAGCGTCCCCGGCGTGCCCCTCATATCCCCGCCGCCGCACCACGACATCTATTCCATCGAGGATCTCGCGCAGTTGATCTACGACCTCAAGCAGGTCAACCCGCGCGCCAAGGTCTGCGTCAAGCTCGTCGCCGAAGCCGGCGTCGGCACCGTCGCGGCCGGCGTGGCCAAGGCCTATGCCGACGTCATCCTCGTCTCCGGACATGACGGCGGCACGGGCGCATCCCCGCTCAGCTCCATCAAGCACACCGGCGGCCCGTTCGAGTTCGGCCTGGCCGAGGCGCACCAGACGCTGATGTTGAACGATCTTCGTTCCCGCGTCGTTCTCCGGACCGACGGCGGCATGAAGACCGGCCGCGACATCGTCATGGCCGCATTGCTCGGCGGTGAGGAGTTCAACTTCGGCACCGCCGCCCTCGTGGCCGCGGGTTGCGCGATGTTCCGCGTCTGCCATCTCAACACCTGCCCCGTCGGCGTCGCCACGCAGAAGGAGGAGCTCAGGCTCAAGTTCCGCGGCAAACCCGAGAACGTCGTCGCCTTCTTCAACGGCGTCGCGCAGGAAGTCCGCGAGATCATGGCCCAGCTCGGCTACCGCAAGCTCGACGAGATCGTCGGCCGCACCGACCTGCTCAAGCGCCGGCCGACCGACGAGTTTCCGATCGAGATCCGCGAGAAGGTCGCGGCCGTCGATCTCGGCAAGCTCCTCTACCAGGTCGATCCGAGCGGCACCTCGACGCGCATCCACACCCGCGACCGCAACGAACGCTTCGGCGACAGCTCGCTCGACGACAAGATCCTCTTGGACGCGAAGGTCGCGCTCAACAACCGCGGCCCGGTCAAGCTCACCTACAAGATCAACAACATCGTCCGCAACATCGGCACCAAGGTGTCCGGCCACATCGGCTACACCTACGGCAACGCCGGTCTCGCCGACGGCATGGTCGACATCACCCTCAAGGGCAGCGCCGGCCAGAGCTTCGGCACGTTCCTCGCCAACGGCATCCGCCTCCGCCTCGTCGGCGAGGGCAACGACTACGTCGGCAAGGGCATGAACGGCGGCGAGATCATCGTGCGCCCGCCCGACGGCGTGAAGTTTACGTGGGCCGACCAGAGCATCGTGGGAAACACCTGCATGTATGGCGCGACGGGCGGCCGCCTCCTGGCCGCTGGCCGCGCGGGTGAACGCTTCTGCGTCCGTAACTCCGGCGGCACCGCCGTCGTCGAGGGCGTGGGCGACCACGGCTGCGAATACATGACCGGCGGCACGGTCGTCGTCCTCGGCGAAACCGGCCGCAACTTCGGCGCCGGCATGTCAGGCGGTCGCGCCTACGTCTACGACCCCGAGAACAATTTCTCGGCCCGCTACAACAACGCGATGGTCGGCATCGAACGCTTCGGCGACGAGGAGGAGATGAAGAGGGTCCAGGGCCTCGTCTACGCCCACCTCGAAGCCACCGAGTCGCCGCGCGCCAACGACATCCTCAAGAACTGGTCGACCACCAAGGACCACTTCTGGGTCGTCGTCCCGCACCCGGCCGAAGCCAAGCCGGCGAGCCAGCCCGTCCACGAGCTGGAACGTCCGAAGGCCGATACCGGCGGCGGCGACACCACGATGGTCAAAAAGGGCGGATTCTGATCCAGCCTGGATGATTCACGAAGGGCCGGCAGCGATGCCGGCCCTTTTTCTTTTCAGCGGAGCCGCTTTGCTCCGCGTCCAAATAGTCCGAGAGCCACAGTTTCACTCGCCGATCCACTTCCCATAGGCCCGTTCTCCAAAGTAGCGATGCCCACGTCTTCAAACTGCGTGTTCAGTGCCATCGAATGGATGCATCCGTTCCACCCCACCTGCCGCGTGTGCAGCACTTCCTTCTTCGGATTCTTGGGGAAAAGAAACGGGCACGTCCATTGAGGCCCGAGTAGTTCTCCCACTCCACATCGGCCGTCTTCGCCAGCGTGAACCGTTCGCCCAAGTCGTTCACCAGCGCGTGGCTTCTTCCCCAGGTCCCGCCGGCTTCGCTGACGAAGGTCTTACCGTTCAACAGCGCGATGCTGTCATGGTAAGCCAGAACGGTCAGAACCCGGTTTGTGCCACCGCGCAGCCAGCGGTCAGATAATCCGGCGCGACCGCCATCGTCAGCCGATGAACCGAACCCTCATTGGTCCGTGTCACCGTCACCTCGACGAAGCGCCGCCACGAGTCAGGCGCGTTTCCGTCCAGGATCTTTCCGACGAGAACGTCTTCACGGTTTGTCCGGTCGAGCGAGCGAACGTAAGCGGCAACTTCAAAGCCGGTGCGGCGAGACGACGAATGGGGCAGCGTCTGCGCACGAGTTGCCGTCGCGAAATGCAAAGAAGCCCACACGCAGAGGATCTGCAGGATCCTCACGCTTCCGGGCTGAAATGCCCGGAGACGGATCACCCTGCACGAAAATGCAGGCGTGGCTCCCCGGACATCAATGGTCATTCCGGTCCGCCCATTCCGGCACCGGCGCCTCGAACGTCACCATCTCGCGGCTGATGGGGTGGCGGAAGGTGATCTTCCACGAATGCAGGCAAAGCGGCGGCGCGCCCACTGCGAGCGTCTGCACGTCGCCGAGCTTTCCGCCTGCCAGATAAACGGCTTCACCCACGACAGGAAGACCAAGGTGCCAGAGGTGGACGCGGATCTGGTTCGTCCGGCCGGTGAGCGGACGCGCTTCGAGCAACGTGGTGCCGTCGGCGTTGCGTTTGAGCACGTGGAACTCGGTGCGCGACGGGAGGCCGTTGTCCTCGTCGATCTCGCGTGAGCCCACTTCGCCCGGCTCGGCGCTGATGGGCGCGTCGCAGGCGAATTCATCCGTCATTGGGCTTCCCTGCACACGGACGAGGTAGACCTTCCTCACTTCGCCTTTGGCGAACTGCGGCTGGACTTTGGACGCGAATTGGCGCGTGCGCGTCAGGACCAGCACGCCCGTGGTATTCGCGTCGAGCCGATGCGCGGGACGCGGCTTCTCCGGATGGAATGCCGTGGTGAGGATGTGCTGGAGCGTGTTGCGGTTGAACCGGCCCGCGGCGTGCATCGGGAGCGGCGCGGGTTTGTTCACCACGATCAACGCGGCGTCCTCGTGCAGGATGCGGATGCCCCCGTTCACGTCGGGCTCCACCACGTCGGGATACTTGCGGAAGAACCTTTCCCCCGAACGGACCACGCGGTCGGCGGCGGCCGGGTTCCGGGGCAAGTCCACGATCAATCCGTTCCCACAGTCGCGACGCCAGTCCTCGATGGAAATATGCGGAACCACACCGTGCAACGCCTCCGCCAAGGTTCGTCCGTCAAACTCTTCCGGCACGTTGATCGGGCGAAAATTATCGTAGGGCGCGCTGCCCGGCAGCGGCGTGATGGCGCGGCGGATGGCTTTATGGCGCTTCGTGACGGTGTCGGCCATCTGCTGCTCCGACGTTCGATGGCAATGCGGACAGGAGACGCCCTGAACGAAGCGGGGATCCTTCTGCTCCTCCTCCGTGAGCGGCACAAGGCACGCGAAGCACTGGTCGCTGCCCGTCTCGCGCAGGCTCGGGTCGACGCCCACGCGCTGGTCGAAGACGAAGCACTCGCCGTCGTAGTGGGCGGACCCGCATTCCTCGAAATACTTCAGGATGCCGCCTTCGAGCTGGAAGATGTTCTTGAAGCCCTCGCGTTCCATGAACGGCCCGGCCTTCTCGCAGCGGATGCCGCCCGTGCAGAACATGACGATGGGCTGCTCCTTCATCGCCTCCGGCAACTGGCGCACGGCGGCGGGAAACTCCCGGAACTGGTTCACGCCGATGGACAGCGCGTTGCGGAAAGTGCCGAGCTTCACCTCGTAGCCGTTGCGTGTGTCGAGGAGCGTGACCGGACGGCCTTCGTCGAGCCATTGCTTGAGCACTTTCGGCGGGAGCTTTGGAGAAGTGCGGATGCCGGGTTCGATGCCCTCCACTCCGAAGGCGATGATCTCCTTCTTAAGCCGGACGAGCATGCGGTTGAAGGGCTGGTGGTCGCTTGGGCTGATCTTCAGTTCCAACGTCTCCAGACCGGGAATGGCCCGCAGTTGAACAGCCAGTTTCTCCACCGCATCCGGCGAACCCGCGACAAACAGGTTGATGCCCTCGGGACTCAGCAGGATGGAACCCCGCAGCCCGATGCCTTTGCAAAAAACGAGAAGCCGACCCCGGAGCGGTCCGAGATCGGTCAGCGGCGCGAACTTGTAGGCGGCGATGTTGCTGAACACGGCTGCGGAAGAGTGGAACCCGTCATTAGTGGAAGGCCAGCCTCGGATGGACACAGCCCTGAGGCGGGAGACCGGGGCGCAGCGCGACTCGGCCCACCTGGACCGAATTACTTGTCACCAACGCCGGCCCTGTCCGCCGCGTTGCGGGCGAGGACCGTTGGTCGGCCGACCGGACGATCCCTGCTGTCCGCGTTGTCCCTGGCCTTGGCCTTGGCGCTCCGGCTCCGGCAAACGCGGCGGGGGCGGCTGATTGTAGTCGAAGCCCTCGGCCTTCTTGCGCACGAGACCGCGCCCGATGAAGCGCTCCAGCGCCCTCAATTCCGCATGGTCGTCCGGCGCGACGAAGCTGATGGCATCGCCCACGGCGTTCGCCCGTCCCGTGCGTCCAATGCGATGCACATAGTCTTCCGAGTGCATCGGGAAGTCGAAGTTCACGACATGGGAAATGCCGTCGACGTCGATGCCGCGCGCGGCGATGTCCGTGGCCACGAGCACGCGCACGTCGCCGTTCTTGAAATCCTTCAGCGCCTTGAGCCGCTGGTTCTGCGAGCGGTTGGAATGCAGCGTGGCCGTTTTGATCCCGGCCAGTTCCAAGCGTCGGGCCACACGGTCGGCGGCGTGCTTCATCCGGACGAAGACGAGCACCATGTTCATGGCCTCATCTTTCAGCAGATGGGTCAGCAACGGCTGCTTGAGCGAACCGGAAGGCAGTTCATAGACGAGCTGGGTGACCGTCTCGGCCGGATTTGAGCGGCGCCCGATCTGCACGATCTTCGGCGACCTCTGGAACTCGTGGGTCAGAGCTTCAATCTCCTTCGAGAGCGTGGCGGAGAACATCAGCGTCTGACGTTGCTTCGGCAGGGCTTGAACGATGCGTTTGATGCTCGGGAGAAAACCCATGTCGAGCATCCGGTCGGCCTCGTCCAGCACAAGGTGCTGGATGCCCGAGAAGTCGCCGTATCGCTGCCCCATCAGATCGATGAGACGGCCCGGCGTGGCGATGATGATGTCGGCTCCCTGCCGGAGCGCCTCGATCTGCGGACGTTCGCCGACGCCGCCGAAGACGGTGGCCATGCGGATGGGCAGGTGTTTGGCGTAGGCCTTGATGTTGTCATAGATCTGCACCACGAGCTCGCGGGTCGGCGCGAGCACGAGCATACGAATCCGACGACCCGTCGCGGGCGCCGCCGCGAGACGCGTCAGCAACGGCAGGGTGAACGCGGCCGTCTTGCCGGTGCCTGTCTGGGCGATGCCGATGAGGTCGTGTCCGGCGATGATCGGGGGAATGGCGGCGGCCTGGATGGGAGTCGGCTCGACGTAGCCGGCTTCCTTCACCGCTTTCAAAATCCGGGGTTCAAGCCCCAGTGCACTAAATGGCATAGCAGCGGAGAGTGGGACATTCCGGAGCGGAGCGCACGCCCGAAGATTGGTTATCGGGTTATGCCTTCGGAGCGCGGACTTCCAGGCCGCCGGAGCACCGCCTCGTTTGTTCGTATCCAAGCCTTTCACCCGGACTCGCTGCGGTGCAGAGCGCCTCGCTCCACGGAATCGTCAGCTCAAACCAGCCAGCGCTTCGGCGATTCTCCTGATCCCTTCCGGGATCTTCTCCGGCGACGCATGGGAAAAGTTCAGTCGCAGGGTCTGCTCGCCGGAGCCATCGACATGGAACTCGCCACCGGGCACGAACGCCACGCCACGTTCCACCGCTTTGGCCAACAGCGTGGTTGCGGAGACGCCGTTGCCAAGACGGGCGAAGACGAACATCCCGCCTTCCGGCCGCGTCCACGTCGCGGCTCCGCGAAGATGGTTCTCCAACGCTTCCAGCATGGCCGAACAGCGTTCGCCATAGGCGGCGCGGAGCTTGGACAGATTGCGGTCCACGACGCCGTTGCGGAGCAGTTCGAGGACAAGCCATTGGTTGAACGTCGCCGTGTGGAGATCGAGCGCCTGCTTGGCCAGCGCCATCTTTTCGATCAAGTCGGCGGGCCCGACGACGAAGCCGACCCGCAGTCCGGGAGCGAGCACCTTGGAAAAGCTGCCCAAGCGAAGCAGTTGCGGCTCGGGACCTCCGGCCAGTTCCAGCAGACCGGGCAGGGCCTCGCCGCGATACCGCAGTTCCCCATAGGGATCATCCTCCACGATCAACGTCCCGCTGCCAGCGAGTCTGGCGATCAGTTGCCGGCGCCGTTCCAGCGCCAAGGTGACGCCTGTCGGGTTCTGGAAGTTGGGAATGGTGTAGAGAAGTTTCGGCCGCAGGCCTGGCACCTTGGCGATGGCATCGGATGTCAGGCCGTCTTCGTCGCAGGTGAGCGGAAGGAACTGCGGTTGCCACGGCCGCCACGCGGACAAGGCCGCCAAATAGGTCGGATTCTCCAAAGCCAGTTTATCATTGGGATCGATCAGCACACGCCCGATCAGGTCCAGTCCCTGCTGGCTGCCGGTGGTGATGAGCACGTGGTCACGGCTCAGCGTGAGTCCCGGTCGCGACAGCGACGTCGCGACCCAGTCGCGGAGTTCAGCGACGCCTTCGGTTTCGCCGTATTGCAGGACCTTGGATCCATGCTGATCCAGCAACTGGTCGGCGGCGGCACGGACTTCGGCGACGGGAAACAACTCGGGCGCGGGCAGGCCTCCGGCGAAGGAGATCATCCCGGGCCGGTTGGTCAGACGGAGAAGTTCGCGCACGGCGGAGCGGCGCATCAGCGACGTCCGACCGGCGAGCAGTTGGTTCCAGTCCATGGGAATCAGCTTGCCAGCAGACCAATATCTTCGGCCAACACTTCCGCATCCGCGTGGCAAAGCGGTTTCCCGCTCGACGATGGACAGGTTCCTGAAGACGGTTCGACTGTTCTCCACCGGGATGAATGTTCCACCACCCATCGAACACACGCCGAAGATCAACGAATACGGCGAACTCATGCTCGCGAACGGCGAGCTGATGGATTCCCTGTGGCTGCTCGGCTGGCGGCATTTCGGGCCCATGTTCGTGCGCTACTCCCACTCGACGGTAGACGTGCAGGTGCCGCGGGTGGCCATGCCCCTGCGCATCATCCTCGCGCGCTTCCAGCCATCGAAGAGCCACCGGCGGATCCTGCGAAAGCTCGCGGACTACGAGGTCCGGATCATTCCCGCGCGGATCGACGCCACTCGCGACGCGCTGTTCCAACTGCACAAACAACGGTTCGCCACAAACCCGCCGCCCAGCCTCGAGAGCTACCTTGGCCCGCACCCGGGACTCACGCCCTGCGAGACGTTGGAGGTCGGCATCTACGACAAGGGACGCCTGATCGCGGCGAGCTACCTCGACGTTGGGCGCAAGGCGGTCTCAAGCCTCTACGCCATGTTCCATCCCGACTTCGGTCATTTGAGCCCGGGCAGCGCGACGACGCTGCTCGAAATGAGCTACGCAAGGAGCCGGGGCTGCGAGATCTACTATCCGGGCTACGCGTTCCACGAACCCTCGGCCTTCGACTACAAGAAACGTTTCAGCGGTGTGGAATGGTTCGACTGGCGGGGAAACTGGTGGCCACTACATCCGCCTCGTGGAGCGGCTCATCCGACTGACAGCACCTTGTAGGAATCGCGACGGCCGCCGATCTCGATCTGGAGTTCATCGCCCTGCTTCTTGCCGACAAGCTGCTTTCCGAGCGGCGACTGGGACGTGATCACGAGGATCTCGCGCTTATCGTGGACGACTTCGGTGCCGCCGGCGCGCGGGCCGACGAAGTAGAGGGCTTTCTCGGTGCGTCCCTCCAATTCCACCAGAGCGCCCAAGTCGATGGGATCGGTGGCGCCGAACGCGCGGGAGCTGATCTGGGAAAACTGCTCGATGGCCAGCTCGACTTCGGCGGCCTGCATGGACTGGCCGCGGGCGAGGTAGGAGGCCTCCAGACCACGCGTGTCGTATTTGTTGTCGGCACGGCTCTGCTCGTGCGTGGCTTCGGCGCGGGCGGCGTCGGCGGCCTTGCGGAACTGCTCCACCTCGGACGCGAGCTGGGCGAGGATCTTCTTGATGACGGCGTTCTTGTTCACGGCTGGCTTGGTAAAACGGGCCGTGATCGAACCGCAGGGACAGGTTGGATGCAACCTTGGGAACAGAATCCTTCTGGGCGGGTCACTTGGGCGGAACAGGGACCGTGAAGTCTTTCAAGGTCACCTGCCCCCCAGTGATCTCGATCTCGGTGACGACGCCTTCGGAGACGCCGTGCGTCTTGGGATGGTAGACGACGAGTTGGTAGCGTCCCGTGGGAAGTCCGTTGATCGCGAACCGGCCCGACTCATCCGTCACCGCGAAGAACGGATTGGGGAATACGCCGACCCAAGCGATCATCCAAGGATGCACGTCACACCGGAACTGAATGGCCACTTCGGGGTTCGGGAAACTCATCGTGTTCACCTGGCCTTGGGCCGTCTGGGCAAAATTCTTCCCCTGGTTGTTCTTTGCCCGGGTGGAATTGATGTTGTGGATCATCGGGTCCGAATTGCGAACGATGAAGGTCTGTCCGGCCATGACCCCAAGAACGAAGGGATGGTATTCGCAGAGAATCTGGTCGAGCAGCGGCTTGTCCACCGGCGGCTCGAACGTGCGCCTGTCCAAACCCGTCCCGGACTTGATGTAGACAAAAACGTCGGCGAGTCCGCCGTTGGTGCCGACGACGTATTGGCGGCTCTTGATGACGTAAGGCTCCGGATTGCCGCACATGTTTTCCTTCATGGGCTGCTGCGCCGGAGCCGGCGGTGTGCCTTGAAGGAAAACGGTTCCAATGAGATTGGCGGAACCGGTTTTGACCGAGTAGGCCCCGGCGAGAACGCTGACGGTATTCGCCACCGGAGGAGGCACCGCCGCCGAGGCGATCGTGGCTACGGTCCCGTCCGGAGCAGCGCCGCGGAAGACGACGTTGGTGGCGGCAGCCAGAGAGCGGTCAGGCGGGTTGGTCTTCTCGATCACAGCCAGCACCCAGTTGTTGGTGCCGGGAACGGCTGGAGTGACGGCGGGCACAGGTTGAGCGGAACCATCCGCTGCAGGGGGTGGCGGCGGGTTGGATTCCGGTTTGCGGCCCGAGATCCCGTAGATCTGAAGGCCAACCATCGCGGCCAGCAGGAATGCCATCACGGCGAGAATCGCCGCGACCTTGGAATTGGATTCGCTCATGGGCTGTTCCTTTCGAACCCCGGCGCGACCGGAAAGTTGTGAGGGACTTTTCTCCGTCGGGCTGGGGACGGAAGTTGGATGCGTCGAAGAGGCGGCATCTTCAAGGAAAGTTTGCCGTGAATGGGCGAAGACCAAGGGACTGCCAGCTCGACAGGTAAACCCATTCTCGCCAGTTGATCTTCAGGCCCGGATGGCCGAACGGAGATTACCAAAAGACTTCAGCGCGTTGCGTTCGCTCCCGTGCGGCGGATCAACTCGTAGGTGAATGTCTGCTTCTCGCGGGGTTTCAACGTGCGGAGGAACTTCACTTTGGCGTTGTCCATCTTGTCGTTGGCCGCCGTGGTTTCGATGGACCAGTCGCCTGCGAAGTTGCGGCGGATGTCGACGGTGACATCGATGGCCCGGGAATTCTGCACGGTGAACTCCCACGTCTCCTTGAGCGTCGAGCCGATGACGCGCCCGTCGTTGTTGAAGCGCAGATCGGTCTTCTCCCAGTTGGTCATGACCGGGCGCACGAGCACTTCGGGATCAGGCCCGAGGACCAGTTCGATGTCCTCATTGACCGGGATGTATTTCACGCGCGTGGCGCCGACGAAGTGGAGCAGGCCGTCCTTCTCCGCCTGGCGGAAAGCCTTCACTTCGCCGTCGGGCAGCGGCACCTCGCCGAGCTTGCTCCTGGTGTCGTTCTTGAACTTGTAGTGGCGCACGACGTTCACACCGAAGCGTTCCTTCTCGAACTTGTAGAGCGATTCGATGGGGACGCCCGCCGCCTGGAAGGACGGCAGTCGTTTGCTCCAGCCGTTGGGAACCGTGTCGCGGCCCTCGATGGTGAAGAGGAAGTATTCGGACAACTCCTCTTTCACGATCTCCTTGGCCTTCTCCATCCGGTCCTCGGCCAACGCGACTCCTGCGGCCATGGCCCGCCCAAGCGAACGGCGCGCCTCCAGCATCGGCGCCGGAGCGGACATGGGAATCGCGGTCGGCTGTCCCGGGCGGCCTTGCTGGGCAAGGATCGCTATCTCTTCGACGAGCTTGATGGTCCCGACCAGCAGCCGGATCTGGGCGTTCTCGTAGTCCTCACCGGAGTTGTTCGTCACGCGGACGTTGCCGGAGAGTTTGGCGGTTTTTTCATCACCCGACGCCTCGACCACGTAGTCGGCGGACCACTTCAGGCCGCTGGTGAAGTAGCGGATCTCGACGACGACCTCGCCGGCAATCTCGGACTGGATGCGCCACTCGAGCGTGTTGGCCACGCGCGGCGGAAAGCTGACGTCGACGACTTCGATCTTGTCCGCGGAGGTCAACGGGCGGAACTCGACGGAGGTCGGATCGATCAGCGTGTTGGCCCAGCTGAACTCGAGTTTGTTGAGGCCTTTCCGGAACGTCAGGTGCCGCGTCTCCTTCACGAGCGTGAGGTCGACGGAGTTGTAGATCGTCAACTGGACCGTGTCGCGGCCGGGCAACGAGACGACGTTGAGCCGGGCGGACGCGGGGACGACGAGCGCGAGAAAAAGGGAGAGAAAGAGGGCGACGCGTTTCATGGTGTGGTTCCTCGTGGATCAGTAGTTCTGCGGTTCGTTGCCCTCGATGTTCAGGCGCTGGAGCTTGAACGTGACGACGGTCTTGTTCGTTCCGCCGGTTTCCTTGACCAGCACCAGCGGAATCTCAAACGTGAAGGCGTCCTTCTTCACGATGGGGTGGCTGGTTTGGACCATCTTCCAGTAACCGGGAATGTGCTGTGTGATGACCAGGTCGACGGGCTGTTTCTTGAAGTTCTCGATCTCCAGACGGAATTCTTCATCGGTATCCCAGAGAACTTCCTGGTTGTTGCGGTCGCGGCGGATGTTGGTGCGGTCGTTCTTGGTCTGGCGCTGCGTGACCTTCACGTCGCGGCTCTGGCCGATGTTGAGGCGGGCTTCGCGGTCCACCGGCGTCAACCCCAACATGTCCTCGCCGGTGAAGGCCACGCCGTCGGAGACCTGTTCACCGGCGGCCGCCGGCTGATCCTTGGTTTTCAGGAAAATACGGGCCTTGCCGGGAGCGAGCGTGTAGGCGCCGAGCTTTTGCGGCGCGCCGTTGGTGATGACGTAGACGAGCGGGAGGCCGATGACGTTCTTCTGATACTCCGGGTCCCAGGGTTGCGCCTTGGAATCCCAGGTGAGGAGCTTGCGGATCGGGACGGCATCGTTCTTGGCGAACTGCATCTCCAGCACTTCCTCGTGGGCGATGGATTTCTTGAAGGCGGCGCCGTGCCCAAGACCGACCTCCGCGTCGGACAAGTCTTCACCGGAGTCGTTGCGCAGGCGGAGGTAGCTGCGGAGCGACAATGATCTTTCGTCGGGATCGGCCACGGCTTTGTAGACGACCTCGCGGGTGAGTCCTTGGAGCAGGTAGGAGATGCGGAAGCGCTCCTCCTTTGCGGCCGGGCTGTTCACGGACCAGACGAGCGCGTTTTCGTTCGGCGGGAAACTGGTGTTGAGCACGGCCACGTTGGTGTTGCCGATGATCCGGACTTGGATGGTGTCGGGGTCGATCGAGACCCCGCGCCACGCGAAGTCGATCTGGTTGACGCCCTTTTGCAGGGGAATGACGCGTTCCTCCTCGACGAGCGTGAAGTCGGGATGGGCCAGCGAAACGACGGTGCGCGCCCGGTCGGGAAGTGCCACGAGTTTCACCCGGGCCTCGGCGGAGAACGCGGCCAGGCAAACGGCGGCCACGACAGGAGCGAGTTGGCGGAATTTCATGGGAGTCGAATGAAGGTGGGCGACGACACAAAGGTCAGGTTGAGGGCGACGCGTCGGACAGGCAACGAATGAACCGGACAGGTCGGCGGACTTTGGAGCAATCGGTTCCATGAGGAGTGAGACGGAGGAACGTATGGAATGCTCCCCGCGTTCGGGGCGTTTGACTTGGAATTTCACGACCAATAGAATCCCCATGATGTTCGCAGGCAGCACTACGGCCGACGCCACCGCTCCCGCCTCAAAGGCAACCGGAGCGTGGCGGCAGATCACCAAGGACGCCGACCCCTTTCTCGAAGCGGTCGCGGCCTCTTTGCGTGCCCAGGTCGGCGAATTCGAGCCGCACATCGCCGAATACGTCAGCTTCGCCTTGGAAGCGCAGGGCAAACAGCTTCGGCCGCTCCTTGTGGCCTTGAGCGCGGGCAGCTTTGGGAAGCCCACCGGCGACCACGTCAAGATCGCGGTCATCATCGAGATGGTGCATCTGGCCACGCTCGTCCACGACGACATCATGGACGGAGCCGAGATCCGGCGCGGCCGGCCGACGTTGGCCGCGCGCTGGGGCAGCGAAATCTCCGTGCTCGTCGGCGACTGCCTGTTCGCCCACGCGCTCAGGCTGGCGTCGGAATTCCCCACGACGCAGGTCTGCCGCGCGGTGTCCATTGCGACCAACACGGTCTGCGCCGGCGAGATCCTCCAGACCCAGAAGCGGCGCGATTTCACCGTCACCCGGGCGGAATACTTCAAGATGCTCGCCATGAAAACGGGCGAACTCTTCGGCCTCGCCTGTGACCTCGGAGGGCATGTGGGCGGCGCAAGCCCGGCCCAGCAGGCGGCCCTCCGGCAATACGGCATGGCGCTCGGCACGGCCTACCAAGTCTACGACGACTGCGTGGATTTGTTCAGCACGGAAGGCGTCGCCGGCAAGTCACTCGGGACCGATCTGGCCAAGGGCAAGCTGACGCTCCCAATCTTCGTCGCGCTCGAACGCTCGTCCGACATCGAAGCGGCCGACTTGCAGAAACAGCTTCTCGCGTGGAAGACCGATATGTTTTCAGGCGTTCTTGCCTTGGCCAAGCGACACAAAGTCTCCGGCGAATGCCGCAAGGTCATCGATGGGTTCCTGCTCGATGCCGACCAGGCGTTGCAGGCGCTGCCTCCGTCCTCCGGCCGGGCCGGACTGGAAAACCTGGGGGTTTTTCTGGCAGAGCAGACATCCAAGCTGATCGGTTGACTTTGGAACTTGCCTACTGACAAGCCTGCACGTGATCGGCAGGCTCCGCCGCCGGATGTCGCAGGAGAACAAAAACGCTTCACACACGGACCCGGCCGCTGGTCCGACCGACAGCGAACTTGTGCGCCGCGCGCAGCAGGAGGATCTCGCCGCCTACGACCTGTTGATCCGTCGTTACCAGGAGCGGATCTACGCCACGCTCTACAACATGACGTCCAACCATGAGGACGCGAACGACATGACCCAGGAAACGTTCATCAAGGCCTACAAGGCTTTGAAGACGTTCAAAGGCGATTCCAGCTTCTTCACGTGGATCTACCGGATCGGGGTCAACAAGACGATCAACTTCCTGAAACAGAGGAAGAACCGTTCGGCCATGAGCCTGAACGACGTCGACTTTAACGCCGAACACGATCCTGATCTCGTCGCGCTGGTGTCCGACAAAACGCCTTCCCGCGACGCCGGTCTCACAGAACTTCAGGAGCGTTTGAACGCAGCCATGCTCAAGTTGTCTGAACCCCACAGACTGGTGGTGACACTGCATGACATCCAAGGCCTGCCGCACGAAGAGATCGCGAAGATCATGGAGTGCAATGTGGGAACCGTCCGTTCCCGGCTCTTCTATGCAAGGCAGCAGCTCCAGGCGTTGTTATCCGATTTTCTGAAGTAGCCATGAATGTCGAAGACCCAAACGATCCGAAGTTCGATCTCATCCGCCGCGCGCTCGCGCTCAAACGCCACGAGATTCCCCCGCCCCGTTACTTCAACGAGCTGCCTGGGAAGATCCTGTCACGACTGGCCGAGACCGAGGCTCCCGAGCCGGTTTCCTTCTTCGAGAGGATCCGCCAAACCTTCGTCCGTCGCCCGATGCTCGCCACAGGGGCAGGAATGGCCGCCGGTGTATTCGTCCTCGGAATCGCGGCGATCACGCTGCTACCAACCGGCAGCGAAACGCCGGGCAATTTGATGACTCTCACGCCGGCCGCAGCCGAATTGAACCCGTTGAATACGAGACTTCAGGCGCAACCGATGAACGGGTTGGCCGGGCTCGACCCCGCTTCCACAAATTCCTCAACGGATCAGCCCAAGAGCATTTTCGACTCGTTCAAGATCGAAACGGCTCCCGTCTCGGCACCCGCCCAGCCGCGCTGATCTTAAAGCTCTCCGATTTCAAAACAAAACCGGTCCGGAGTGATCCGGGCCGG
>CANJSG010000084.1 GCA_947476875.1 Verrucomicrobiota bacterium | reverse complement strand
GCGTTTCTTGGTGACGGACGTCTCCACGGCGTGGCTGACGGCGTCGATGCCCGTGCAGGCCGCGACGCGTCGTGGCTGGGAGACGGTCAGCGACGGATCCAGGATGGCGATCCGCGCCATGGCCTTGGGATCGAGGCACGCCATCTTCTGGTGCGTCACATCGTCGGCGATCAATGCGGCCGACTGGCATTCGCTGCCCGTGCCGGCCGTCGTGGGAATCGCGATCAACGGGAGCATCGCTTTCGTCGCCTTGCCCACGCCCCAGTAGTCTTTCATCTCGCCGCCGTTGGTCAGGAGGAAATTGGTTCCCTTCGCCGTGTCCATCGAGCTGCCTCCGCCGATACCCACGAAGAAATCGATCTTCTCGGCTGCGGCGACTGCGAGGCAGCGCGCGACGTGCGCTGTGGTCGGGTTTTCCTCCACCTTTTCATAGACCGCGACGTGCAGGCCGGCGCTGGCCAGATTCGCAGCGACCCGCCCGGCGTGGCCGGCGCCGACGATGCCCGGATCGGTCACGAGAAGGACGCGGTTCGCGCCGAGTTCACGGGCCAAAAGGCCGACCCGGTCGACCTCGTTCAAGCCGTAGACGATCCGCTGACGCGGCTGATGGTCGAGCGGCACCAATGGCCCGGTAATTTCCATTCGGTGTATGACTCGCCCAGGATTTCCCGTGTTCAAGCGCAATTTACCGGACTGGAGAATGACGTTCTTGCTGAATGCCCCTTCGCTCGAGACTTGAATCGCAGCTGCACCGGCTACGGGTCTTCGAAAAGCGACGTGCATTCGCGACGGCGTGGTTGCATCAATCCGTTGTCACGAAACGGCCCGAGAACCCACCCGGGAAACACCATGCCCGCCTTTCCAAAACCTTCCTTCGAGTTCGCCTACGACCTGAAGGCCGAACGCTCTGCGCTCCGCAAGTGGCGCGACACGAAACCGGGCCGCGCCATACCGCAAAAAACGAAGAACCACCTGCTGCTCGCGACTTGGAACCTTGCCAACCTGGGCTCCCAGATCCGCCGGCCGCAGGACTACGCCCTGCTGGCCGAGGTGGTTTCGTGGTTCGACCTCGTGGCCGTGCAGGAGGTGAAGGACAACCGCACCGGCCTGGACCAGCTCATGGCCGTGCTGCCGAAGACGTGGCGTGGGATCTTCTCCGATACCGCCGGCAACGACGAACGGATGGCCTTCGTCTACGATTCGGCCAAGGTCGTGGTCCGGGAACTTGTCGGCGAGATCGCCGTGGAGCCGTCGGACCTGAAGAACGTGAAGCTGCCGGAAACCACGGTGGCCAAGTTCGAGGGCTTTGACCGGAATCCCTACATCGTTTCGTTCCAGGCGGGCAAAACGGTCTTCTGCCTTGTGAACGTGCACCTCTACTACGGGGACGATTCCGCGAAGGCCTCGCTGGAACGCCGCGCACTCGAAGCCTATGCCGTGGCCCGCTGGTGCGAGCGTGAATCGAAGAGCAAAAACGCCTTTACCCCGCTCATCGCCGCGTTGGGCGATTTCAACCTGCCGAAGGTCGATCCGGCTGATCCCATCTTCAAGGCCCTGACGCGAACAGGCCTGCAGTTGCCGGATCATTCGACGCAGATCGGTTCGAATCTCCAGGGCGACCAGGCCTACGACCAGGTGGCCTTCTTTCCAACCGGTGCGGGCGCGCGGTTCACCGGCAAGTCGGGCGTGTTCGACTTCGACGGCGCGGTCTTCGCCGAGCTGTGGAAGACGAAAACCCCGGTGCAGTTCCGCAGCTACATCCGTTACTTCCTCAGCGACCACCGGCCGCTGTGGGCGGAGTTCACGGTGTGATTTTCAGGTGGGGCCGGAAGCCCTGCCTACGGCTTCAGCGCCGCGAAACGAAGTCCACGGGTGCTGACCTGGAACTCGGGCAGGGCGAACTGGCGGAGGATGGCTTCGAGGATGGCGATGCCGGGCAGGATCACGTCGGCGCGCTCTGCGGGAACGCCGGGAACTTTGCGGCGGGCCTCCAGCGGAAGCATCCAGAGGTTTTCCAGATGCGCGGTGAGTTCGGAGGGTTTCAGGCGGACCGCTTCAATGGCGTCGCGTTCGAAGGCGTCCGTCGCGAGGTGGACGCGCGAAAGGATCGAAGCGGTGCCGCCGGTGCCGACGAGGACGGGGCGTTGGTGAAGGGCGCGCAGCACCGGCCCGAGCTGCGGTTCGACCTGGTCGGCAAGGAAGGTGTCGAGGTGTTCGCGGTAGGCTGCAAGCGAGGCGGCCGTGGGCGGATCTGGAATCGGGTGTTTCTCCAGCGTGCGGACGGTGCCGAGCTTGTAGCTGTGCCGGAAAAGGCTGCGGCGTTCTTCGCCGAGGATGAATTCGGTGCTGCCGCCGCCGATGTCGAGGATGAGCACGGCATGGGCAAAACGCGGATCGCTGACCACGCCGGCGAAGGCCCAGTCGGCTTCCTGGTCGCCGGTGATGACCTCCACCTTGCCGTGCGCGGCTTCCTCGATGGCCGCGATGAGTTCGGCGGCGTTGAGCGCGTCGCGCGCTGCGCTGGTGGCGATGATGCGGACATGGGCCGCTCCTTCGGCCCGGGCGCGCGCGGCGAATTCACCAGCGGTGCGGGCGGTATCGAGAATGGGTTTCTGGAGGAGCCGGTGGGTTTCATAGAAGCCCTGGCCGAGCCGGGTTTGGCGGCTGGTTTCGAGGACGGGAACGACGTCATCCGCGGTGACATCGGCCACGAGCAGCTTCACGGAGTTGGTGCCGATGTCGATGACCGCGCGGCGCTGGGCCACCGCGCTCGGGCGGGCAGGGGAGGGCGGGTTGGACGAACGATGTGGCATGCGGCGGAATGACGAAATCGAAAGGCCAAAAGCCTGAAGCTGAATTGCTGCCCGCCGGGTTACTTCGACTCGCGGCGGGCGAGGACGGCGGCCCCGACGATGCCGACGTTGTCCGCGTCGATGGCCGCGATGATCTCCACGCCCTTGAACGTTCCCTGCATGGCGTAGTCCTTCGCGACCTCGGTGATGATGCTCATCATCTCGCCCTCCAGCGCGTCGATCACGCCGCCGCCTAGGACGACCGCCTCGGGGTTGAGCACGTTGATGATGTTGGCGACGGCGATGCCGGTGTAGTAGGCGGCGTCTTCGATGACCTTGTTGACGAGCTTGTCGTTCTTCCGGGTGGCTTTCCTGAGGTCTCCGCTGCGCATGTTGGCGAGGTCGTCGCCGAGCATCTCGGTGAGGACGGTCTTCTCGCCCCTCTTCACCTCGTCCTTGAGACGTTTGAAGATGGCTGTCCGGCTGGCCAAGGCTTCGAAGCAGCCCTTGTTGCCGCAGCCGCATTTCAGTTCGGAGCCGGCGTCGATGACCATGTGGCCGATCTCGCCGGCGGTGCGGTTGAAGCCGCTGAAAAGTTTTCCATCAAGGATGATGCCGGCACCGATGCCCGTGCCGATGAAGATGCCGACGACGTGCTTGAACTTCCCCTTGAGCTGCCGTTCGAAGACGCCGAGCGCGCAGACGTTGCAGTCGTTCTCGATGAAGACGGGGACTTCCAACCGCTTCTCCAGATCCTTCTTCAGCGGCACGTCCGTCCACTTGAGGTTGGGGGCGAAGAGAACCTTGCCCGACCCGGGATCGACCGCGCCGGGTGCGCCGATGCCGACGCCCTTGACCTGCTTCATCGTCAGGTCGCATTCGTCCACGGCGTCGCGCACGACGCGGTTGATGCGTTCGAGCACGGCATCCACGCCGCGCTCGGATTTGGTGCTGACCTTCTCCGTGCCGATGAGGCGGAGCTGCGTGTCGAAGACGCCCGCCAGCACCTTCGTGCCGCCCATGTCGACTCCGATGTAGACCTCCTGCTTGGAACCTGCTTCAGCCATAGCGAATGGTTGGGTTGGGGTTACTTGCCGCGCATGACGGCTTCGATCTTCTTCTGGAGTTCGAGGTTGATCTCGTCTGACGAACGGCTGGCGTCGACGATGGTGAAGCCGTAGGTCTTCTGCATCTTCTTGAACATGTCGACGATCATCGCCTGGTAGCGGATGAAGCTGTCGAACATGTCGTGCGAAAGCCCCAGGTCCATGCCGCTCTCCCAGTAGTCGAGCGCGTAGTCCTTGGCGAAATTGCGCTGCACCAGCTCTTCCGCGGGGACGTTCAAGTAGAAGACGATGTCGGGCACGAGGGCCATGCCGTAGAGGTTCCGCAACCAGCCCGGATCGGCTCCGCGCGCCATGTCGCGGGCCATGAGCGTGTAGATGTAGCGGTCGGCGATGACGATGAACCCGGCCCGGAGCGACGGGATGATGACGTTCTCGATCTGGTCGGCGAAGTCCGTCGCGTAGAAGAGCGAAAGCGTCGTCCGGCTGAGGATGTTCCCGCGTTTGGCCTGCTCGAGCTCCTCGCTGACGAGGGTGGAACGCTTCAGGCCGACCTGCACGGTGGCGTGGCCGCAGCCTTCCAGCCACTCGACGAGCCGCGTGATCTGGGTGGAGCGGCCGGAGCCGTCCGCGCCTTCGATGACGACGAGCTTGCCGCCGAGCTTGGAGGGATCGAGGCCGGGAATGCCGTGCCCGTAGAAGCGGCGCGAACTCGGTTGCGGCACGACGATGGTCCGGCCGTTCTTGGGAAGTCGAAGAGAGGCTTTCATGGTCGTTGGATTCTCAGGCCTTCTCGCGGCGGAACTGGTCGAGCGGGATGAACGAGCTGACCAGGTCGCGCACCAGAGCCTGTTGCGGCTCGATCTGCTGCGAGGCGTCCACGATGTGGAATTTGAACTCCGTGCTCATCGCCAGATACTGCTCGAGGATCCGGCCCTGGAAGATGCGGAAGCTCTCCGTGATGTCGGGCGAGAGCCGCAGGTCCATCCCGGCCTCGAAGTATTTCAACTCCGGCCGCCCTTCCAGGATGCGCCCGAGGGAGGTTTCCAACGGCGCCTTGAAGAAGAACGTCATGTCCGGCAGCGCGGCGAAGTCGTAGATGCCGCGGACCCATTCCGGCGGGCAACCGCGGACGGTGTCGCGGGCGAAGGCGGTGAAGATGTAGCGGTCGCACAGGACGATGTAGCCGGCCTTGAGCAACGGCAGGAGCTGGCGTTCGTAGCGGTCCGCGAAGTCCGTGGCGTGGATGAGCGAGAAGGTCGTGGGCGAAAGCAGTTCGCGGCGTTTGCCCTTGGACGTGGCGGCTTTCACGAGGACGGAGGAGTTCCATTCGCTGAAGAAGACCTTCAGGCCCTGGAGCTCCATCCAGCGTTTGAGGAGATAGATCTGGGTGGACTTGCCCGAACCGTCGATGCCCTCGACGGCGATCAGGCGGCCACGGAACCCGAGTTGCTCGAACGTTTTCATCACGGCGTGCCGCGAGGCTATGGGCACTGCCCAAAGATCAAAGAGGAAAGTTCGGGGAATGATTTCAACCTCCGTAAAGTGATGTTCGGTCGGCGGGTGGCGCAGGCGTCACGCCTGCTGTTCCGGGCCTCCGGCCCGGAACGGTTTGTGGCTTGCTCCCGCAGTGCTCGCGTCGAAAGAGCCGGCGCGTCCGCCTCGCGGTTTGGCGGTCGCACGGGCTCATGGGGAATACCTGCTTCATCCCGGCCACGCTCGGCCGTTCCGGGCGCGAGGCCCGGAACGGCAGGCCTCCGGCCTGCGCTACCCTGCCTCTTTCCCCGAAATCTCGCCTCTCGACACCCCCCGCTTCCCTCCTATTATCCGTCCGCGTTTTGCAGCACCAACAACCGAACATGACCACCATTTCTGAGATCATTTCCCGCGAAATCCTTGATTCCCGCGGCAACCCCACCGTCGAAGTCGACGTCGTCCTGTCCTCCGGCGCAATCGGCCGCGCGGCGGTGCCCTCCGGCGCCTCCACCGGCGAGCACGAAGCCATCGAGCTCCGGGACGGCGACAAGAAGCGTTTCCTCGGCAAGGGCGTGAGCAAGGCCGTCAAGAACGTCACCGACAAGATCGCCCCCGCGATCCTCGGCCTCGACGCCTGCGACCAGCTCACCGTCGACAAGACGATGCTCGCGCTCGACGGCACCGAGACCAAGTCGAAGCTCGGCGCCAACGCCATCCTCGCCGTCTCCCTCGCCAACGCGAAGGCCGCTTCCTCCGCCCTCGGACAGCCCCTCTTCAAATACCTCGGCGGACCCAACGCCAAGGTCCTGCCCGTGCCGATGGCCAACGTCATCAACGGCGGCGCCCACTCCGACGCGCCGATCGACTTCCAGGAATTCATGGTCATGCCGCACGGCTTCCCGACCTTCAGCCTCGGCCTGCAGGCCATCACCGAGATCTTCCACGCGCTCAAGGGCGTCTTGAAGAAGAAGGGCCTGAGCACCGCCGTCGGTGACGAAGGCGGCTTCGCTCCCAAGCTCGAAAGCGCCGAGGCCGCCCTCGACGCCATCGCCCAGGCCGTGAAGGACGCGGGCTACAAGCTCGGCAAGGACATCTTCCTCGCCCTCGACGTCGCCGCCTCCGAGTTCTACACCGGCAACGAGACCTACGTGTTCAAGAAGAGCAGCGGCCAGAAGCTCTCCGGCGACGAGATGGTCGAGTTCTACGCCAAGCTCTGCGCCAAGTATCCGATCGTCTCCATCGAGGACGGCTGCGCCGAAGGCGACTGGAAGACTTGGAAGAAGCTGACCGACAAGCTCGGCTCCACCACCCAGCTCGTCGGCGACGATCTCTTCGTCACCAACGTGAAGTTCCTCCAGAAGGGCATCGATACCGGCACCGCCAACTCGATTCTCGTGAAAGTGAACCAGATCGGCACCCTCACCGAAACCCTCGACGCCGTCAGCCTCGCGCAGAACAACAGCTACACCGCCGTCCTCTCGCATCGCTCCGGCGAGACCGAGGACAGCACCATCGCCGACATCGCCGTCGCGACGAACTGCGGCCAGATCAAGACCGGTTCCCTCAGCCGCACCGACCGCACGGCCAAATACAACCAGCTCCTCCGCATCGAGCAGCTGCTCGGCAAGAACGCGGTTTACGCCGGCCGCGGCGCGCTGCCCAAGGGCCGCTGATCGCCTGATCTCAAACGAAAACCCCGGGAACGAATTCGGTCCCGGGGTTTTTTCCTGGCCGGAAAGGGAAGGGATCAACGGTAGTCGCACTGCGCCGTGGCGATGCAGGGGCGGTCCACGACGACTCGCATCCAGTAGGCGTGGAGCGCTTGGGGAAACTCTTGCGTCATCTTTGCGCCGCGCTTCACCTCGAAGCTCCGGTAGTTTTGCCATTCACCGGAACCGGTGGCGTCCAATTCCACGCGGAACGTCACTGCGCTGTCGGAGCTGTGCGACAGGGTAAGGCGTTTGTCGTCGTAGCCGGTCATCAGATAGGGATCGGAGGGTTCGCCGGCCTTCAATGCGGAATCCTTCCAGGGTCCGCCGATGCCGGAGATCGGTCGAGTTGCGCACATTGACATGCCAGCATGAGGCATCAAGATGCCTTCATGAGAACCACCTTGACGCTTGATCCGGACGTCGCCGCCAAGGCGAAGCGGGGCGCGGCCAAACTGCACAAACCCTTCAAGGAAGTGATCAACGCCGCGCTGCGCGTGGGTTTGGACGCCATCCTCGCGCCGCCCGCCGCCAAGCCCTACCGGACGAAGCCGCGCCCGCTGGGCCTGCGCGAGGGCTTCAGCTACGACAACATCTCCGAGCTGGTCGCCGCCGCCGAAGGGGAGGAGCACCCATGATCCTCGTCGATGCGAACATCCTCCTCTACGCCGAGGACAGCCTGTCGCAGCACCACGAGGCCGCACGCGTCTGGTGGGATGCCCGGCTCAGCGGCTCTGATCCGGTGGGTCTGTGCTGGCCGGTGCTGAACGCCTTCATCCGCATCGGCACCAATGCCCGGCTGCACCAGCGCCCGCTCACCCTCAAGGAAGCCACCGAGCGGGTGCAGGGATGGTTCGACCAGGCGTGCGTGCGGATCGTCCTGCCCACCGACCAGCACTGGACCCTGTTCCAGCAGATGCTCCGCAGTGGGAACGCGGTGGGAAACCTCGTTTCCGACGCCCACCTCGCGGCCCTCGCGGTGGAGCACAACTGCGTGCTGCACTCCACCGACGCCGATTTCTCGCGCTTTCGCGGACTGAAATGGAAAAATCCGATCGCGGGTTGAAGGGGTCATGCCCAGGCCGTGAGCCGCACCGTTGAACATGGCGAGGTGCAGGCAGATGCCGCTAAGGCTGGGCGGTTTTGTCCTCTTGGAAAGGTCGCGATGGAGTTCCTCCAGATCGCGCAGGTCCCTTGTCTAGCGTGACTGCAATCGGAAGAACGCCGCATCGTCCTGCGAAGGGAAGACGAACTCCAACTCACCCTGTGGGTTGATCGTCGCACTATTCGTGCTCATCGGAAACGGCGTGAAGGGCGCCGCGACGTTCGCCGTTTTCTGGTTCTTGGCGATCAGTTTGAAGTTTCCAGTGATAGGGTCCTCCTATCGTCCCCGTCGGTTTTTCATTCCCAAACCAACTGTTGAAAAGATCGAAGCGTTTCGAGCCGGCCTCCACAGGATATCGGTCGATTTCATGGTCTATGTGGAGGAAGGCCGGGAAGCTCGTCTTAAGCATCCAAGTGGACAAGATGTGTGGGCACTCGCGCATGATTTCGTCTCAAAGGAGGCCCCGAATCTCATGGAAGACTTGGAAGCCGATTTTAAGAGTATCCTTGGCATCGATTAGTCTCAGATGGAAACAGGTGCGTTGAACTTTGCACCCGAGATTGTCCCGCGTAGCTTCCGCGGCCTGTGGCTGCGACGCTTTACGACCTGATCCCGCGCGGTGGAAATCCGACGAGCGATGAACTGCTCGGGCGGTTCCTCGACTATGCCGAGTCGCGCAAGCTCCAGCTCTATCCGGCCCAGGAGACGGCCATCCTCGAACTCTTCGAGGAGAAGAACGTCATTCTCAACACGCCCACTGGCTCGGGGAAATCTCTCGTCGCCTCGGCCCTGCATTTCCAGTCCATCGCGAAGGGCCGGCGTTCGGTCTACACCTGCCCGATCAAGGCGTTGGTGAACGAGAAGTGGCTCGCGCTCTGCCGCGAATTCGGACCGGACAACGTCGGTCTCTCCACCGGCGACGCCACGGTGAACCAGGGCGCGCCCATCCTCTGCTGCACGGCCGAAGTGCTGGCGAACATCGCCCTGCGCGACGGGCCCAAGGCCAACGTCCACGACGTGGTCATGGACGAGTTCCACTACTACTCGGACAAGGAACGAGGCGTGGCCTGGCAGGCGCCGTTGCTCACGCTGCCGCAGACGCGGTTCCTCCTCATGTCGGCCACGCTGGGCGAAACCGCCTTCTTCGAAGCGGAGCTGACGAAGATCAACGGCCGCGTGACGACGACGGTTTCTTCGAAGGACCGGCCGGTGCCGCTGGAGTTCGCCTATTCCGATCTCGCGTTGGCCACGACGCTTGAACAGCTGATCAACGACGGCAAAGCGCCCGTCTACGTCGTCCATTTCACGCAGATGGAAGCGGCGCAGAGCGCGCAGGATTTCACGAGCCTCAACGTCTCGTCGCGCGAGGAGAAGGCCGCCATCGCCAGCGCGATCGAGGGTTTCAAATTCAGCAGCCCCTACGGTCCGGAGATTAAGAAGTGGCTGCGGCACGGCATCGGCCTGCACCATGCCGGGCTCCTGCCGAAATATCGCATCCTCGTCGAACAGCTCGCGCAGAAGGGATTGCTCAAGGTCATCTGCGGGACCGACACGCTCGGCGTCGGCGTCAACGTGCCGATCCGCACGGTTCTCTTCACGCAGTTGTGCAAATTCAGCGGCGAGAAGGTCGGCATCCTCACCGCGCGCGACTTCCACCAGATCTCCGGTCGCGCGGGCCGCAAGGGCTTCGATGACCGCGGCTGGGTGGTCGCACAGGCGCCGGAGCACGTGGTCGAGAACTTGAAGCTGGAGGAGAAATCGAAGACGAGCGGGAAGAAGGTGGTGAAGCGCCAGGCGCCGGAGAAGAACTTCGTGGCATGGGACAAGAAAACTTTCGAGCGCCTCATCGCCGCGCCGCCGGAACGGCTGGTGTCGCGGTTCCAGGTGTCGCACGGGATGCTGCTCAACGTGCTGAGCCGGCCCGGTGATGGCTGCGCCGCCATGCGCGACCTGATCCGGCGTTGCCATGATTCGGACAAACAGAAGAAGGGGCACACGTCGCGCGCCTGGCAGCTGTTCCGATCGCTGGTGGACCGGAAGATCATCGAGATCGTGGCCCAGGCAGTGGCAGTGTCACAGGCGTCCTCGCCTGTGACCGGTGGAGCAGGCGCCCTCGCTTGCTCGGCTGACGGCGATTCCCGGCAATCCCAAGGCAGCACAGGCGAGGGCGCCTGTGCCACTACTGCGCGGCAGAAACTCCGCGTGAACGTCGAGCTGCAGGACGACTTCTCGATGGACCAGACGCTGTCGCTCTACCTGCTCGACACGTTTCCTCTCCTCGATCCCGAAGCGCCCGACTACGCACTCGACCTGATCACGCTCGTCGAATCGATCATGGAGAATCCCGACGCCATCCTCCGCCGTCAGCTCGACAAGCTGAAGGGCCAGAAGGTCGCCGAGTTGAAGGCCGAAGGCATGGACTACGACCGGCGCATGGAGGAGTTGGAAAAGCTCGAGCATCCCAAACCCAAGCGCGAATTCATCTACGATACGTTCAACGCCTTCGCGGAAAAACATCCGTGGGTCGGCCAGGAGAACATCAAACCCAAGTCCATCGTGCGGGAGATGTTCGAGGAGTTCCGCAGCTTCGCGGACTACATCAAGATCTACGAACTTCACCGCTCGGAAGGCCTGCTGCTCCGGCACATTTCGCGCGTCCACAAGATCCTCGTCCAGACCGTGCCGGACTCCGCGAAGAACGACACCGTCCGCGAGATGGAGGAGTATCTCGCCGTCATGATCCGCCAGATCGACACCAGCTTGGAGGACGAGTGGGAGCGGATGAAGAACCCCGAGTTCAAGACTGCCGACGCAGGCCCCGAAGTCCGTCCGCCCGGTGCGGAAGAGGCCGCGAAGGACATCACGCGCGACACGAAGACCTTCACCGCCGCCATCCGCACGCGCCTCTTTGTGTTCCTCCGTCACTTGGCCAACGACGATCTCGAAGCCGCGGCCGCCGAGATGGAATGGTGGACCGATCCGGCGGCCGACGCCTCGCCCCCGCCTCTCAGTTCTGCAGCCCGCCTACGTTTTGCGCTCGATGCCTTCTACACCGACCACGAGCGCATCTGCCTTGATCCCGAAGCGCGCAATGCCCGGCACACCCATGTCATTCCCGATGAGAACAAGAAGACCTGGCGCGTCCAACAGGTGCTCGTTGATCCGGCCGGCCACAACGATTGGGCCGTCGATCTCCTAGTGGACCTGGATGCTTCGCGTGCCGCGGGTGAACCGGTGGTCCGGCTTCGCTCCATTGCGGCCATAGCGCGTTGAGCACCGGAGAAAATCGCTTGGCCGTCGGAAATACTGTGGTTAGTTGCGGCTCGGACATTCGTATGAAGATACTTTTCTCAACATTCGCCATTGCCGCCCTCTTTGCCATGAACGTGGCCGCCGAAGACGCCAAGTTTGCGAACATCACCACCGCCGACCTGAAGAAGGCCATCGCGGAGAAGAAGGTCACGCTCATCGATGTGAACGGCACCGACTCGTGGAAGGAAGGCCACATCCCGGGAGCCATCGATTTCGAAACCCACCAGGCCAAGCTCGCGAAGATGCTTCCGGCCGACAAGAACGCCCTGGTCGTCGCCTACTGCTGGAACGAAGGCTGTCCCGCCTACAGGACCGCCGCGCGTGCCGCGAAGGAACTCGGTTTCAAGAATGTGAAGCACTACGCCGCAGGAATCGAAGGCTGGTCCAAGACGGAGAAAACCGAAAAGCCGTCCGGCAACTGAGCCGGTTTCGTTTCGAGTGTCTCAACAAGAAGGCCGACCGGTTTCCCGGTCGGCCTTTCTGTTTTCGGAATTGATGGGAGAGGCCGGTCAGGCGAGGCGGACCTTGACCTTCTGTCCCTTGATCTCGGCCTCGTTCAGCTTGGCGATGACGTCGTTGGCGTGCTCGCTGGCGACATCGGCGAAGAGGTGGCGCTCACGGACGTCGACCTTGCCGACGATCTTGCCCGGCAATCCGGTCTGGCCGGCGACGCTGTTGACGACGTCGATGGGGAAGACGCCCTGCTCGGAGCCGACGTTGATGTGGAGACGGGTGTGGCCCTCGGGCGTCTTGCGGCTGACGCGCGGTGCGGCCGGAGCCTTGTCGTCGGACGGACGATGGCCTTCCAGCAGGCGGGGATCGAACGGCTCGTCGGCGATGGCCGGATCGATTTTGGCTTCGTTCGTCGGCTTGGCAGCAAGGGCCTTCTTGGGCACGAACGCTTCCTTCTGGCTGGCCGGAGGCTCTTCGCGTGTCGGCCGGGAAATCGCCCGGCTTGGACGGCTTTGATAGCCCGCGTCGCGGCCATAGCCACCGGCACCCGGGCCGGCGTCTCGTCCGTAACCGCCTTGGCCGCCTTGGCCGCCTTGATCGCGTCCATATCCACCTTGATCACGGCCGTAGCCACCCTGGGGTTGGCCGTAATCGCCGGGACCGCCGCCGCGACCGTAGTTGGGAGAGGGACGATCGTAGCTGCGTTGGGAATTGTAGCCTTGGTCGCGGTTGTAACCGCCTTGGCCGCCCTGATCGCGGCCGTATCCGCCCTGCTGGCCGTAGCCGGAATCACGGGCCGGACCCTGGTCGCGATTGTAGCCCTGCGACGGCTCGGAGCGATATTGCGGGCGCTCGGGTGGACGATCAAAACGCTCCTGGCGTTCGGGACGCGGAGCCATCGTGGGGCGCTCGGGGCGTTCGTATTCCTCGACTTTCTTCACCGGGGTCTTGGCCGCGGTGGAACCTTCGCCGTTCTGGAGCAGATGGAAGCAGGCCGCAGCGACGTCGGTGGAGGTAAAACCCTCTTCCATCAGCCGCTCGATCAGGGGCTCGTTGCCCTTGAACTCGGCGGCCTTGAGCGTGGCGCGGACCTTGGCGACAAAACCGCTGGCGCGGGCTTCCTCGACCTCGTCCATCGTCGGCACCTGCGCGCGGTGGATGCGGGTATTGGTGAAACGCTCGATGTTGCGGATCTGGAAAAATTCACGTCCGGCCACGAAGGAGATCGCGCGACCGCTGCGTCCGGCGCGGCCCGTGCGGCCGATGCGGTGGACGTAGTCTTCCGGGTCGTAGGGCAGGTCGTAGTTGAAGACGACTTCGACGTCATTGACATCGATGCCGCGCGCGGCGACATCGGTGGCGACGAGGAATTCGAGGCCGCCCTTGCGGAACTTGCCCATGACGCGGTCGCGCTGCGGCTGCGTCATGTCGCCGTGGAGACGATCGGCGGAGTAGCCCTGGGCTTCGAGATGGTCGACGAGGTCGTCCACCATGCGCTTGGTGTTGCAGAAGACGATGCCGAGCTTGAGGTCGTGGATGTCGATCAGGCGGGTGAGCAGCTCGATCTTGAAGCGGCGATCCACCTCGTAGTAGGCCTGCTCGACGGTCGCGACCGTCATGCCCTTCTGCTGGATGCGGACGCTCTGCGGCGAGTTCGAGTGCTTCTGGATCAGGTCCTGGATCGGCTTGGGAAGCGTGGCGGAGAAGAAGACGGTCTGCCGAGTCTTCGGCATGTCCTGCAGGATCACCTCGATGTCCTCGCGGAAACCCATGTTCAGCATGACGTCGGCTTCGTCGAGGATCACCATCTTGATCTGGTCGAGCCGGAGCGTGCCCTTGCGCATGTGGTCCATGACGCGGCCGGGCGTGCCGATGACGATCTGGGCGCCGTTGCGCAGGCCGAGGATCTGGCGGTCGTAGGACTGCCCGCCATAGATGGGCAGGGCCTGGATGCCGCGCTTGAAGCAGGCGAGCTTGTGCACCTCTTCGGCGACTTGGACGGCGAGTTCACGCGTCGGGCAGAGGATCAGGATCTGCACGGCCCGCAAGGCGGGTTCGACCTTCTCGATCGCCGGAATGGCGAAGGCGGCGGTCTTGCCCGAGCCGGTCTCGGACTGGCCCACGACGTCCTTGCCGGACATGAGCACGGGGATGGCCTCGGCCTGGATGGGTGAAGCCTGCTCAAAGCCCAGCTTGTCGATGGCCTTCAGGATTTCCGGAGAGAGGCCGAGTTCAGAGAAAAGTTTCGGTGTCATACGCTTACCTTCGCGAGGGAACACCCTAGCCTATCCGGAAGCGCCGCGAAGCCTTTTCTTTGGACGCTGCGGACAGGCTGCCCGCGAGACGGGACCTTCAGTGCTTTTGAAGCCTTCTCATTCCGCGCTCGTGGGCATGGCGCTACGTCACTTCGGGCGCATCTGGGGGAACAGGATGACGTCGCGGATGCTTTCCTGGCCGAGGAGCATCATGCAGAGGCGGTCGATGCCGATGCCGATGCCGCCGGCGGGAGGCATGCCGTGCTCCAAGGCCACGAGGAAGTCCTCGTCGAGCTTCTGCTGCTCGCCGCCGGCCTGGTGTTCGAGGGCTTGGCGCTGGGCGATGGGATCGTTCTGCTCGGTGTAGCCGGGGGAGATTTCCTGGCCGTTGATGCAGCACTCGAAGACTTCGACCGTGGTCGGGTCGTCGGCGGAGATCTTGGCGAGGGGGACGAGTTCCTTCGGCAGGTGGGTGACGAAGGTGGGATTGATGAGGGTGGGCTCGATCAGCTTCTCGAAGACGGCCCCGGTGACCTCGAAGTCCGTGTAAGCGGCGGCGATGTCGCCTCCGAGTTTGAGGTCTTCGGTGGCGCGGCGGCGGCGTTCTTCGGAGGAGACGTCGAACCAGTCCTGTCCGGCGACGGAGCGGACGAGGTCCTTGTATTTCGCGCGGCGCCAGTTGGGTGTGAGGTCGATGGTCTTGGTGACGATGCCCTCGGCGTTCTTGGTCTCGATCACCAGCGTCCCCATCACCTTCTGCGCGATGCCGCAGATGAGCGACTGGACCGTCTCCATCATCGTCTCGTAATCGCCGAAGGCCTCGTAGGCTTCCAGCATGGTGAACTCGGGGTTGTGCCGCCGGGAAAGGCCTTCGTTGCGGAAGTTCTTCCCGATCTCGAAGAGCTTGTTGATGCCGCCGACGAGCAGCCGCTTGTGATACAGCTCCAGCGCGATGCGGAGGTAGAATTCGCAGCCGAGCGCGTTGTGGAAGGTCTTGAACGGGGCCGCCGCCGCGCCGCCGGGAATGGGCTGCATGGCGGGCGTCTCCACCTCCACATAGCCGCGCCCATGGAAGAAGGAGCGGATCTCGTGGACGATGGCGGAGCGCTTCAGGAAGACGTTCTTCACGTCGTCGTTGGCGATGAGGTCGAGGTAGCGCTGGCGGTAGCGGATCTCGGTGTCGGCCAGGCCTTCCCACTTAGCCGGGGGCGGACGCAGCGCCTTGGCGAGGATAGTGAAGCTCTCGACCTTCACGCTGATCTCGCCGGCGCGGGTCTTGAAGAGGGTGCCCTTGACGCCGATGAAGTCGGCGAGGTCGAGGTGCTTGAAGATCTCGAAGCCTTCGTCGCCGAGGGTCTGCTTCTGGGCGTAGATCTGGATGCGGCCGGAGACGTCCTTGAGGTCGAGGAACTGGCTCTTGCCCATGTCGCGATGGGAGCTGATGCGGCCAGCGATGGCGACGGCGTGGCCCTCGGCGAACTCGCCCTTCTCGAATTTCTCCCGCGCTTCGCCGCAGCCGATGTCGGTCTTGAACTTGTTCTTGAACGGGTCGATGCCCTTGGACTGGAGGGAGGCCAGCTTGCTGCGACGTTGTTCGATGAGCGCGTTCGTATCGTCCATAAAGAGACGCGGACTAAAGCACAGGCCGAGGAAGCGTGTCGAGTGGCGGTGGGAAAGAGGATGAGCAGGTGGGCGGGTGGGCAGGGGAGCGGGGGAGACTGCAAAATGGACGATGCAAAATTGGGGCAGGCCGTCGACGGCGCTCCGTCGGTTGCTGGTAGGGCGGTCGCTGCAGCGCCGCCCCATCATTCGTCCGATGCCGGCGGCATCGGACGGGAGGTCACGGCGGCGGAGCACCGCAGCCCCACCGGATTGGAGGGTGGAGCCAGCCGCGCTGCGGCTGACCGCCGAGTCGCAGCGCGACTCGGCCTGCCTCATG
>CANJSG010000083.1 GCA_947476875.1 Verrucomicrobiota bacterium | reverse complement strand
GGCGCTCGTGGCGGCAGTGGAGAAGAACGACCCTGGCGCACTGGCCATCTGGGAGGATTCAATCCGTTCGCTGGCCGTCGGCATCGCCTCCCTGGTCAACGTGCTCGACCCGGAGGCCGTGGTGATCGGCGGTGGCGTATCACGGGCGGGAGCGACCCTGTTCGAACCGCTGCAACGACACCTCGCGCACTACGAATGGAGGCCGGGTGGCCATGCCGTAAGGATCGTCCCGGCACAACTCGGGAGCATGGCGGGAGCCTACGGGGCCGCGTTCAACGCTTCGGCGAACTCGGGCCAGCTGAGGCGGGTTCGATCTTCCTGAGCTTCAGTTCGCGGAACTGGATCAAGGCGCCGGGCCGCGGTCCGGTGAAAAGTTCGAGGGCGATGGATCCACGCTTCAACGATTTGCCGGCGTTGTTGTCGGCCACGGAAAGCATCTCATGGCCGTTCAGGCGATGCTCCATGCGGCTGCCATTCGCAACCACCGAGAAGTCGTTCCATTCCTCGCGCTTGAACGAGAGTCGGCCCGCGAGGACTTCGGCTCCCACCGCGTTCGTATCGACAATGTCCGACTGGGCTGCATCCGCCGTGATTTCGAGGCCGCTGCCTTGGAGCATGTAGAAGGCGCGCTTGTTTCCTGAGGCGTAGAGCGCCCCGACCTTGTTCGTATCCAGCGCGATCTCGAACTGGTAGCTACGGAATACAGCGCCGTTGTTGTTGGTCGCCCCGCGATAGACCAGCCCCGAATTGGCCGAGAAGTTGTTCCGGATGACGCGGAAGCGGAATTGGCCCCGGAGTTCGAAATCTCCCACCTGAGCCTCATTGAGGATCAGGTAGAAGTTCGTCCCCTTAGGCGCGTCCTGGGGCACAAACCCGGTGATGTAGCCATCGCGCACGGACCAGTAGTTGGTCGGCCCACGCCAGCCGTTGAGCGATTTGCCGTCGAAGATGGACTTGAAGGACGCCTCCGCCTCAAGCGCCGCCGTGGTCGCATCGAGCGCCTTCTTGTCCTGCACCACCTTCTGCTCCCGATCCGATTGCTCGGCGGCCTTTCGGGAGATCTCCTGCATCAGCTTGTCCGCCTCTTCACCGGCCTGTCGGCGCGCTGAAGCCGACTTGTCCTCGGGCTCCGTCGTCACGGTTGCGCCTGATTCCGTCGACCGCCTGATCTCCTGGAGGGTCTTCAGGACCAGATCGTCAGCGGCATTCGCGCCCGAACCAGCGCCGGGCAACGGACGCTGGGCCGCCATGCGGGCCTCGAGTTCCATCTGTTTGACACGGACTGCATCCAACTCCTTTTGGCGTTGGTCTTCCTTCTGTTTTGGCAGAAGCATGAGGATGACCGCGATACCCACGAGGAGGGACGAGATGAGCAGTGTCATCATCATCATGGTCGACTGGCGACCGCTGGCCACCACGACCGTCGACGGCTGCGGCGCCTGACTTGAACGAGCAGACGACCCACTGGGCGATGCCGGGCCGGGCAATTTCCCGTCGGCCATCGCGGGATCGTATTCGGCGATGAGGAAAGGCTTCCCCTTCGACGGTCCCGGCGCCTTGCCGGCGGCTTGAAGCCCGCGAAGCGCGTCTCCGATTGTGACGGGTCGGCGGCCGGGGTCTTTCTCCAGGCACCGCGCCACCGCGACGGAGAGTCCAGGCGAAAGATCGGCGGCAATGCTCCCGGGAGACGGCGGCTGGTTGTAACGGATCTGCTGGACGAGGTTCTCGCCGCCGAACGGCGCCCGACCGGTGAAACCGTAGAAAAGCAGACAGCCAAACCCGTAAAGGTCGTCCGCAGGGTCCGCCGCAGCGCCGTCGACCACCTGGGGACTCCAAAATGCCACGTCGGTCGGCGATGCCTGACGGAACCGGCGGAGATCCGAATCCAAGAGGCTGCCGAATCCAAACTCCGGGATGATCGCGGAGCCGTCGTCACAGACCCAGACGCGATCGGGCGTGAGGCGGCCGTCCGCCAGACCGTGTTCACCGGCGAATTCAAGGATCTTTGCCAATGACTCCGCGACCGGTTGGAGGGCCACCCAATCGACCCGCGACGTCTCCGCGACCCACTCGGAGAACAGCCGTCCGGGAGGCAGGCTCATGACGATTCCACCGCTCGCGACCGGGTCCGCAAACTCCGTCGGCACATGACCAAAACCCTCGTTGCTCCAAGCGACCAGCCGCCCTTGGGCATTGATGAGATCGCTGACCAGCGCGGGATCGGCCAACTGCTCCGGGGAAAGGCGCCTCAGCCAGACGAGTTCGCCGGTCTTACGATCTTCCGCCAACCACGTGCGCGCCGCCGAACCCAGCGGGCGCAATGGCGCAAAACGGTCCGGGGCGGCGGGAAGGAAAATGGAGGAGGATGCGGCGGGGTCCATGGCGTCAATTGGTGGCTTCGCTGATTTCGATGGAGCAGACCTTGTTTTTGCTGCCGTTCGGATGGTCGGTCAACGTGAGGCGACCATCCTTCACCTCGACCGTCACCGTTCCATCGGCCCAGCGCTTGGTGTCTTCGGGGATGAAGTCGAAAACTTGTCTATCCTCCACGTTCATGGCGTAGACGCTGTCTTTGGCGACAAGGTCCCCGGCAATCACCCGGACGGTGTATCTCCCGTTCGGCACGGCGATCTCCCAAAAGGCCTTCACCTTCAGTTTTTCGTGGTCCACGTAGCTGAACGTTTCATGAACCCGCGTCGGTGCCCGTCTTGCCGCGGCGAGCTTCTTCTGCTGGGCAGTGTTGTTGGTCGACATCCGGTCCCTCACATGGGCCGTCATGTCCTGGTTCCACCCATAGCTGAAACCGCCTTCCTTCGCGGCGAACTTGGTTCCGTTCTCGGGCAGGTAGCCTTCGGCCGGCACGGAGTCGCGCGGAAGAAACTGCACCTTAGCCCGGAAGGGTCCACGGGAGAGGATCAACTGGGGCTCAAATCCCTTGCTCTCCCTGGACCCCACCAGCACCCGGTTCGGGGACTCGCTGCCGTAGACCATCGCAAAGTTGATCCAACGCGCTTTGGGACCGAGTTGCTGGTTGATGAACTGGGTGACGTCGATTTCATACCAGGCAGGGGATCCACCGGTCACCTCGGCACGGCCTAGGGTTACCGTGTGGGGAATCGCTTCCCACCAGGTCAAAGACTTCTCATTCCAGTTGGTCGAAACCGCAGATCGAACGAGCAAAACAGCCATGCCGGGCTTTTCGAGGCTCGCGTGAAAACGAAGCCGGGCGTTGGTCGCGCTGCCGCTGAATGAACTCAAATCAAACGCGATGTAGCCTTCCGACACCCCATCCCGAACCGAACTCCGGATGTCGAGCAGCGCCTCGGAACCATAATTCTTGCGACTATCACGGCTCAGACTTCGGACATGGGTATCCGCCTGCGGAAACATGACCGTCACAAGGCCAGCAGCACTGCTAGGAAGAGCGAAGACGAGGCATCCAATGGCGACAGCCCAAGAATAAAGCCCTCTATCGAGGCGTTTTAGGCCGCTTTTGAGACACCGATTGGCTTGCATCGCCGGAGAGTTAACCGCAAATGCGCCTCACGAAAAGCAAAACCCTGCCTGCAAAACGCAGCACAGGACCTGACGCAGCTCCTGTGCGTTCCCGTAAATCCCGGGACCGCCCCATCCCTCAAAGCTTCCAGCCGGCGCGGTAGTCGTGATGGATGAAACGGTCGGCTTCTGGAACGCCCTTGGCCACCATGCGGGCCGCGTCCCACTCGATGCGTTTGCCGGTGCGGAAGGCCACCGTTCCAAGCAGCCCGATCTCCGTGAGGATGGCTCCGTAGGCGAAGGGTGAATTCGTCCGGCCCAGCGGCGCGAATTGCGGCAGCGCCAGGTTCTCGCCCTTGCACGCGCGGATCCATTCCTCGTGGTGCCCGACGGACGCCGCCAAGGTCGGAGCCGGTTTCTGGAAGTCCTTGAACTTGTCCTCCGGCAGCAGCACGTGCCGCCCGTAGTCCGCGAGCAGCAATCCCTTGTCGCCGACGAAGAGCGTGCCGCCGCCCCACTTGGAAAGATCGGGCGTGCCCGCGACCTCCGGCCGTTTCTCGCCGGAATACCAGTGCATCGTCACCGGCGGCAACGCGCCGCGCGCAGGGAACTGATACCGCACTTTCAGCCACAGCGGCGCGCAATGCGGGTCCACCGGCGGGCCTTCGGATTCGATCTCCGTCGGCAAGCCCAGCCGCAGCGCCCAGACGCCGAGGTCCATGTGGTGGCAGCAGAAATCGGACAACGTCCCGCCGCCGAAATGCCACCAGCGTCGCCAGTTGAAGTGGACCCATTCCGCGCTGTAGGGCACCGGCTGCACCGGCCCGAGCCAGTTCTCGTAGTCGATGTTCGCGGGAACGGGTTCCCCCTTTGGAAACGGCTTCTGCTCCCACGCGCTGCCGGCCCAGTGATGCACTTCGCGCACGTTGCCGATGGCTCCCGATTGGACCAATTCGACGACGCGCCGGTAATTGGCCGTCGCGTGGATCTGGTTGCCTGTCTGTGTGACCACGCCGGTCTTCTTCGCCGTGGCGGCAAGGATGCGGATCTCGGAAACGGTGTGGGTCAGCGGCTTCTCGCAATAGACGGGACGTCCGCTTTCCATCACCGCCTTGGCGATGACGGCGTGCGTGTGGTCCGGCGTGCTCACGACGAACGCGTCGATGTCCTGCCGGTCCAGCATGTGCCGGAAACTGCTGAAGGTCCGCGCGCCCGGAAACTGGGCCGCAGCGGCGGCGAGGCGTTTGGAATCGATGTCGCACAGGGCAACGATGTTCTCGCCCTTCACACCCGCGAGATTCTCACCGCCACGTCCCGCCACGCCGACGATGGCGAGGTTCAGCTTTGAGTTGGCCGAAATGCGGCGGATCTTCGGACCGGCACAAGCCACAAGGGACGAACCGGCGGCCACGGCCAAAGCGGACTTCTGGAGAAACTGGCGACGATTGAGGGGCATGGATGTGTTCTGCCATGCCTCCGACGCGGAGCAAAGAGACAAGTTCGGCAGGTAACCACTGTGGAACTCCAATGGCCGCACTGCAGCTCCGCCCCATTCAAAGCGCCGCAGCGCCGCTTCCCGGAGCGGCCAATAGTCCGGGCCATATCCTACAAACCAACCGCGTCTTTGCTCCATTCCATTGAGAAGACCCGCTCCATAGCGTGCGCCCATACTGCAAACTGGAATGAGCGATTCATCACCCGCCCTCGAATACCTCCACCGCGCCCGTGGCCTCGCCGACACCGTCGAAGCCCAGCTTCCCACCATCCGCCAGACCGCCGACCTGTTCGCGGCCACCATTCTCGCCGGGCGGATGGTCCACCTCTTCGGCTCGGGCCACAGCCGCATCCTCGTCGAGGAGATGTGGCCGCGTTACGGATCGTTCCCCGGGTTCAATCCCATCGTCGAACTCTCCCTCAGTTTCCACAACCTCGTCGTCGGCGCGAACGGCCAGCGGCAGGCCATGTTCCTCGAAAACGTCTCCGGCCTCGCCGAGCGCATTCTCCGCAACTTCCAGCTTTCGCCTGTGGACAGCGCCCTCGTCGTCTCGTCCAGCGGCTGCAACATCGTGCCCATCGAGATGGCGGAGGAGTTCCAACGGCGCGGCGTGAAGGTCGCGGCCATCATCTCGCGGAAGCACAGCGAAGCCAGCACCAGCCAACGCGCCGATGGAAAGAAGCTCCAGGACTTCGCCGACATCGTCCTCGATACCGGCGCGCCCGTTGGCGATGCCATGATCCGTGTGCCGGGATTGGAGACGCCTGTTTCGCCCGGCTCGACCGTCGGCGGCTGCTTGCTGGTCAATTCCATCAAGGCCGAAGTCGCCGCCCGCCTCACCGCCGCCGGGCATCCGCCCAAGGTGCTCACCGCCGGCGCCCTCGTCGGCAAGACCCGCGCCACCGAACTCTTCGAGGCCGCCTACGATGAACACGCCCGCCGCCTGGCCAAGCTCTACGAAAACATCGGACTGTAAGAGAAGGATGAGGTTTGAGGTTTGAGTGATGAAAAGCCACGCCAAGACCTGCGGCTTCGGACGAAACAGTTCGCCCTCCGAATCATCAAGATGTGCTCCACTCTGCCGAACACCCGCGCGGGACGAATCATGGGCGACCAGATCTTTCGTTCGGCGACTTCAGTTGCCGCCAACTACCGCGAGGCTTACCGAGCAAGGTCGCGGGCGGAGTTCATTTCCAAGCTGGGCGATTGTCAGAGGGAACGGGAAGAGACGATCCTTTGGCTGGAACTTCCCGGCGACAGCGAAACCGTGAAGGCGAACAAGCTGACCTTGCTGCTGGAGGAAACCAACGAGCTGATGGCCATCGTCACAACGATCATCAAGAAGTCGAAGGACTGACTCTTCATACCTCAACCCTCATACCTCATGCCTTTAAGAACCTCGGTCATCGGCAGCTATCCGTTTCCCGGTTGGCTGGAACTTGCCTCGACGCAGTTGAACCGATTCGGTCCTGACGACTTGGCAGAACTGCAAGACGACGCGGTCGTCGCGGCGCTGCACGACCAGTTGGCCGCCGGCCTCGACGTCGTGACCGATGGCGAGCAGACGCGCCTCGATTTCAACCTCTCCTTCTATGGCTACATCCAGGGCATCGACCTGGAGTCGGCGCCGCCGCGTCTCTTCGGTCCGCCGGCCCACGACCAACGTGGCAAACACAAGGTCGTCGCGCCGCTGACCGCTCCGCGCGGCCTCGGCGCCGTCGATGAGTTCAAGCGCCTCCAGCGCATCTCTTCGTCCTTGGGCCTTGGTCATTCGGCATCCCCCACGCTGAAAGCGTCCGTCCCCGGCCCCTACACATTATCAGGCCGTCTGCTTCCGAACGCCGCCCTGGGCTACACGGATCGCTGGGCTTTGACCGAGGCGCTCTTGCCCATCGTGCGCAAGGAACTCGAAGACCTCGTGGCCGCCGGTTGCACCGAGATCAGCGTCGATGAACCCAGCATGAGCTGCTACGCCTACAAGGAGGATCCTTGGCGCTTCGTGGACATCTTCAACCGCACCGTCGGAACCGTCTTCGGCCGCACGCGCGTCTGCACCCACCTGTGCTTCGGCAACTACAAGGCCCGCGCCGTCGGCCCGCGCCAGATCGCGCCGATGTTCCCGGCCTTCCTCGATTTCAAGTGCGACGAGATGCACGTGGAGATGGCCAGCCGCGAGTTCGCCGAACTGGAACTCATCGGCCAGATCGCCCAGCGCTGCGACGTGGCCGTAGGCATCATCGACGTGAAGAGCTACTACATCGAGACGCCCGACGACGTCGCCCGACGCATCAAGCGGTGCCTCGAATTCGCCCCGGCCGACCGGCTTGTCTTCGCACCCGACTGCGGCCTCAGCCAGACCGCGCGCTGGGCCGCGAAACGGAAGCTCAAGGCCATGTGCGACGGGGCGAAGCTGGTGAGGAAGGAACTGGGATTGAAGCCATGAAGCCAGCGTTCCAGAAAGACTCCGCCCTCCTCGCTGACATTGCCGCTGCGCGGGCGAAAGCCGATGAGTTCCACGTCTGGTGGCTCGGCCAATCCGGTTTCCTTGTGCAATGGCAGGGCCGTCATATCCTGATCGATCCCTATCTCTCCGACTCGTTGACGCGGAAGTATGCGGCCACCGACAAACCGCACATCCGCATGACCGAGCGGGTCATCGACCCGGTGCGCCTCGACTTCATCGACGTCGTCACCTCCAGCCACAACCACACCGACCATCTCGATCCGGAAACGCTCCAGCCCTTGGCCAAAGCCAACCCGCATCTGGTCATGGTCTGCCCCGAAGCCAACCGCGTCACCGTCCGCGAACGCTCCGGCCTGCCCGACGACCGCATCCTCGGACTCGACGCCGCACTGCCTGTTGGCTCCCTCGCCGCCGTCGCCGGTTTCGAGTTCCACTCCATTCCTGCCGCTCACGAATCGCTCGATACCGACAAGCTCGGCCGCCACATCTACCTCGGATTCGTCGTGAAGGTCGGCCCGTGGACGCTCTACCACTCGGGCGACACCGTTCTGTTTGAAGGCATGGCCGAACTCCTCCGCCCGTTCCAGATCGACGTCGCGCTCCTGCCAATCAACGGCCGCGCACCCGAGCGCCGTGTCTCTGGCAATCTCTGGGGCCGCGAAGCCGCCCACCTCGCGAAAGACATCGGTGCGGGCGTGGTCATTCCCTGCCACTACGACCTCTTCACCTTCAACACCGCATCAACCGCCGAGTTCGTCGCCACCTGCCAAGAACTGGGGCAACCGCACGTCGTGTTGCAGAACGGCGAACGCTGGAGCGGACGGAAGTAGAGGTTCGCGATTCGGGTGTCTTGGGTGGCGCAGGCCTCCGGCCTGCACTTTCCGGCGTCCTCGCCGGAAAGCGTGGAGCGGGCAAATTTCGGAGCGATCGCGTCAAAACAGCCAGCGCGTCAAAACACCGCGAGGCGACCGGTCCGGCTTCTTCTGAACCCTTGTTCCAACCTTCCGCCACAAACCGTTCCGGGCGCGACGCCCGGAACTGCAGGCCGGAGGCCTGCGCCACCCATCCTTAGCCGCCAGCCGTTCCCGTCACGCTGGTCATCCATTCACCCACGGCCCGCTTGATCTCCGCACCGATGGCCGCTCGCGGTTTGGCGAACTTGGGCGTGAACCACGGGAACCCTCCCACAAGATCCGGCGTCACCAGGATTTGCCCGTCACAGTCCGGACCGGAGCCGATGCCGATGGTGGGAATGCCGATGGCCTTCGACACTTCGACGGCCACGGGCGGTGTCACCAACTCCAGCACGATGGCGAAAGCGCCCGCTTCTTCCAACGCGTGGGCGTCGGCCAAGAGCGCTTGGCGCTGGTCCTCGCTGCGGCCCTTGACGCGGTAGCCGCCTTCTTCCAGCACATGCTGCGGCAACATTCCCAGATGGCCGAAGAACGGAATGCCCGCCGACGTGATCGCCTTCACCTGCGCGGCGATGGAGCGACCGCCCTCGGCCTTCACTGCATCGGCTCCGGCGGCGATAAGGCGACGCGCGTTGGCCAAGGCGATCTCGGGCGCGGCATACGATTCAAAAGGCAGATCCGCCGCCAGCAGGGCACGGGGCTTGGCGCGGGCGGCGGCGCGGACGTGGTGGACCATCTCGTCCATGGTCACATGAGTCGTGTCGGGATAACCGAGCACCACCATGCCGAGCGAATCGCCGACGAGGATCAAGGGCACGCCGGCTTCATCCAGCAGCTTGGTCGTCGGATAGTCGTAGGCCGTGAGCGACGGGATTTTTTCCCCGCGCCGCTTCATCGCGACGATGTCGGCCGGTGTGATGCGTTCGTTCATCCGGCTGAATTGAACCGCGAACTCCGTCCCATGCAAAGCCGCAGCGGACGATTCCGTCGCTCACCGTTTCAGCGCCAGCAGCAGGCCGAGCCCGGTGATCGTTCCCAGCACCAGCCCCAGCGCCACCTGCCGCCGCGTGTGCCGTCCCAGCTCCACCCGCGACCATCCTACTGCCAACGCCACCACCGCTCCGGCAATGCTGAGCCCAGGACTGGTCATCGCCACGAACACCACGACATAGGCCGCGAAGGCGGAATGGAGCGAAACCTTGTCCCAGAGATTGATCAACGCCGCCGCCACGATCATCGCCGTCACCGCCACCGTTCCCGGAAACAGAAACCGCAATCCCGGCGTCCACCAGAACACCGCCGCCGCCAGCGCCATCAACCCGAGCCCGAACGTGAAAAGCTCCGGCCGATCCTTCTGCCGCGAGACGTCGTAGTCCGAGAACCGGCCCTTCCGCAGTCGACGTCGGATGTAGAACGCCATCGGGACGATGGTCATAAGAAGAACGGCGACGACGAAGCCGAACGCGCGGGCAGCCCCGACGCGTCCGACGGAGACGACGAGGATTCCCGCCGGCACCAGCACGAACGGATGCGCCACGACGGAGATCCACCAAGCGATCCGGCGGCGGCGTTCCGGGATGGGATGCGAATTGTTCAGAGCGTATGCCCGGCGACGGAGCAACGCGGTGACTCCCCGACGGTGGTCACAGAATAAGTCCCGCCGGCCGGACAAATCAGCTCTTTGTTGATGAGTTGCCTGATGAAGTTGGTCGGGCTGCCGGAGATGTCGGTGATCGAGACGAGTTCGTTTGTGGATCGCTTGGTTTCCAAAGCCCATTGCTCAATCGCACCTTGGACCTGCTTCAGGTTCGCGATGCAGGCGTTGGAAGGAGGAACTCCACCCCTTGGCCGCTGAGTAACCCGAAGTCCGATCACCAAAACCACCCCTGCCATCAAGGCTATGGCTATGACATCGATGAGACTGCTTTCCCGGTTCATGAAGTGATCAACACCGCCCGTCGCGCGAAGTTTCCCGGCCGTAGCCGCCGACGCAGGTCGGCGCTTTTGTCTATCGGACGCCACGAACGGATCAGAGCGAACTCACGTCCACGGCTACAAGGCGTGGCCCGCCGTCGCCGTCGAGCAACGTGGAAGTTCGCCGACCGTCGTCACGGAGTAGGTGCCGTCAACCGGGCACTTCAACCCCACATTGATCGCCTGCTTGATGTATTTGTCAGCGCCACCGGAGATGTCCTCCAACGTCACCCGGTTGGTGGGCGTGAGCTGGTGCTCCACCGCCAATTGTTCGATGGCTCCCTGCATACTCTTCAGATTGGCGATGCAGGCGTTCGTCGAAGGAGTTCGACGTGCTTTGACGACATTCGGAATGACCACAGCCGACAGTGTGCAACCTGCCAAGCCAAGGATCGCGAGTTGGATTCGGTCCAGTCGTGTCATATGCGCTAAAGGGTGTGGCTCAGGATTGAGCAACGCGGATTCTCACCGACGGTCGTCACGGAGTAGGTGCCGCCAGCCGGGCACTTCAATTCCGCATTGATCGACTGCTTCAACATTTTGTCGCTACCCCCGCTAATGTTCGTCAGAGAGACACGGTTCGTTGGAGTGAGTTTGTTTTCCAGCGCCCACTGCTCGACGGATGCCTGGATCTGTTTCAGATTGGCGATGCAGGCGTTTGTAGCTGGGTATCGCCGGGAAGGCCGCATGAAGTTGGGGGCGATGACAGCGGCGGCCAACACGGCAACCACAATGATAATGATGACTTCCGGAAGACTTCTTTCCCGACTCATGAAAGGACCAACACCAAACTTCGTTAGAAGTTTCTCGGTGGTAGCAGTCGACGTGAGGAGGCGCACTTGTCCGTTGGGCACTCCGGACAGATCCGTGCGGAATGACATCCGCAGCTACGAGGGTCACTTCTGGAAGCTCGCCAGCAGTTCCTCAGGCGTGACCGTCGCGGTGCCGATCTTGCCGACGACCACGCCGGCGGCGTGGTTGGAGAAGATGGCGGCCTCGATCGGCGACGCTCCCACCGCGATGGCGGCGGTGAAGGTGGCGATGACGGTGTCGCCCGCGCCGGACACGTCGAAGACTTCCTGCGCGACGGTCGGAATAAGAAACGGCTTTTCGTCGCGACGGCAGAGGAGCATGCCCTGTTCGCCCAGCGTGATCAGCAACAGCGCGGGCGCGAAGTCGCCGAGGATCTTCTCCACGACGCCCATGAGTCCGGCGTCCTCCAGCGGGTTCTTGGCACGCTTGTCGTCGGACACGCGGGCCAACTCGAAGGCTTCCTTGCGGTTCGGCGTGAGCAGCGACAGGCCGGAGATGTCGACCTTGTGGATCGGCTTCGGATCGAGGCTAACCCAGACGCCGCGCGGTTTGGTCAGCGCCTTGAGCTCGTCCAGAAGCGGCTGGGTGACGACGCCTTTGCCGTAGTCGCCGATGATGATGGCGTCGGTCTTCGGCAACGCGGCCTCGATGGTGGCGAGCAGGCGGGAGGTTTCCTTGAGCGTGAGGTCGGCGCGGGTCTCGCGGTCGAGCCGGACGACCTGCTGCTGCTGCGCGACGATGCGCGTCTTGATCGACGTGTTGCGGCCGGAGATGGCGAGGAGCCCCTTGGAACCGATGGCCTGTTCGGCGAGAAGCTTGCGGAACTTGTGCGCGGTCTCGTCCTTGCCCACGGCGCCGAAGAGTTCCACGGGCGACTTCAGCTCGGCGAGGTTGCGCGCGACGTTGGCCGCACCGCCGGGCATGTAGCTCTCGCGCTCGAAATCGACCACTGGCACGGGCGCCTCGGGCGAAATGCGCGAGACGCGTCCCCAGACGAACTGGTCGAGCATCACGTCGCCGACGACGAGGATGCGCGCGGTGGTCAGCTTCTTCAGCAGGTCTTTGACCCGGTTCAGGGACAGAGTCGGATGGCTCATGGGAAAGGAGTCGGCTTAGTTGAGAAACGCCGTTAGCGGACTGGTGGCGCTGGCGGAATCAAGCTGCGCCCCGAGGCCGAGTTCGTAGGCGTCGCGGCCGGCCTCGACGGCCATCTTGAAGGCGCGGGCCATACGGTTCGCGTCGGAGGCGATGGCGATGGCGGTGTTGACGAGGACGGCGTCGGCCCCGAGTTCCATCGCTTCGGCGGCGTGGCTGGGCGCGCCGATGCCGGCATCGATCACGACGGGCACGGTGGCCTGCTCGATGATGATGCGGAGCTGGCCACGCGTTTCGAGGCCGCGATTGGAACCAATGGGTGAACCCAGCGGCATGACCGTGGCGGTGCCGACATCTTGGAGGCGTTTGGCGAGGACGGGATCGGCGTTGATGTAGGGCAACACGACGAAGCCTTCCTTCACCAGAATCTCGGCCGCCTTCAAGGTCTCTACGGGATCAGGCAGCAGGTAACGCGGGTCAGGATGGATCTCCAGCTTCACCCATTTCGGCAATCCGGCGGCGACGGCGAGGCGCGCGAGGCGCACGGCTTCCTCGGCGTTCATCGCGCCGGAGGTATTGGGGAGGACGAGGTATTTCGCCGGATCGACGAACTCGAGGATGTTGGCGAACGGATCCTTCTTTCCGCTCAGGTCGGCGCGCCGCAGGGCCACGGTCACGATCTGCGTGCCGCTGGCGGCAAGGGCGTCGCGCATGGATTCGGGCGACGGGAACTTGCCCGTCCCCAGAAAGAGGCGGGACGAAAACTCACGACCGGCGATGACCAACGGCTTCAGCGACATGACCACACGAGGATGGAAGGCGACCGGGCGGTTGTCCAGATGGCCGAGTGCGCCCGATCGCAGGAAGGTTTTACCTGCAAGTCAGCCGCTTGCGGTTTCCCTCCGACTCTGGCGGCATCCGGCCACGTCAAAAAGGGAACTTTGCCAGGAACCATCCCATGAAACTTCTCCGTCCGCTCCTCGTTTCAGCCGTTGCCGCCGCCGCCTTCATCGCCACGGAAAGCCGCGCCCAGGTCTCCGCCTTCACGTATCAAGGCCGCCTCAACGCCAACGGCGGTCCGGCGACCGGCGTCTACGACTTCATGTTCCGGCTGATGACTGATCCCGTGGCCGGCAGCTCGGTTCCCACCATCCCGGTCAATCCCGCCGTGGGGGTGACCAACGGCCTCTTCACCACCGGCATCGATTTCGGCGCGGAGAACCTGAACGGCACGGCGCTCTGGCTGGAGATCAGCGTCCGCACGACCGGCGCCGGCAGTTTCACCACGCTCGCCCCAAGGCAGTTCCTGACCTCGGCCCCCTTTGCGACCAAGGCCCTGAGTGCCGCGAGCCTCACCGGCACTTTGCCAGCGTCGCAGGTCAGCGGCGACGGATCGGCCATCGGCAACCTCAACGCCGGCGGCCTGGCCACGGGCCTGATTCCCCTGCCCCGCATCGCCGGACTGACCGCCACACAGATCGATGCCGCGACGTGGCAGCTCGCGACCAATCGCACCGGCGGCGATGCGGCGTCTCTCGGCGGACAATCCGCATCCAATTTTTGGAGCACCGCCGGCAACACTGTCTCCCTGGGGCAATTCCTCGGCAGCACGAACACGCAGCCGCTCGAACTCCGCGCGAACTCACGGCGTGTCGTCCGTTACGAAGCCGCCACCAACTCCGCCTCGCAGTCGAACGGTGTGAACATCGTGGCCGGATCGCCCAACAACCTCGTCGGCACCGGCCTCATCGGGGCGACCATCGCGGGCGGTGGCGCCCTCACTTACGGAGGTGTCGCGTCGACCAACGCGGTCCTCGCCGACTTCGGCACCATCGCCGGCGGCAGCGGCCACGAGATCCGTCTGGACAGCCGGCACAGCAGCATCGGCGGCGGCCAGCGCAACATCGTCAACGGGGCGTGGCACGGCGCAATCCTCGGCGGTTCGGGCAACGACATCTGGACCCTTGCGGACGGCGCGGTCATCGGTGGCGGCTACGACAACCTCATCGACTCCGGCTCCGGCAGCGCGGTGGTTTCCGGCGGACAGCTCAACGAGATCGGCACCAACTCCGGCCACAGCGTCATCGCCGGCGGACGCTTCAACACCATCGGCAACAGCGCGACGAACAGCCTTGTCGCGGGTGGCGCGGAAAACCTCATCGGCACCAACACAAGCTTCTCCGCCATCGGCGGCGGCCAGCGCAACACGATCGACGGCGCGTGGGAATCAACCGTCGCGGGCGGATCGGCCAACAAGATCCAGGACCTCGCCGACGCGAGCTTTCTCGGCGGAGGCAACCTGAACTTCATCGGCCGCAGTTCGGCCTATGGCGTCATCACCGGCGGACGCGACAACTTCATCGCGCCGCTCACCACCAACGCCACCATCGCCGGCGGGTTCTTCAACACCATCGAAGGCAACGCCGGCGGCGCCTTCATCGGCGGCGGCAACGGCAACACCGTCACCACGAATGGCCAGTTCGCCACCATCCCCGGCGGAAGGAACAACACCGCGACCAATGACGCCTTCGCCGCCGGCCGCAACGCCATCGCCCTGCACAGCGGCGCGTTCGTCTGGGCCGATTCGAACAACGGCAACGTCGCCTCGACCGTGAACAACTCCGTCACCCTGCGCGCGGCCGGCGGCTACCGGCTCTTCAGCAACGCCGGCGCGTCCGCCGGTGTCAGCCTCGCGGCCAACGGCACCTCGTGGTCCGTCATCTCCGACCGGAACATGAAGAAAGACTTCACGCCCGTGAACAGCCGCGACGTGCTGGAGAAGCTCGCCGCGTTGCCCCTCACCCGCTGGCACTACAACTGGGAGCAGGCGGACGAAACACCGCACCTCGGCCCAATGGCGCAGGATTTCAAAGCCGCCTTCTACCCTGGCCGCGACGACAAGAGCATCACCACCCTCGAAGCCGACGGCGTGGCGCTGGCGGCGATCCAAGGATTGAACCAGAAGCTTGGAGAACACGAAGCGTCGCTCCGCGCCGAGAACGCGGAGCTGAAGGCCCGTCTGGAAAAGCTCGAACGCATGATGGCAGCCAAGGGAGGAGACCGATGAGAAATCCGAAATCCGCAGGCCAAAGACCGAAAGAAATTCCAAGCCAGAGGCCCGACACCGAACCACTCCGTTGCAAGGTTGCCTCAGGCTTCGCTCTTCGTCCTTCCTTCGGTCTTTGGCCTTCGTGCGTCGTCATTCTCCTCGCGCTGTCCGTCCTCAGCGCCGCCGCCCAGACCTACTCGATCGACTGGTCCAAAGTCTCCGGCGGCGGCGGCACGAGCACGGGCGGTGTCTATGTAGTAAGCGGCACCCTCGGCCAGCACGACGCGGGCGCGCCCATGTCCGGCGGCAGCTTCTCCCTGACCGGCGGGTTCTGGAGCTTCCTCTCGCTCGTGCAGACGACGGGTTCGCCGCTCCTCTCCATCCGCTATACCACGACGAACACCGCCGTCGTCTCCTGGCCGTCTCCGTCGACGGGCTTCACACTCCAGTTCGCCACCGACCTCACGTTGAGCAACTGGGCCGGCTCCCTATCCGCGCCATCCGACGACGGCACGAACCGCTTCCTCATCGTCAATCCGCCCTCGGGGAATGGGTTCTTCCGGTTGATCAAACCGTAACGTGCCGAACAGGTGGGCAGGTGGGCAGGTGGGCAGGTGAGCGGGGGAGATAGGGAGAAGGATGCGGATGGTTGGTAGGGCGAAGGCTCCCGCCGAGCCGCCATGGGATTAACGGATGACGAGACGGCCTCTCGTGGGAAGACGACGATGATCCAAGTTCCCGCTGGAGCCTGCTGGAAAGAAGTCACGTGATGAGGCGGCTCGGCAGGAGCCTTCGCCCCACCAGTTGAAG
>CANJSG010000082.1 GCA_947476875.1 Verrucomicrobiota bacterium | reverse complement strand
GCCGTTGACGAGGCAGGCGATGTTGCCGTCGAGCGCGATGTAGCTGAGGCCGAACTTGGAGGCTTCGATCTCCTTCGAGTCCTCTTCGTTCAGATCGCGCAGGGCGACGATCTCGGGATGGCGGTAGAGGGCGTTGTCGTCGAAGGACACCTTGGCATCGAGCGCGAGCACCTCGTCGGTGGGCGTGGTGATGAGCGGGTTGACCTCGATCATCGCGGCGTCCGTCTCCCAATACATGGTGTAGAGGTTGCGGATGAGCTTGGCGGCATTCTTGGCTTCGGTGGGGTTGAGCCCGAGCTTGAAGACGAGTTCGCGGACTTGGAAGTCGGCCAAGCCGTAGGCGGGATCGACGTGGACCTTGTGGATCTTTTCCGGGGCGTTGTGGGCGACGGTCTCGATCTCCACGCCGCCTTCGGTCGAAGCCACGATGACGGGCTTGGAGGTGGCGCGGTCGAGGAGGATGGCGAGGTAGTATTCCTTTTTGATGTCGCTCGCGACGGTGAAGTAGACGGTCTGGACCTTGCGTCCGGCAGGACCGGTCTGGGCGGTGACGAGGGTCTTGCCGAGCATGTTACCCGCCATTTCTTTGGCATCGTGCTTGGTCTTGCAAAACTTCACGCCGCCCTTGAAGCCGTCGGTGAAGGTGCCCTTGCCGCGGCCGCCGGCATGGATCTGGGACTTCACCATCGTCGGTCCTTCGGGGAGCGAGGCCAGCGCGGTGATGAAGTCCTCGGGGGTGGTCGCGGTCGCACCCTTGGGCACCGGGACGCCGTATTTCTCGAAGAGGGCCTTGGCTTGAAACTCGTGGATGTTCATCTGGAAGGTAAGTTGTCTCTCGTCCGTAAAGGAGAAGGCGGACCTACCGGCCCGCCTTCGACTTCTTCAATTGGTTCAGCGCTGCGCGATCGGCGTGACCTTCAGGCCGACCGGCCCGGTGTAGACCGACTGCGGCCGGATGAGGCGGTTGTCGGCGAGCTGCTCCAGCACGTGCGCCGTCCAACCACTGGTGCGGGCGATGGCGAAGATCGGGGTGAACAGATCGGTGGGAATGCCGAGGCTGAAGTAGACCGTGGCGCTGTAGAAATCGACGTTCGCGTGGAGGTTCTTCTTGGCGAGCATCAGTTCGGCGATGCGCTCGGACATCTGGATCCACTTCGGGTCGCCAAGCTTCGCGGAAAGGACGAGCGCCATGCGTTTGAGGTGCGGCGCACGGGGATCGAGCACTTTGTAGACGCGGTGGCCGATGCCCATGATCTTGCGTTTCTGGGCGAGGCTTTCTTCGACAAAATGGTCGACCTTATCGAGCGAGCCGATCTCCTGGAGCATCTTGATGACGCCTTCGTTCGCGCCGCCGTGGAGCGGCCCCTTGAGCGTGCCGATCGCCGTCGTGATCGCCGAATACATGTCCGACAACGTGGCGATGGTGACGCGGGCGCTGAAGGTGGAGGCGTTCATGCCGTGGTCCGCATGGAGCACGTAGCAGAGGTCGATCGTGCTCTCCTTTTCGGCGGACGGTTTCACTCCGTCGACCATGTAGAGGAAGTTCGCCGCCTCACCCAGCGTCGGGTCCGGCGCGACCAACGACAGCCCCTGCCGGGCGCGGTGGAAGTAGGCCATGATGACCGGGATCTGGGCGATGAGCCGGAGGGCCTTGCGGCGCTGGGCGTCCATCGTGTCGTCGTCGGCCGTGGTGTCGTAGCAGCCGAGCGCACTGACGCCGGTGCGGATGGCGTGCATCGGCGGACAATCCTTGGGGAGTTTGGTCACCAGCTCGATGACTCCGCGGGGAATGTCGCGGAACCCGGCCAACGTCGCCTTCAGTTCGGCCAATTCCTTCGTGTTCGGGAGGTGGTTGTGGTGGAGGAGATGGACGACTTCCTCGTAGGAGACCTTGCCGGCGAGCTCGTTGATGTCGTAGCCGCAGTAGATCAGCTGCCCGATGTCGCCCCGGACGTCGCTCAACCGTGTATTCGCGGCGATGACGCCTTCAAGTCCTTTGGCGGCGGCAGTTGGGGCGGCTTCGGGCGTGCTCATGGTTGGTTGAAAGTGGCTTCCGGATGGTGGCAATTGAAAGGCTCGCGCAACTTAGTAACCGGGTTTGGACCGGTCAACGGGTTTCCCCTTTTGCGCCCCATTTCAGGCAATCTTCTGCCGACAATCAGGCCTGCTGCGGCAATTCGCTTGAATGCCGGACGCCCCGGCACTTCAAATCCAGAGCCCATGAGACAACTCTTCGCCCTGATCCTGCTGCTGGCCGGGGGCGTCGCGTCTCTCGATGGCGCCTCGTTCGCGGCCAGCTACGACACCGTCACCATCGGCGGTCGGCCCTACGCGGCGGTCAGGGACTGGGCGAAACCCAACGGATTCGAGCTGAAGTGGCTTCAACGGGACAAGGCGGCCTCGCTCACGGGGCCCTTCGGAAAGATCACCCTCGAAGCCGACTCCCGCTGGATCGAGGTCAACGGCATCCGGATCACGCTGTCGTTTCCCATCGCCCTCAAATCGGGCCAGCTCCACATCACTCCTTCCGACATTTCCAACCACCTGACTCCCCTGCTCTACCCGCGCAAGATGGCCGAAGGCGCCAAAATCCGGACCATCTGCCTGGACCCGGGCCACGGCGGCAAGGACCCCGGCAACACGGAGGGTTCCCGGCGCGAAAAGGACTACACGTTGCTCCTCAGTCGTGAGCTTCAGGCACAACTGCAGAACGCCGGCTACAAGGTGATCACCACGCGCACCAAAGACGAATTCCCGGAACTCGACGAGCGGCCCGCCTACGCGAACAAGCGGAAGGCGGACCTGTTCGTCAGCCTGCACTTCAACTCGGCCTCCGCGACATCCGCGTCGGGCATCGAGGTCTTTTGCCTGACCCCGGCCGGTGCCCCGTCGAGCCATGCGCGACCCGAGGGCTACAACGGGAGTTCGCTCCCGGGAAACCGCAACGACAGCCAGAACATGCTTCTCGCCTACCAGCTCCAGAAGAGCGTGGTGAAGGAGACGAAGTCCGAAGACCGAGGCATCGTGCGGGCGCGTTTCGCCGTCCTGAAAACGGCCACCATGCCGGCCGTGCTCGTCGAAGGCGGCTTCATGACCAACCCCACGGAAGGACGGCGCATCTACGACGCCTCGTATCGCAAGACCCTCGCCAAAGGCATCGTCGACGGCATCAAGGCCTACGCCAAACTCGTCGAGCGCACGGAATAGTGCGCCCCACCTTCATCACCGCCGACAGACACCGAACGACTGTGGGCGGCTGTCCGAAACCACCTCAGGCCTTGGGAGAAGCGCCCGCGATGCTCAGGCTCAGTTCGATCTCGTTGAAGACCTTGTCCTCGGCCTGGCCGGGTTTGATGCCGAAGTCGGCGCGCTTGACCGTGAGGTTGGAACGGATGACGAGAAGATCGCCCTCCTGATTGCCGCCACGGGCTTTCAGCTTGTCCTTCAGGGTGGTGATCTTGGCCGGGATGGTAATCTCCTTGGTCCAGCCTTTGAGGGTGAACTTCCCGGTAACGTCCGCCGTGGTCACGGTGCCTTCGGTTTTGGCGTTCTTCACCGATCCAACCTCGAAGGTGATCTCGGGATGTTTGGCCACATCCACCCAGCCGTCGCCGTGGAGATGTTCCAACATGACGGGATTGCCCACGTGGAGCGCCTTGGCGGCGATCACGATCTTGCCGGCAAGCGAAGACGGAGCGGCGGGATCAAACTTCACCGTCCCGGACACCCCGTTGGCGGATCCGCTGATGGCTTCAAGCGGGGCGTCCACCTTACAGGTGGCGTTGTTGGCGCCTTTCGGATCCTTGAAGTCGAAGGACAACGGGGCGGCTCAGGCTGAAGCTGTGGCAAGGGCCAGGACGAACGTCGTGGCCAGCAGTGGTTTCATGGCGTGGATCCGGATTCAGGGAGACGATGGTTTCCTGCGATGGACGACAAACGACGCGATGATTAGAGCGCCCGAGAGGAGCTCCGCCAACACCAGCATCTCGAGCCCGGGAACGAACTTCTTGTCCCAGACGGGCGTCTCAATCTCGGTGACAGGATCCTTCTCGATGCGCGGCACGGAGGTGTTGGTCCCGGCGGCAACCCACCAGACCAGAAACCGGGTCAAGACCGAGACACCGACGCTGAAAAGCGCTTTTTTATCGATTAACTGCCGGAACCTAGCGGTGAACTTCGCTCGTGCGAGCGGCCTCCCGGTGGGACGAAAAAAGCGGGCGGAAGCCCCCGGATCGACGGCCAGATCAACGCGCCTGCGCGGTGGATTTGGTGGAAACTTTCGCTGGCCTGCCCTTTGTGGCCCGATCCGCGTAGGACTGCGCCCCGGGCGTCGCAGGAAGTTTGCTCAACATCTCCTGCTCAAGCGCGAGGAGCTGTGAGACGGTCACGAACTTGAAGCCCTTCGCCTTGAGCGCATCGAGCGTCTTGGGCATGCCGTCGACGGTCGACTTGTGGATGTCGTGCGAGAGGACGATGGAGCCCGGGCCGGTGCCCTGCAGGATGCGCGAGCGCGCGTAGGAGGCGACCGGGTTGCGCCAGTCCTGGGAGTCCACGTCCCAGAGCGTGATCGAGTAGCCCCACTTGCGATGCGCCCAATCCCGCTGGCGATCGGTGAAGGCGCCGTAGGGCGGCCGCATCAGCTTCGGCGAAACGCCCGTGGCTTTGCGGATGGCTTCGTCGGTTCGCTCCAGATCGCGGGCCACGGCGGCATCCGTCATGGCGGACAAAACCTTGTGCGACCACGAGTGGTTCCCGATCTCGTGCCCTTCCTCGACGATGCGCTTCGCCACCGACGGATGATCCGCCACGCGCTGACCCACGCAGAAGAACGTGGCCTTGATGCCGCGCTCTTTGAGCATCTTCAAAAGGCGCACCGTGTTTTCCGGATGCGGCCCATCGTCGAACGTCAGGGCAATGTAGGGTCCGCTGACGTGGCAACTGGAGAAACAGACCCGGCTCGAAGACGTCGGCTTTGGAAGATTGGCTTCATGGAGGTTCACGTCGGATACGACCGGCTGCGGAGCGTTCGTGGTCGCTGGCAACGGCCCGACAACGCCGCCGATGCCCAAAAGATTGGTGGAGATCGATGCAGCCGGAACAGCGACGACGATGTTAGTTGCCACCGCCTCGAACGGCGGCGCGTCACCCGTCAGGTCGGGCAACGGAGTGATCGCCTGCGCCATGCAGTGCAGGGCGGATGCGGCGAAAACCAGGCTGGCGATGAACAACTTCACTCGATGTGTATCGGACCGGAGGGAGATGCGCGAAAGCCCCGCGGAAGCCAACAAACAAATCGATCCGGGCGAACAACTTCGCGGACATTGCCGTTGCCGGATGCTGGGCGTAACTGTCCCGAAGTTCCATGAATCGCCGAAGGAATCTCCTCATCACCCTCGGGACAGCCGTCGTTCTGACGCTGGTCGCGATGTTCGTCTGGCGCAGCGAGCCATGTTACGGCGGCCGCAGCCTGACCGACTGGGCCATCCAAGCGCAGGACTACGAAAAGCTGGCTCTGACGGACAGACCAGGCTACCTGGCAGCCAGCAACGCGATTCACCAGATGGGTCCGGCGGCGGCGAAGACGGCCGTGGACTGGCTGGAATCCGATGCAAAGTGGGTGGTCAATCCCATGTCGCGTTGGCTCCGCGATTTTCACCTGTCCTTGCAAGAAAGTCGGGGAATGCATCTCGGGAAAGCCATTCCAATGGTTCTTAGACTCTCCGGTGAAGAAGGCTGGTCCAGCGTCACCGAGCGGCTTTGGCGAATTCGCTCCAACCCGTCCATGCCGTTCAGGCGTGACTACTTCGACGATCTGCTACTGACCAATGGATGCGACACCAACCGCCTCGCCGACGCTATTGGCGCCAACTTTCTTTGGGACTCAACAGCGCCTCAGACTCCGCTGTTCATAGTTGTCAACAGAGCCAACAAGCTGGTCGGCCTAGGCCCGGCTGGACGACGTTATCTTGAAGCGGGCCTACCAATCAAAATCAAGCCGTCAGAGACGCCGTCAGGCATATTCTACAACTCCCGGGACCCACTCAGCCTTGACGCCCGCCCCACTTCCAGCGCCACTCTCCGTCACCCACTTTCTCCCATGCGCACTTTCTCCCCGGCTCTCCTCACCCTCGCCTTGACCACTTTGGCCGCCTCTGCCGCCGACTACTTCCCGCCGCCGGATAGCACGGGCGGTTGGCGCACGACGAAGAACGCCGCCGAGACGCGGCAGCTTGCGGGCATGGACGCCGCCGCGTTGGAACGCGCCTACGACTTCACCCAGCGTTGCACGCAGAACGGCGGACTCGTCGTGGTGCGTAAGGGCTACCTCGTCTTCGAACGTTACTTCGGACGCGCCGGGCGCAACGTGAATCCGGACATGGCTTCGACCGGCAAGGCCTACACCAGCATCGCCTGCGGCATCATGCTCCAGGAGTTCCACGACAAAATTCCCGACGGCCTGAACTCGAAGGTCTTCACCGAGAAATTCCTGCCGGAAGCGCTGCCGCTCGATGATCCGCGCCGCGCCGACATCACGCTCGGCCACCTGCTCTGCATGTCGGCCGGTTACTGGGGCGAAGGCGGCGCGCCCACGGCCGTGGCGGATGGAAAGGTTCTCCAGTTCAAAAGTGTGCCGGGCCAGAACATCCGTGATCTCGACCAGTCGTCGCTCAAGGTGCCGATGTGGACCAACGCCGGCGGCGGCTACTCCTATTCCTCACCCGCACCGCACATTGCCAGCATCGTGCTCCGCCACGTGACCGGCATGGAACTCGACCGCTACATCGACGAACGCCTCGCGAAGCCGATGGGCTGGGGGCCGTGGGGTTATTGCCTGAACCGGGGTGGCTTTCGTATGCCGCACGCGAACGGCGCGGGCAGCATCGCCGTCCATGCGACGGATGCGGTGCGGTTCGGCTACTGCCTCGCGCATGGCGGACAGTGGGCCGGCAAGCAGCTCGTTCCCGCCGACTACCTCGCGCTCTGCGCGAAGCCCTCGCCCTTCAATCCGCACACGCCCTTCAGCCTCCAGTTCGAGCACAACTCCGACGCCCACGTCGCCGGTGCGCCGAAGGACGCCTTCTGGAAATCCGGCGCGGGCGGCTTCGGCCTGCTCGTCGTGCCGTCGCTCGACCTCGTGATCTACAAGATGGGCGGCAATAACGGCCAATACGATCCGACATTGACCGACGTGCCCCAGCCCAAGGACGTGGACACCTCACGAGACAACTGGAAGCCGATCGCCCGGACGCCCTTCAACGAAGGCAGCCTCGGCGGCGATGATGGACTGCGGCGGGTGTTGGAGATGGTCAGCGGCGCGGTCCGTGATTGAACGACGGGATCCAAACTACGCGAGGCGGGTGATCGCCCACTGGAGATTCTCGCGTGCCTTAGACTCGTAGCGACAGCGAAACTGTTCCGTGCCGTAGATGGCAGGGCGCTCCAAAAAACGGCGCCGGATTGCCGCCGCGCCCGGCAACAAAGCTCGCACCGGCGACGCACGAAATTCCCTAGCCGACGCGCGTCCACAGGGCGGCCCACCGTTCAGCCTTCGGAGTCGCCATGGATCTTCCTCACCAGCCGCTCATACACCGCGAGCGGCACATACTTCTGGACGATGGGTTCCCAGCCTTCCGGGCCGATGAGGCCCTTGACCATGCTGGAGCTTACTTCCGCGATGTCGCGCGGCGGCATGAGGAAGACGCTGGTGATCTTGGGCTCCAGATCGCCGTTCAGGTTGCGCATGGTGCGCTCATACTCGAAGTCGCTGGGCGACCGGATGCCGCGCAGGATGTGCGTCGCACCGACCGTCCGTGCGTAGTGGATGAGGAACTGCGCGCCGAAGCTGGTGATCTCGACACCGGGCAGGTGCCGGGTGGATTCGCGGAGAAGTTCCAGGCGTTCCTCGGCGGCGAACGTGGGCGTCTTGTTCGGGTTCACGCCGATGGCGACCGTGAGGCGATCAAAGAGGTGGACGCCCTGCTCGATCATCCACAGATGACCGATGGTCAGGGGATCAAAGGTGCCCGCGTAGACTCCGTGTTTGAGATCGGCAGGCATGGCTTTGGGTTATTTCTTCAACCCACGCACGAAGCTGTCCATCCGGCCGAGACCCTTCTCGATGTTGGCGAGGCTGGTGGCGTAGCTGATGCGGATGTAGTCGTCGGCTCCGAAGGCGACGCCGGGGACGGCGGCGACCTTCTCCTGCTCCAGCAGGCGGGCGCAGAAGTCGGCGGACTTGAGGCCGGTGGCGCTGATGTTCGGGAAGAGGTAGAAGGCGCCCTTGCTGTTCACGCAGGTGATTCCCGGCATGGCATTGAGCATTTCCCAGGCGCGGGTGCGGCGCTTGGCGTATTCGGCCAGCCACTTCGGCAGGTGTTCCTGCGAACCAGTGAGCGCGGCCACGCCACCCTTCTGGGCGAACGAGCACGGGTTGCTGGTGCTGTGGCTTTGCACGGCATCGATGGCCTTGGCGATCGGTTCCGGTGCGGCGAGGAAGCCGAGCCGCCAGCCGGTCATGCTCCACGCCTTGGCGAAGCCGTGGACGATGATGGTGTGGTCGTAGTGGGCCTGGCTGAAGCTGGCGACGCTCTTCACCACGGCGCCGTCGTAGGTCAGATGCTCGTAGATCTCGTCGCTCATGATGAGCACGCCCTTTTCCACGCAGATGTCGCCGAGGGCCTTGATCTCATCCGGCGTGTAGACGCTGCCGGTGGGATTGCTCGGGGAATTGAGGATGAAGAGCCGGGTGTTGGCCGTGATGGCGGCGCGGAGCTGGGCGGGCGTGACCTTGAACTCGGTCTTGTCCGTCGTCTCGAGGATCACGGGCTTGGCACCGGCGAGCTTCACCATCTCGGGATAGCTGAGCCAATAGGGCGAAGGGATGATGACCTCGTCGCCTTCTTGGCAGGTGGCGAGGATGACGTTGTAGCAGGAGTGTTTGCCGCCGTTGCTGACGACGATCTGGCTGGGCTTGTAGGTGAGGCCGTTCTCGCGCTGGAACTTGTCGGCGATGGCCTGGCGCAGCTCGGGGATGCCGCTGCTGGGGGTGTATTTAGTAAACCCGGCGGCCAATGCGGCGGCGGCCGCGTCCTTGATGTGCTGCGGGGTGTCGAAATCGGGCTCGCCCGCGCCGAAGCCCACGACGTCTTCGCCCGCGGCCTTCATCGCCTTGGCCTTGGAATCGATGGCGAGGGTCAGGGACGGGGACAACGAGGCAGCACGCTGCGCGATCTTGTAGTTCATAAAGCGGGGGAGCGATACCGGCCGCCCGTTGTCCGGGCAAGCCGGATTTCCTTTGGCCGGGAAAGCGGGTTCGCGGACTGCGGAGAGGACGGAAGTCACCAAACCTCGACCGGGCCCTTGGGCACGGGAATGGATTCACGCGATGCGGCGGCCGGCTCCGCATCGTGCATGAAACTCGCGACCATCGGCGCAGGCCGATACTGGGCTTTCAGTTCGCCGGCATCGTCGAGGAACTGCCCGCGCCAAAGCGTGTAGTTCGCCACGATCTCGTCGAACTGCGTCCGTGTTTCCAGCCGGACGACCTTCTTGTTGAACTCGTGCACCGGACCGAACCGCTTGGCATACCACGGGGCGATCTTGCGGAACATGACGCAGCCATGCTTCTCGCCGAAGACCTCAACCATCAGATCCAGATGCCGGTGGATGATCCGTAGGCGCTCCTCGAACGAAGGCTCGGGCGGCATCACCCCGGTGGCGATGAACTCGCGCGTCCGCCGGAAAATCCAAGGATCGTAAAACGCCCCGCGCCCTATGCTCACGCCCGCGCAACCGGTTTCGTCGATCATCCTGCGCGCCGCATCGGGTGTGGTGATGTCCCCGTTGCCGATGACGGGAATGACGCGGGCCGCCGCCACCACCTTGCGGATTCCAGCAAGGTTCACCGAACCCCCAAAGCCCTGTTCGCGCGTGCGCCCATGGATGAACACGGCCGCCACTCCCGCGTCCTCCAAGGCCCGCACCAGATCCGGTGCCGTCAGGTTTTCGTCGTCCCAGCCGAGACGCATCTTCGCCGTCACGGGGATCTTCAGCGCGTTGACCATTCCACGCACAAGTTCCGAGGTCTTGTCCAACTCGGTCATCATGGCCGAACCACCGCCGACCTTGCAGACCTTCTTCACGGGGCAACCCATGTTGATGTCGATGGAGCTGACGCCGATGGATTCCAAGTAGACCGCCGCGTCCCGCATCTCCTCGGGCACGGATCCGAACAACTGCACGGCCAAGGGCCGGTCCTGCGCGTTGGTCTCGATCAGCTTGAAGGCCTTGGCATTTTTCTCGATCAACGAGCGGGCATTGACGAGGTCGGTCGTGGCGAGGTCGAGCCCGCCGATCTCGCGCGCGACGATGCGGAACGGCAGGTTGGTGTAACCCGCCAAGGGCGAGAGAAACAGGTTGGACTTCAGCTCAAGCGGACCAAAACGCACGCCTGCGACATTGCTTGGAGATGCGCCAATGTCCAAGCCTGCCGGACAACGCACCCGCCAACGTTTGACAGTCCCGCCGGTTCGGCGAACCTGCCGCCAGGAATGAAGCGGCCGCCCGACAACCCACTTTCAGGAAAGCACAGCTTCGGGGTGCATTTCTGCTGTGGCTTCGCTTTCGCAGGGTTGATTTCGCTGCTCACCGCCTATCGTTGGGTTCCGACCGGCCGTCCCGAACTGATCGCGATCGCAGTATGTTCGATTCTTTCAGGGCTTGTGGCAGGCGTCTGGGGCGACAAATTCTGGGCGGTTTTCCTGAGATTGATCTGCTTGCTCGGTTGAACCCGGGTGTGAACGGTTTACCTCTCTGCCTGTCAGACCGAATAGAAGTAACGATGAAATGGTCCCTGAAAATCGGAAGATACGCCGGAATTGACGTCTATCTGCACGTCACGTTCCTGATGCTGCTCGCGTTCTTCGGATACGCCGGCGGCGCGTTCAGCGGCGACAAAGAAGGCTGGAAGGTCATCGGGCTGATTCTCTCCTTCTTCGGCTGCGTCCTCCTCCACGAATACGGACACGCCCTGATGGCCCGCCGTTTCGGGGTGAGGACCCGTGACATCACGTTGCTTCCCATCGGCGGAGTGGCCCGGCTCGAACGGATGCCGGACAAACCGATCGAGGAGTTCCTCGTGGCCATCGCCGGACCGGCGGTCAACGTCCTCATTGTCGCGGTGTTGGCGCCGATCATCTATTTCACCCAGGGCTTCCAAGGCGGGGTGGGATTCCCTCCGCACCAAGGGCCGTTCCTCGAACTGCTCCTCTACACGAACCTCTGGATGATCGCCTTCAACATGATCCCGGCCTTCCCCATGGACGGCGGCCGTGTCGTCCGATCGCTGCTGGCGATGAAGCTCGGCGCCTCGCCGGCCACGTTGATCGCGTCGCGTCTGGGCAAGATCATCGCGGTCGGATTCGTGGTCTTCGCCATCTTAAACCACGGGTTCTTCATGCTGGCCGTCGTCGGGGTCTTTGTCTGGATCGGGGCCGACCAGGAGAACCGCATGACGCAGGTCCGCCATTTGTTCAACGGCGTGACTGCCGCCCGCATCATGCGCACCGACCTCGTGACGGTGTCGGCGAACGACACGCTGGCCCGCGCCGCCGCTCTGCTGGTCGGGTCAGGACAACAGATCCTGCCAGTCCTCCAGAGCGGCCAGGTCGTGGGCGTCATCCGCGAACAGGACGTCCGGCAGGCCTTGATGCGCCTCCATCCTTCCGCAGCGGTCTACGACTTCACGGACGGCAATCCGCCGGTGGTCGATTCAGATGCGCCTGCCGATGAGGTCCTGGTCCAACTGCGGACGACCGGTGCGCCCGCGCTTCTGGTCTATCGTGGGGCGGAACTCGCAGGAATCGTCAGTGCCGCCAATCTGAACACCTACGCCATGTTCCGCGAAGCCGGCGCACAGACGGGTTTCGGCCCGGGTGTGCCGACGCCACCGCCCCTGCCTCGCTACGGCCGCGACGGCCTGTAAGCGCGGACGCAAACAAGTCCTCGATCAGAACTTCTCGCGTCGGATCACGCTGATGTCGCTCTCATACGCGACCATCGCGTAGCGCTTGAAGAACTCCTTCTCCAGCCGCGTCAGCAGCATCTCCGCCACCGCCGGCGGGACGATCACCTCGACCTGGATGTTCGTGAATTCCGGGATGTCGCCCGTGCGCGACCCCTGGGCACCCGAGCCTTCGACCTCCCACAGCGTCCATCCATGCGCGCCCACGTCGCGCAGCAGCCGCGTCACCGCTTCGCGGGCCAGCTTTTCGCAGACGATCGTCACCAGCTTCATGGAATGTCGGGTCATGGGGTGCTTGCTCCAAAGGCCCACCGCGCCACGGCGAAGTAGAGCGGCAGCCCGAGGGTGATGTTGAACGGAAACGTGATTCCCAGCGCCGCAGTCAGGTAAAACGTGGGATTGGCCTCGGGCAAAGACAGACGGATCGCGGCCGGCGCGGCGATATACGAGGCGGACGCCGCCAACGTGCCGAACAAGGTCGCGCCCCCGAGACTCAGCCCGACCGCCTGGCCGATCAGGACGCCGGCGATGCCGTTGAGCACCGGCGCCACGATGCCGAAGACGAGGAGGAACGGTCCGACGCGCTTGAGATCGGCGAATCGTTTCGCCGCCACCATCCCCATCTCCAAAAGGAAGAGCGCGAGCACCCCTTGGAATGGCGAAACGAAAAATCCTGCCGTCGCTTCCAGCCCCTTCTTGCCCGAGAGGATTCCCACGGCCAGCGCGCCGACGAGCAGCACGACGCTGCGGCCGAAGAGCGCTTCGTGAAGCGCGCCCTTGATGACACCGCCAAGCGGGGCCGCATCCCCCTCACGACGCAGCGCAAGCTTTCCCAGCATGACACCGACGATGATGGCCGGCGACTCCATCACGGCGAGGAACGCGGTCGCGTAGTCCTCGAAGGGTTGCCCGATCTGCTTTAGGAAATTGGTCGCCGCGATGAACGTGACCGCGCTGACGGAACCGTAGTGGGCACAGATCGCCGCCGCGTCGACCGCCGGCAATCGCCCGATGAAACGCAGCGCCGCATAGGTCCAAAGCGGAATCACCACCCCGAGAGCGATGCCCGCCAGCGTCGGCAACCACACCTTCGCCAATCCGGCTTCGGAGAGCGCGGCGCCGCCCTTCAGCCCGATGGCGGTCAGGAGATAGATCGTCAGCGTGATGTAGAGCGGTTCGGGAAACTTCAGGTCGCTTTTCACCAGGGTCGCGACCACTCCGAGAACGAAGAACAGCAGCGCGGGCGAAAGCAGGTTGGCCTGGATGGCCTGAAGGAGGTCCGCGTTCATCGGCCGCTTCGGGTAGCAGAGTGTTTCATGGGCGCAACCAGTCCGGCTGGGATTCAAAACGCCGGCGCCATCGAAGGCGGCCGGCGTTCAAAACTGGAGCGACCGGAGCGGTCAGAACTTGTCGGACACCTCGAGCCTGTAGCCGGGCGACAGGTAGCTGTTCGACCGGCGGACATTCATCCGGTAGTTCTGGAAGTCGAACTTGAACTGGTAGCGCAGCAGATTTTGCCCGGCCGGGACCGGCACGAACGCCTCAAAGCGCCCTTCGACCGTCGGGACCGGGCGCATCGGATAGAGTTCGGAGCCGATCATGACCTGCGGCGTCACTGAACCGGGGACCACGCTCTGCTCGCGCGTCTGCCAGGCGGCCTCGATCTGGTAGAGACCGTTGGCGTTCCGGGGGAGCTTGGACGGGGTGAGATTGGTGATGGACGAACAGCCGGCCGCAACCAGGGCTAGCGCCACAATAGGCAATGTTTTCAGGACAAACCGCATCATTGGCAATGAAACTGCCGCCCGACCTTGGGGTTGTCCAGATGGGATTTGAAACCGGTGCGGTCCGGCCGCAGCTTCCACCCATGCACCGCCGCCTTCCTTCCGCCTTGATGTTCACCGTCCTCTTCGCAGCGTTGGCATGGGGCTTCTCGCCGACGAGCCAAGCGGCCGAGACCTCGTCCACATCGACCAACCACTACCGCACCGGCACCGCCACCCGCGACGGCATCGGCAAATTCTACTTCGGCCGCGAGATCGCGAAGTTCATGACCTACCACGGTGCGCCTTGGCTGGAGCGGACCGAGCGCCAGGAGGAGGAGCGGTCCGATCTCCTGATGAAGGCGCTCAAGTTCCAACCCGGCGAAGCGGTGGCAGACATCGGCGCAGGCTCCGGCTACTACAGCCGCCTCATCGCCCGCGCCGTGGGGACCAACGGCGTCGTCTACGGCACCGACATCCAGCAGGAGATGCTCGACATCCTGACGAACAAGGCCGCTCAGGCCGGCATCCACAACATCCGGCCCGTCCTCGGGACGGAGTCCGATCCCAAGCTCGCGGCGAATTCCGTCGACACGATCCTCATCGTCGACGTCTACCACGAGATGGAGTTCCCCTTCGAGATGATGGCCGGCCTTGCGGCTTCGCTGAAACCCGGCGGCCGCCTCGTGCTCGTCGAGTATCGCGGCGAAGACCGCGCCGTGCCGATCAAGGAGCTGCACAAGATGACCGAGGAACAGATGAAGAAGGAACTCGCGCCCCACCCGCTCAAGTTCGACGAAACCCTCCGCATGTTGCCCTGGCAGCACGTGATGATCTTCCGCAAGAACGGTCAGACGAAATGACCGGCCCAAACGTTCGCGCTGGCGCGGCTTGGGCGTGACCATCAACCGAACCCGCTGAGCTTTCGGCTCGATGACAATCCAGCCAGCCCTCTAGGCCCGGCGGCGTTTGCGGTCGAGCTCGTCCCGGAGCTTGTCGAACGGGAGCGTGTTGATGACGTCTTCCTTGGTCAGCCAGCCTTTGCGGGCGATGCCAGCGGCGAGCCGAAGCCAACCGGCGTGGTCGAGCTTGTGGGCGTCGCAGTTGATGACGCACTTCACGCCCTTGGACTTCGCGTAGTGCCAGAGGCGCCAGTCGAGATCGAAGCGGTAGGGAGACGCGTTCAGCTCGATCCAAGTGCCCGTCTCCGCGCAGGCGTCGATGACGGCGGTCATGTTGATCTTCTGCGCATCGCGACGGAGCAGCAGGCGGCCGCTGAGGTGGCCGAGCATGTGGACGAACGGATTCTGCGCGGCGGCGATGAGGCGGCGGGTGTTCTCGGCCTCTTCGTTGGCGGCAAGGTGCAGGCTGGCCACGACGACGTCGAGCTGGCCGAGGTAGAAGTCATTGAAATCAAGGCCGTCGCGGACGATGTCGACCTCGGACCCGGACAGCACGCGGAAGCTGCTGCCTGCCTGCTCAAGTCCGACGTTGATCGCGCGGATCTTCTGAATCTGCTGGACGAGCCTGATTTCGTTGAGTCCGTTCGCCTGGAAGGAGGACCGGCTGTGATCGGTGATGGCCCAGTAGCTGAACCCGTGTTCCTGCATGGTCTCGACGATGGACTCGATCGAGTCCCGGCCGTCGCTCCACTCGGAATGGTTGTGAAGCGAACCCCGCAGATCCGTCCACTCGACGAGGCGCGGCATCCTGCCATCGGCGGCGGCGGCGAACTCGCCGCGGTCCTCGCGGAGCTCGGGCGGGATGTAGGCGAGACCAAGCGCCTGAAAGATGTCCTCCTCGGTGCGGGTATCGAGCCGCAGCGACGGGTCGCGCGTCTCTTCGGTGCTGCGGAAGAGCCCGTATTCGTTCAGGCGAAACCCTCGTTCGATGGCGCGCTGGCGCATGACGATGTTGTGCTCCTTGCTGCCGGTGAAGTAGGCGAGGGCCGACGAATACTCGGCGTCGCTGACGACCCGGAGATCCGCCTGGATGCCGCCCGCGAGAATGACACTGGCCTTGGTTTCGCCCTGCGCGCTGATGCTGAGAACGCCCGGCTGCTGGACGAAGAAGCGGATGATCTCGGCGGGGTGTTTCGACGAGACGAGGAAGTCGATGTCGCCGATGACCTCCTTGCTCCGGCGCAGGCTCCCCGCGGTGCTGCAACGGATCACGTCTTCGTGGGCGCGGAGATTTTCCAGGATCGGCTCGGCGGCGACCATCGCGTCGTCGAGGTGGTGCCGCGAGGCGAACTGCCGTTTGAAGGCGATGCCTTCAAGTATCTTCGCCTGCGTCTTTTCGCCGAACCCGTCGAGCTCCGCGACCTTGCCGGCCTTGCAGGCGGCTTCGAGG
>CANJSG010000081.1 GCA_947476875.1 Verrucomicrobiota bacterium | reverse complement strand
TCGGACACGCATTGGGGCAGTTCGCCGACGCCCATCCGGATGGCTCGGAGCGTTTGTCCGCGATGTATCGCGGATGGCCCTTCTTCCGCCAACTGCTGGACAACGCCGAGATGTCGCTCGCCAAGACCGAACTGGACATCGCACGCGACTACGCGGCGCTCGCCGAACCTCCGGCCCTGCGAAACAAGATCTTCGGGATGATCGAGGAGGAGTATCATCGATCGGTGAAAACGGTGCTGCGGGTCACCGGCAGGAAGAAGCTGCTCGAGAACCAGCCCGTGCTGGCGCAGTCCTTGAAACTGCGAAACCCGTGCGTCGACCCGCTGAACCACCTGCAGATCCGCTTCCTGAAACGTTGGCGCGCCGCCAACGAGAAACAGCGCACGGAAGAACTCCGCCGCCTGCTCGCACTCACCGTGAACGGCATCGCGTTCGGCATGAAGAGCACCGGTTGACAGGGCTCCCCAATGTCCGCGAGACCAGATCAAACCCGGCCGGCCGGCCGCTACTTGCTCCTCTTCTGCTCCGTCCTTGCGAGCTCGTGACACGTGTCCGCGACCGTGACAAGCATTTCGAGGAACCGCTCCCGGTCCGGCTCAGGCAGTCCCACAAGGAGCTCCTGCTGCAACGCGACCGCGATGATCCGGGCCTCCTCGTATTTTTCGAGGCCGGTCGGCAACAGGCGGATCTGGTAGGCCCTGCGGTCCTTCTCGTGGATCTGGCGTTCGATCATTCCCGCTTTCGACATGCGCTCGAGCAACGACGCGATCGTGTTCGGGTCGCTGGCCATCCGCAGGGTCAGCGCGCTTTGAAATACGCCTTCATCACCACCCTCGAGGATCGTGCGCATCGCCGTGAACTGGTCGGGCGTGACCCCGAGATGCGCGATGCGCCTGCGGAACGTCTGGTTCAATCCATACCAGGCACGACGCAGCAGTATCGGCAGGCGCCGACGGTTCGGACTGTCGATGGGAAGCGGGTCGGGCTGGGATGATCTGGGGCGCGGCATGGCGTTGGAAAATCAGGCTCGGTCGAATTGATACGTGTGAGTATTATTTCGGTTGCATGGGGCATACTCGTGTAGAATAGTTTGCCGCAATCAAACCACCGTTTCTTCGAGACAGCCTGCGGAAACGGTTTTCAACTGACAACTCCATGCACGTTCCAAGATTCATTTCCCTGGTGCTCTTCGCCGGTGCCCTGTCCGCCAGTGCGGCCGAACCCATCCGCGGTTGGTTGAACTGGCGCGGTCCTGAACAGACCAGCGTTTCCCAGGAAAAGGGACTGCCCGCAGCCATCGACGCCAAGAAGACGCTGTGGAAGGCGGATTTCCCGGGCCAGTCCACGCCGGTCATCGCCAACGGACGCCTCTATATCAACGGCTACCTCGGTGAGGGACCGGATCTCCAGGAAGTGGTCCGTTGCTTCGACGCGGAATCAGGCAAGCTGATCTGGGAGCATCGCGAGACCGATTTCCTCAGCGACACCATTTACCTCCGCTATTCCACGTCCAGCCCGACAATCGATCCCGAGACCGGCAACGTCTACGTGCAGGGCACACAGGGCATGCTGTTCTGCTTCACCCGCGACGGTAAGATCCTCTGGAAGCACTCCATGATGGAGGAGTTCGGCCGGTTGACCTTCCCCAACAGCCGCACCGCGACGCCCGTCGTGGACAAGGAACTGGTGATCGTTCGCGGCATTACCAGCTCGTGGGGCGCCCACGGCGCGGCCGGCGACCGGTTTTACGCTTTCGACAAGAAGACCGGAGAACTTGTGTGGTCCAGCGCCCCGGGAGATCGCCCGCAGGACAACACATTCTCCCAGCCATATCTCGATTTCTGGAACGGTAAACGCGTGCTCTACAGCGCTGGCGGAGATTCGACGATCCTCGCGATCAACGCCCGCACCGGCGAGCCGCTCTGGCGATTCCCGTTCGCGAAGGCCGGCGCCAAGGGCGGCATCAACGCCGCGCTCATCCGTTACAAGGACAAGCTCATCGCCGTCCATGAGTCGGAGAACGTCGACAGCTCCGAAATCGGCCGCATGTCCGCTTTCCGCATACCCGTCAGCGTGACGCCGTCAAACGCCACGACGCCCTACGTTTTCGGACCCAAGGAACTCGAAGTCTGGCGCCAACCCAAGGTCGGCTCGCTCGCGAGCTCGCCGATCCTCGTAGGCAACACGATCTACGAAGTGACCGGCGTCGGCGATCTCACCGCCGTGGACGCGGATACCGGCAAGCTCCTGTGGGAACAGAAGCTCGCCATCGAGCAACGCCAGAGCACTCCCTTCTACGCGGACGGCAAACTCTACGTCGCGATGTATACGGCCGCCCTCGGCGAAGAAGCCGCCAAAAAAGCCGCCGAAGCCGGTGAGGCGGGCGGTTCCGGCGAACTGTTCGTGATCAAACCCAGCCGCGAGAAGTGCGAGATCCTCGGCCGCACCGTTCTTGAGGGTAAATGCTTCGGCTCGCCCATCGGCTACAACGGCAAGCTCTACGTCCAGACCGACAAGAAGCTCTACGCCTTCGGCAAAGCCGGCAACAATCCCGGCCTTCCGCCCCAGGCCGCCGCCGCCGATTGGCCGAAAGCCGGGCCCGCCACGCAGCTCCAGGCGATCCCCTACGAGGTGCTGCTCAAGCCGTCCGAGAAGAAGTCGTTCCGCGTTCGCTCGCTCGACGCAAACGGCTTCACAGCCGATGAGAACATCGATCCCAAGTCCGTGAAATGGGAGTCGTTCATTCCTCCCACGGCATTGGTGAAAGTCACCATGAAGGCCGCGTTCGACGTTGAAGGCCGTCTCGTCGCCGATGCCGCCCCCGCCCCCAGCGCAGGCCAGTTCAAGGCCACGCTCGGCCCGCTGACCGGCTACATCAAGGGGCGCATCCTTCCCGGCCTGCCGCTCAAGGTGGACTTCGAGAACGTGGAGCTCAGCAACATGACCACGAACACGATCGAGCCGGCCACGGCGTTCAACTTTCCGCCGCTGCCCTGGAACTCCGCCCGTTTCCGCTTCGAAGTCCGCCAGGCACCCGGCGAAGGCAGCACCAAGGCGTTGACCAAGACGATCGAAAACAAGTTGTTCCAGCGCGCCCAGATCTTCTTCGGCCATCCCGAAACGAAGAACTACACCATCGAGGCCGACGTCATGACCGAAGGCAATCGCCGCAAGATGTCCGAGGTCGGGGTGATCAACCAGCGCTACATCATCGTGCTGAAGGGCAACTCCCAGGAACTCGAGGTCAACTCCAACCAGGAACGCCTCAAGGTGGCGGTGCCCTTCAAGTGGGCGCCCAACGTGTGGTATCACCTCAAGTCGCGCGTCGATCTCGCCGCCGACGGCTCCGGCGTGGTCAAAGCCAAGGCCTGGAAGAAGGGAGATCCCGAGCCCGAGACTTGGACCATCCAGGTCCCGCACAAGTTCGCCCACGCCAACGGCTCTCCCGGCCTGTTCACCTTCTCGCCGCAGGAACAGCGCGCCTACATCGACAACATCAGCGCCACCGCCAACTGAGTTTCGTCACCCTCCACAGAGTTCAAACCATGAAACACCTCACTCTTCTGACGGCCGCACTCCTCGCCTGCGGCACCATCACCCGCGCCGAAGACTGGCCGCAATGGGGCGGCAATGATCCGGGCCGGAACATGTATTCGAAGGCCAAGGGTCTCCCGGACAAGTTCGACGCCGGAAAACTCAAGGCCGGGACCGAGGAGGTGGACATCACCACCACCAAGAACGTGAAATGGGCCATCAAGCTCGGCTCCCAGAGCTACGGCAATCCCGTCGTCGCAGGAGGGAAAGTCTTCGTCGGAACAAACAACGAGTCGCCCCGCGACAAACGCCATGTCGGCGACCGTTCGATCCTGATGTGCCTCGACGAAAAGACCGGTGATCTCCTCTGGCAGCTCGTCGTGCCCAAGCTGAAATCCGGCAAGGTCAACGACTGGGAACAACTCGGCCTGCTCGCGGCCCCGCTCGTGGTCGGTGACCGCCTCTGGATCGTCACCAGCCGCTGTGAAGTCCTCTGCCTCGACGTCAATGGCATGACCAACGGCAACGACGGCCCCTACAAGGACGAAGCCAAATACGCCACCCTCGACACCGGCAAACCGCCGATGGAACCCGGGCCCAAGGATGCCGACATCATCTGGCGCTACGACATGATGGACGAACTCGGGGTATTCCCGCACAACGCCGCCAACTGCTCGGTCCAGATCGTCGACGGCAAGCTCTTCGTCTGCACGTCCAACGGCCAGGACTGGACCCACGTCAACATCCCCTCCCCCAATTCCCCGAGCTTCATCGCACTTGATCCCAAGACCGGCGAACTCCTCGGTGAAGACGACGCGCACATCGGGCCCCGGATTTATCACGGCCAATGGACCTCGCCTTCCACGGGCAAGGTGAACGGAAAATCCCAGGTCTACTTCGGCGGCGGGGACGGAGTGCTCTACGCCCTCGATACGACCCCCGTGAAGGACGGCGAATCCAGCTTCATCAAGAAGGTCTGGTGGTTCGACGCCATTCCGCCCGAATACAAGGTGAAGGATGGAAAGCCCATCAAGTATCCCGCCGCGGAAGGCCCTTCGGAGATCAACTCAACGCCCGTCTTTTACAAGAACCGCGTCTACGTCGCCATCGGGCAGGATCCGGAGCACGGCGAAGGTGTCGGCCACCTCGTCTGCGTGGACGCGACCAAGACCGGCGACATCACCAAGACCGGCCTGATCTGGGATTACAAAGGCATCCATCGGAGCATCTCGACGGTCTCCATCGATCCAGACACCGGCCTGCTCTTCGTCGGCGACTTCTCCGGATTCGTCCACTGCCTCGACGCGGAAACCGGCAAGCTCTACTGGACCCACGACATGAAAGCCCACATGTGGGGCAGCACCTTCGTCGCGGACGGCAAGGTCTATGTCGGCGACGAGGACGGCGACTTTGTTGTCCTCGCGGCGACCAAGGAAAAGAAGGTCATCAGCGAAAGCAACTTCGGTGCGCCCGTCTACTCCACACCCATCGTCGCCAATGGCGTGATGTATGTCGGTTCGCAGACACACCTCTTCGCGCTACAAGATCCCACCAAGGCCGCAGCGCCGCTGAAGTAATTCCATCATGGCCGCCGCCTGAATCAGGGTGCGCGGCCATTTTCTTTTCCGTCCGATTTGAACTCATCGAAAACCTGACTAACCTCCGGACCAATGGCCAACCCGACACCTGCAGACATCCAGAAAGCCCAGGAACAGCTCGACGCCCATGTGCGAGAGATCATCCAGTGGCACTTCAGCCCCGAAACCGGCAGCCCTTTCTGGCTCGGCTGGGCCAACAAAGCCGGCTGGGATCCGCGCAAGGAGATCACCAAGTTCTCCGACATCATCGCGAAGTTTCCCCACTTCCAGGATGAATGGCTCCGCGACGAGCAACCCGAGGTCTGGGTGCCCGCCGCCTTCAAGGGACAACCCTTCAACATCTTCGAGACCGGTGGCACTACCGGCATGCCCAAGCAGCGCATCGGCTGGAACGACTACAAGGTCGATTACTCCGAGTTCAGCGAGAAGATCTCCGACGAACACTTCCCCCGCGGCGGCGCGTGGCTGATGGTCGGCCCCACCGGCCCCCGTCGTCTCCGCCTCGCCATCGAGCACCTTGCCAACGTGCGCGGCAGCTCCTGCTACTTCATCGACCTCGATCCGCGCTTCGTGAAGAAGGTGCTTTCGAACAAGCAGTATGATGTCGCGCGCCAATACATGGACCATGTCGTGGACCAGGCCGTCACCATTCTGAAGAACCGCAAAGTCACCGGCCTCTTCACTACCCCCAAGCTGCTGGAAGCCCTCGCCGAGAAGGTTGATCTCTACGAAGGCGGTATCCGCGGCGTCTTCTGCGGCGGCACCACCATGGCCCCGCAATACGTGCGCTTCATCGTCGAGGAAATCCTCGAAGGCCGCATCGGCTTCTACCCCACCTACGGCAACACTCTGATGGGCCTGGCCGCGAGCGTGCCGCTGACGCCCGAGGACAAGTTCTCGATCAGCTACTATCCGCCACAACCCCGCGCCGTGCTCCGTGTCGTCGATCCGAACCAGACCGACACGCTCAAGGCCTACGATGAATGGGGCCGCGTCGAACTGACCACGCTGACCAAGGAGTTCTTCATGCCGCGCTTCCTCGAGCGCGACGAAGCCCTGCGCAAAGCCCCGCGCGAACGTTATGCCTGGGACGGCGTGGCCGAAGTGCGCCCGTTCGGCGCAATGGAGAAGACCATCGTCGAAGGCGTCTACTGAGCGAACCAGCATGAGCACCCTTCCCCACATCCCCGTCCTTCGCCGCGGCCGCGACTACGAGTCCCTCGACCAGATCGAGGTCAAGGACCACAAGACCGGCGAGGTCGTCGCCAAGGTCAGCACCGTCAACGCCGGCATCGTCCGCAAGGATCTCGCGAAGATCAGCGAGGGCCGGAAGGCCCTGAACAAATTCACCGTCGCCCAGTTGATGGAGATCAGCGCCAAAGCCGGCGAGTTTTTCCTCAACGGCACGTTGCCCCTCGGCGACAAGGGCCATACCCAGTCCGGCCAGGAATACGTCGAACTGCTGTCCCGCACCTCGGGCCTGCCGTGGATCATGGTCAAACGCAACATGGCCAAGATCCATTATGCGCTGACCCACATGCAGGAGATCCTCAACGGCCTGTCGCGCGGGCTGGATTTTTCCATCATCGACAAGGGCCAGGGCGAGCAGTTCGGCACCAGCCTGAGCTTCTTCCCCACCGCGCACGCGCTCGGCCTCGTCATGCCGAGCAACTCGCCGGCGGTGAACTCCCTCTGGCTCCCCTCCATCGCGCTGAAGACGCCCGTCGTCATCAAGCCCGGCAAGGAAGAGCCTTGGACGCCCTATCGCCTCATCCAGGCCTTCATCGCCGCTGGAGCGCCCGCCGAGGCCTTCAGCTACTATCCGACCGACCACGAAGGCTCGGGAGAAATCCTGAAGAGCTGCGGCCGCGCGCTCATCTTCGGCGACAAGAACACCATGGCCCAATACGCCAACAACCCGGCCATCCAGTTGCACGGCCCGGGTTGGAGCAAGTTCCTCATCGGCGACGACTGCATCGAGAACTGGCGCGACTACATCGACGTCATGGCCGCCTCCATCAGCGACAACGGCGGCCGCTCCTGCATCAACGCCTCCGCCATCCTCGTCCCGAAATACGCCGCCGAAATCGCCGATGCGCTCGCACAGAAGATCGGGCCCTTCGCCCCGCTGCCGAACAACGACGAGAACGCCAAACTCGCCGGTTTCGCCAACCTGAAGATGGCCGACTTCATCGACACCCAGATCGAGGACGGCCTGAAGACACCCGGCGCCACCGACGTGACCGCGAAGTATCGCAACGGCCCGCGCAAGGCCTCCTTCGAGGGCGGCGTCTATCTCCGCCCGACGATCATCCACGCCGAGAGCGTGACTCATCCGCTCTACAACCGCGAATACCTCTGTCCCTACGCCTGCGTCGTGCAGGTGCCGCAGGCCGAGATGCTCAAGCACATCGGCTACACGTTGGCCTGCTCCGCCATCACCAAGGACGCCGCCTTCATCGAACAGCTCTATGCCTTTGGTGAGATCGACCGGTTGAACATCGGGCCTGTCTCCACGATGAAGATCTCCTGGGACCAGCCGCACGAGGGCAACATGTTCGAGTTCCTTTGGCAGCGCCGCAGCATCGAGCGCGGGTGGTAGGCCGACGCGGAATCCAATTAGAAAACGAAACGGGTCCGGGCAAACGCTCGGACCCGTTTGCTTTTTGATTCGCTGCGAGAGCATCGCAAACGAAACTGCTGGAGAACGGTTATCACCAACGGGTCGTCCACCCGTTCCACATCACTGCCGCAGCCACGAACGGAAGAACTGCTGGTCGTTTGTGCCGATCGGAATCGACCACTCCAGGCCGCCGAACGGCACAAGATTGGTCTTCAATGGAAACCATTCGGTCAGGTTGAACGAGTTCTCCAGAAGCAGACTGGAACCCACGGGGCTGATCGGCCTCAGCTTGAACACCCCGTTCGTGACGAAGGGTGAGGTGCCGCTACCCGAGGACTGGAAGGGCACCTGGGCCAGCAGGATCACTTCATCCAACCACGCGGCATCGGCTCCGGCGCTGTCCGCGATGTCCTTGAGGTAGCGCCACCGCAGCGTGTGGGTCCCGGAGGCGATGTTGTTGGTCTGCTTCTGCCACGGGACTTCGCCGGAGATCCGGCCGGGCTGGAGAACGCCGTCGATATGGAACTCGAGGAAATCGTAGTCGGCTTCCGACGAGATCTTGCGCCAGAACGTCAGCCGTGCCGGGCCGGTCACCGAAGCCTGGATCCACGATTCCTGGCTGTTGCCGATGGCCCCGCTCTGGGCGGCGCTCCGGCCGTCATGGGCCTGCACGGAGGTGGCAAACCACGGACTGCTCCCGCCGGTGGACCAGACGAGGTTGTTGTCGAGCGCGGTCTGGAAGGCGGGCTTGGGCACGATCAACAACGCGGGCGGAGTGGTGATCTGCCCCAGGTTGTTCTCGATGGTGACGGTGTATTCGCCCTCGGCGGCCAGCGAGATATTGGAGAGTTGCAGCACGGCGTTTGTCCTGCCGGGAAGATCGACGCCGTTGAAAAACCACTGGTAGCGGAGCGGTGATTCACCGGTCGCCTCGACACGAAAGAAGACGGTCTCGCCAGGCGCGGCCCGCCGCGTGGCAAAGCGGGTCGAAAGGAACGGCGCGCCGATGGCCGGAGCCGCCAGGTTGTGCGCGGAACCGGAACCGATGCCACCGACTCCCTTGACCCACGCGGGCACGTTGGTCTGGCCCCACGTGTTGGTGCCCCATGCGAAGACGATGCCGTCGTTTCGCAGCGCCAGGTTGCAGTCCTCGCCGGCCGAGAGCGCGACGATGTTGCTCAAGCCCGCGGCCACATCCGTCTCAGCCTGGGTGAATCGTCCCCACACGGTCACGGTTCCGTCGGCCCGTAACGCAAGCGCCCTGGACGACGCGGCGGCGACCGCGACCACGTTGCTCAAACCCGCCGGGATGTTCGTCTGACCCCACGTGCTGTCACCCCACGCGGCGAGCGATCCGTCGGCACGCAGGGCGAGGCTGAAGTCCCGGCCCGCCGCCACGGACACGGCGTTGCTCAAGTTGCCGGGCACGTTGGTCTGGCCGGCTGTGTTCAAACCCCACGCCACCACGGAACCTTCGGCGGTGACCGCCAGGCTATGGAAGTCCCCGCTCGCGAGCGCAGAAACGTTCGTCAAACCGCCCGGCACCGTCGCTTGGCCAAAGGAATTCGAACCCCAGGCCGCGATTGAGCCGTTCGCACGCAAGGCCAGCACATGGTTCGGCCCGCTCGCAAGCGTGACGACGTTGCTGAGCCCGGCGGGGACATTGGTCGCCGCGCCGCTGCCCCAGGCCGCCACGGTGCCGCCGGATCGCAGGGCGAGGCTGTGGGTATTGCCGCCACCAACGGCGACCACGTTGCTCAAGCCGGGCGGAACGACCGTGGTGCCGTTCGTGTTTCGCCCCCAGGTCGCCAGCGGAACGACCGCTAGGACGCCTTTGGCGCTGGTCACGGCTCCCGCGCTGTTGCTTGCCACAACCGTGTAGCTGCCGGCCTGGGCATACGCGACGTTCGACAGCGTCAGGGAATCGCCGGTCACTCCCGGCAGGTTGGTCGCCGCCAGTCTCCATTGATAGGTCACCGGAAGAACACTCTGCACGGTCACTCCCATGAACACGGTCCCGCCGAGGAAGACCGTCTGGCCCTGAAGATCCGCCTCGAAGATCAGCGGGACCACATTCACCGGCGTTCCGGGACTCGACACGGTTCCCACCCGATTGCTGACGACGACCGTGTAGGTCCCCGACTGGCTGAGGACGAGATCGGCCAGCACGAGGCTTCGCGCCGTCGCCCCGGGCAGGTTGGTTCCGTTCAACTGCCATTGGAATCCAACGGGCGGACTCGCAAAGTAATTTGCCGTCAACGTCACCCCGAGTCCTACGGGGACGGTCTGGCCGGGAATGGTCCTCGTGAGAAAGGGCGAGATGCCGCCCGGAATGGCGAGGCTGTGGTTTCCTCCCGCGGCAATGGCCGCGACATTGGTCAAACCCGCGACCGCGTTGGTCTGACCATTGGAGCCCTTGCCCCAACCGACCCAGGAACCATCGGCCCGCACCGCAAGGCTGTGCCCGCTGCCGGCGGCGATAGCGACGATATTGCTCAAGCCCGCCGGGATGTTCGTCTGGCCGAATGAATTGTCACCCCACGCGGCAACCGTGCCGTTGGTCCGGACGGCCAACGCATGCCCGCCGCCCGTCGCCACCGCGATGATGCCACTCAACCCGGCAGGAACATTGGTCGCCAAACCGGAACCCCACGCCGCAATCGTTCCATCCAAGCGAAGAGCCAGGCTGTTGCTGCCACCGGCCGCGATGGCGATGACGTTGCCCAGTCCCGACGGCACCGTGGTCTCGTTGTTCGCATTGGTGCCCCAGGCCCGCACGGACCCATCGCCAAGCAAGGCCACGCTGTGGTTCTCGCCTGCGGCCACGGCTACGACGTTGCTCACACTCACAGGGACGTTTGTCGCAGGACCAGCGCCCCACGCGACCACGGAGCCATCCGCACGCGCCACGACGCTGTGTGTTCCGCCGGCCGCCACGGCGACCACACTCGTCAAACCGGCCGGAACATTCGTCGCCAATCCACTGCCCCACGCCACCACGCGCCCATCCGTCTGCAACACGATGCTGTGGCTCGTCCCGCCCGCCACCGCCACGAGGTCGCCAAGCCCCGGCGGCACGTTGGTCTGACCAACCGAATTGTCGCCCCACACCGCCAGCGGAATGACTTTGACCGCGGCTGGAAGGCTGGCCACGGCGCCGGCCGTGTTGCTCGCGATCAGGGTGTAGGTTCCGGCTTTGCCGAGACCGATTTCGGCGAAGACGAGAGGGTTGGTCGCCGCGCCGGGAAGGGGTAGTCCGTCGACGAGCCAGTGATACGACAGCGGCAGCGCGCTCCGAATGGTTGCCCCCAGATTCACCGCCGCCCCTCGAAACACCGTCTGCGCCGGCGGATGGCTCTCGAAGACCAGCGGCACCACCGTCAACGAAGCCTGCGGGCTCAGGGCGGATCCGAACGCATTCTCCACGAACACGGAGTAGTTGGCCGTGTCGCCGAAGGTGACATTGGTCAGGACGAGAAGGGCATTGGTCGCACCCGGTAGATCGATGCCGTTGCGCTGCCATTGGAAGGTCACCGGCCGGCTCGCCGCAGCGGAGACGGAGAGCGTCTTGTCGAAACCAAAGACGATCGGGTGCGGAAGGATCGGCCGAGTAAGAACCGGGGCCAGACTGCCACTGAGCGCGAGGCTGAAGGCATCGCCACCCGCCATGGACACCACGCTGCCCAGACCGACCACGTTCGAGGACTGGCCCGATGTGTTGAGGCCCCAGGCGACCAGGGTCCCGTCGTTTTTCAGGGCAAGGTTGTGATTCAATCCCGAAGCGATCGCCACGACGTTGCTCAAGCCCGACGGGATATTGGTCTGCCCGACGTTCCCGCTGCCCCAAGCCACCACGGTTCCGTCCTGACGCAACGCCACGCTGTGGTTTTGTCCTGCGGCCACGGCGGTCGACACCGCGTTGCTGAGACTCGCGGGAACCGTGCGTTGACCCGAGCCATTGCTGCCCCAGACGACGACCCCACCGTCACCGCGCAAGGCCATGCTGTGGTTTCCACCGGCGGCAATCGCGACCACGTTCGTCAATCCGGCAGGAGCCACTGCTTGGCCGGAACTGTTGAGTCCCCAGCCAGCCACGGTGCCATCGGCCTTGAGGGCCAGGCTGTGATTCAATCCGCCCGCCACGGCGATGACGTTGCTCAAACCGGCGGGAACATTTGTCTGCAACGATCCGTTCGCACCCCACGCGACCACGGAACCCTCGCCGCGCAGGGCGAGGGTGTGGTTTCCGCCACAGGAGACGGCGATCACGTTCGTCAATCCAGGGGGGAACGTTCGTCTGGCCCGTCACGCCAACGCCCCACGCGACGACTGTGCCGTCGGCTCTCAGCGCCACGGCGTGGCTGGATCCGGCCGAGACGGAGACGACGTTGACCAAGCCAGCCGGCAGGTTGGTCCCATTGCCGCTTCCCCAGGCAACAACGCCGACATCGGCGCGCGTGGTCAGGGCGATGAGAATGAAAACCAATCCGAGAGAAGTGCGGAGAAGCCTGAATGAATCCAGCAGCCACCGCCGATGTGGAAGGTTCCAGGGGAAGGACAGCCCGGTGTCACGGAATGCGACCGGCTGGAACGGGGGCGTCATCAACAGCGCGATTATCGCCTTCCTGGGAGGATGTCGAGTCTGTGGACGGGATCACGCCCGGGATTCTGACCGCCCATAGGGCGAACGATGGTAGGCCGTGCCCGTGTGGCAACACCTCCCGCCGAGCCGCCTTGGGGTTTGCTTATAGAATGCCAGTGAAAGCGGCAATGCCGACAGGCAGGATCGAACGTCGGAGTTGCCGCTGGAACCATGGGGTGTCTTCAAACCAGCTGCGGAGCTGCGGAAAACAGTAGCCCCGGGCGTGAGCTCAGGGTTTAGCGGTCAAGAACAGAGTGCTCCGGAGGAACGGCAGAAAGGCGTCTTTCGCTCAGCCGGAGCTTGGGGGGCATCGGGAAAGGCCCGTAGGGCCGGTCTGTTTATAGCATCCGCATCAGCCCTGATTCCCCAAGCTCCGTGGGAGCGGCCCGATCAGGTCGCTCCTCCGGAGCTCTGCGTTTCGGGTGGAATTGAGTCTATAAACAGTCGGCTCCGCTGGAGCCGGATGGTGAAGGAATCGCCGAGGAGGCTCGGAAGGAAGTGTTGCCACACGGGCACGCCCTGACGGCGCGGAATGGGCGGATGGAACGAAGTGGTAGCGCGTGCGGGAGTCGAACCCGCCTCCCGGCCTTGAGAGGGCCGTGTCCTAACCGATAGACGAACGCGCCGAACGGGGGGAGAGAAGTGCCAGAGTGGAGCGCCGAGGGCAATAAAAAAGCCGCCCATTTCTGGGCGGCTTCTGAAAGAGGAAGGAACTTAGGCCTTCTTGCTGCGACGAGCGAGGACCAAGCCACCGAGGCCGAGACCAGCCAGAGCGATGACGGAGGGCTCGGGGACAGGAGTTAAAGTCATCGTGTAGCCGACCAATCCAACCAAGTTGTTCGGAGCGGTCGCTCCGCCAGAGACAACGAGCGAAACATTGATCAGACCGGATTTCCCAGACTGAGCATTCGGAGTCGCGAGCGCGGAAGCGTAGCTTGCACCGGTGAACGTGCGGACCTGAATTACGGCAGACGAGCCGCCGGCGACGCCGGGGATTGCCAATTGGCCACCAAAATAATAGCCAGGCTGCAAAGAGAAGCTGATCGGAGAGCCGACGGCCACCAATGAGCCTTCAACAGTTCCAGCAGGGCCAGCAAAAATCTGGGCCTTGATGACTCCGTCGGTAGCCACGAACTGCGCGCTCGAATTTTTGACAGGTGCATCAACACCAGCAGCACCGTTCGAGAAATTGAGAACACCTTGAGCTGAAGAAGAAACAGCAGCAACCAACGTAACTGCGGCGACGAATAGATAGGGGGATTTCATATTAACTATCGAATTTATCAGTTATTCACGGAAAAGGACCGACCCCAAGAAATTGGGTTATTCAAATTCAAGAAGAACGCTTCACCAACAGCGAGTGTTGGGATGGCACTGGGAGAGCCATTCACACTCCAACTACCGAAGACCAAAGTGTAGATGTCGTATCCGTTGCCGTTCCACTTATACAGGTTGTCGAAATTGCTCAGAACCGACGCCAATCCCAAAGTGTCAATGCCGCCAGCCTGAGGCACCATCGATGATCGGATTGAAAACCCAGCGGGGGCCGAGTTTGTCAAGTTTCCTTGCGGAACATCACCAACAAAAGTAACCGAGCTCGCTGAACCAACGTTGACGAATCCGCCTTCACCAGGAGCAAGCGTAATGTTGGGTTTGTCCCAAGTGCCGAAAACCAAGGTCGCGATATCAAAACCCGATCCAGGAGTGAACTTGTAGAAGTTGCTAAAATTGGGGAGGCCCGTGAGAAGCGAACCAATCGTGTTGTTGGTCGAATTCAACTGGTTCGCAATCAGCGAAAAACCAGAAGGAAGCGAGACATTGATGTATCCGACTGCATTGACGGAATAGACGTTGGTCTGGGCGACCGCGGACGTCATTCCTGCAGCTCCGAGTGCGCCGAGGAGGAGGAGGGTTTTTGTATTCATGAGTTAGGGGCCTTTTCCGTGTGTGCCGCAAAGGAACCAGACGCCCTTTCCAGCGTCAACGGGTTTTTTGGTTCCTAATTGAAAAATGTTCACTCTGGGTGTCGTGGCCGAGCCGCGTTCTCACTATCGACTCCGCCGGTTCCCGGTTTAGCGTTTTTCAGGCCACCCCGGAGTTGGGGATTCCTGCACAGGGCCGATTCACGCGGACGGGACGAACCGGAAGACGTTCAAACCGCAAAATGCCCGAAGGCTGGTAGGGCGATGGCTCCCGCCAAGCCGCCTTGAGGCTCACAAAGGATTTCCCAGCAAAGGCGGCAATGCGGGCAGGCTGGATCGACCGTTGGAATCGCCGCTGGGACCGGGTCGTCAGAAGTTTGCCCAAAGGCGGCTTGGCGGGAGGTGTTGCCACACGGGCACGCCCTACCCGGAACGAGAACGAGAATGAGGATGAGCGAGCGAGGAGGCTTGTCGGCCATGCCCGGACTACGGAGCGACCATGACCTTGAGGCGGGTGCCGGTCGGGTGGGCAACGGCGGCGATGGCTTCCGCAGTCTGGGTGAGAGGATACGTTTCGGTGATCAATTCCCCCAGAAACCGCCCTTCCCGGAAGCAAAACCGCGCCGAAGCGGGTTGCAGGCGGATGTCGGAGGAGTAGCTGCCGAGGATGGCTTTCTCATCCACGCAAACGGCCCCCAGATCCAGTCCGGTCACCCGGCCCCTCATGGTATGGCCAAAGACGAGGACCCGCCCGGCTCCGCGCACGAGGGCGTGGGCCTCTTGGACGGCCGCATCGACGGGGACAGTGACAATGGCAGCGTCGACGGGGCCATAACTTGAGGCGGCCGCTTGGAGTTCTTCGGGTTGTCCCACCCACTTGGCTCCGAAGCGTCGACCAAACGTGAGGCGTTCCGGGATCAGATCCGCCGCCAGCACCTTGATCCCAAGTCGGAACAGGATCCGCGTGAAGAGAAGCCCGATCGGGCCTTGGCCGTAGACCGCGACGACATCGCCGCGGCGCAGGCCGAGCTGGGCGACGCCTTTGAGGACGGTGTTGACCGGCTCCAACATGGCTCCCTGGATGAACGAGGCGGCCTTGGGGATCTTGACGATGCCCGGCAGGCAAAAGTCGGACACGCAGACATATTCGGCATACCCGCCGCCGGCTGGTTCAAACCCGGCGGTGATTCCGGTTTGCTTGTATTGAGCGCATTGGGCGTAGGCGTGATGCCGGCAATAGTGGCACTTCCGGCAAGGAACATGGTGATGGAGCCCGACGCGGTCACCGACGCGGAGGCCACGGACGCCCCGGCCCAAACGGACGATGGTCCCCGCCGTTTCATGGCCGAAAATCCTGGGCGGCGGCACGGAACCGGTCTGGATCTTCTTAATATCCGTCGGGCAAACCCCGCAAACAGCCACCTTGACGAGGACTTGCCCGGCTTTGACCTCCGGAACAGGCACTTCCTCGATCCGGATGTCATTTTGGCCGCGATACACGGCGGCCTTCATGGTTTTCGGGATGGGCGGATTCATGGGAGCCTTCACTGGGGTCCAAGGATAACGAACCTCTTGCGGATCGTGAAGGAGGATGAGGCTGAATTCAAAGTCCCCCTCGACTCCGGGATTTCCTAGCTGGCAAAGCCGAGGTTCACCCATTCCACCGGCTGCCCGGCCACGATCCGACACGAGGCTCCGGCCCACTCGAAAGCCAGTTGGTGGGCATGAAGCATCTGGTTCTCGCAAATCATCCGCCGTGAATCGTCCTCCGTCATCCGGCCCTCGACCAAACGGAGGTAGATCTCCGGATCTCCGCCGTAGATCTTGTCGCCCACGATCGGATGCCCGAGGTGGGCCAGATGGATCCGAAGCTGATGTTTCCGGCCGGTCTCGGGTTGAAGCTGGAGAAAGCTGAACCGCTGCCCGGCGATTTCCACACGCTTCGCGACCCGATAACG
>CANJSG010000080.1 GCA_947476875.1 Verrucomicrobiota bacterium | reverse complement strand
GACGAGATGGTGGAACGGGCCGAGAAACGCCTTCCAGCTGAAGGGTTGCGCCCCATGGCCGGTCACCGCCGGCGGGGCCGCGTTGGTCGCCGCATAGACGATGGGCACGACCACGAACAGCAGGGCCACGGTCCACAGTCCGATAAGTTTACGATAAGACTTCACGGTCACGGTTCCAGCCCGGGCACCCTTTGGCGGCGTGCGTTCCGGGGATTAAGTGGACGAAGGAATCGGCGGCTTGTTCGACCGCAGATGCTCCCGTCGCCCGAGACTATGCGCAGGTGACTGGACGGGACTGCCAGACGGAAAGTTTCGGCCGATCAGTGGCCTGAAGTCAGGAGGAGGACCTGTTCGAGAGTGGAAGTGCCTTCCCGGACCTTGTCGAGCGCGACCATGCGCAGGGTTCTCATGCCCTCCGCCACCGCTACTTTCCCGATCTCGGACGCGCTGGCACGTTTGATGACGAGTTTGCGGATCTCATCGGTGACGGTCATGACCTCGATGATGGCGCAACGGCCGGAGTAGCCGGAGCCTTTGCACCGTTCGCAGCCTCGGCCTTTGAAGATCGGCACGTCTTTCCAGGCGGCTGACTCCAACTCGAGGTCTTCATACATCTTCTCGGGATACTGGACCGGCTCCTTGCAGGCCGGGCAGATGCGGCGCATGAGCCGCTGGGCGCAGCTGAGGATGACGGCGGAGGAGATGAGGAACGGCTCGATCTCCATGTCGTCGAGGCGGGCGATGGCGCCCGCGGCGTCGTTGCAGTGCATCGTGCTGAGGACCTGGTGTCCGGTGAGCGCGGCTTCGACGGCGATCTCGGCGGTCTCGGTGTCGCGGATTTCGCCGATCATGACGATGTCCGGATCCTGGCGGAGGATGGAGCGGAGCGAGGAGGCGAAGGTGAGTCCGATCTCCTTCTTCACCGGCACCTGGTTGATGCCGGGGATCTGGAATTCGACGGGGTCTTCGACGGTGACGATGTTGTATTCCGGGCTGTTGAGCTCGTTGAGAGCGGAATAGAGCGTCGTGGTCTTGCCGGAACCTGTCGGACCGGTGACGAGGATCAATCCGTGCGGGGCGGCGATGGCCGACTTGAAGCGTTTGAGCGTCTGGAGGTCCATGCCCAGCTTGTCGATGCTCGCGGAGAGGTTCGACTTGTCCAGGATGCGCAGCACGCACTTCTCGCCGTGGACGGTGGGCAGCAGGCTGACGCGGAGATCGATGTCCTTCCCGGAGACCTTGACCCGCATGCGGCCGTCCTGCGGGAGGCGGCGCTCGGCGATGTCGAGGTTGCTCATGATCTTGAGCCGGGAGATGAGCGCGACGTAGAGGTTCTTGGGGGGCGAAGGCTGGTCGACGAGGGCGCCGTCCGTCCGGTAGCGGAGACGGACCATCTTCTCGAAGGGCTCGATGTGGATGTCGCTCGCGCGTTCGCGGATGGCATTCACGATGATGAGGTTGGCCAGCTTGATGACCGGCGCCTCCTCGCCCATGGTCGCAAGTGCGCCGATGTCGAGTTTCTCGGCTTCTTCCTGGGTGATCTCGATGTCCCCGGCCTCCTCGCCTTCCTGGGCCTTGAGGAAGTCCTCCATCGAGGACTGCTGGCTGCCGACGTTGTTGATCTTGTCGACGATCGCCTTCTCCGGGGCGATGAGCGGCGAGACGTCGAGCTTGGTGATGCGCCTGACGTCGTCGAGGGCGACGACGTTCAGCGGGTCGACCATCGCGATGAAGAGACGGCCGCCGATGCGGGAGACGGGGATGAGCTTGTGCTTGAGCGCGAGATCGCGCGGCACGAGGTCGAAGATCTCGGGCGAGATGCCGGTGCGTGCGAGGTTGACCGGGGGAACGTTGTGGACGCGGCCCAGGCAGACGGTGAGGTCGGATTCGGTGACGTAGGCCCTGTCGACGACCTGCTTGATCAGCCGGACGCCCTCCTTCTTCTGTTTTTCGAGGAGCTCCTCGACCTGCTTGGTCGTGAGCAGTCCGTCCTCCACCAGGGCGTCGGCGATCTTTTCGCCAAATGTTTTTGCGATGACGGCGGCCATGGCGGGTTCAGCGGTAGATCTTTTCGATGAGGCGGTGGAGGTCGTTGGGCATCGCCAGATACCAGACGATCCGGAATGCGGTGAACTGCCGGAGTTCCTCCTCGGCACGACGGTTGAACGGGTTGGCCGTGGCGACGAAGGCGGCCTTGCTCATCTTGTCCATCGGCAGCACGCACAAGCGCCGGCAGACCTCGCGTGGAAAGGTTTTGGCCAGTTCGACGTCGATTTCGTAGCGGTCGATGTTGATGAACGGCGTCCTCGTGTGTGAGCAGATCGCCTGGAGCGCCTTGTCGACGGCGAGTCCGCCCCGTTGGGAAAGAATCTGGATGAAAGGATCGGTCACTCGCTCGGGCGGCGTGGCTGCGGAGTGGTTCCAACAGTCCGCAAACTCCGCTCCGGACGCCAGCCGGCCGTCGACGAAGATGTGTTGCATCGAATCGCGTCCGTCGTCGACTTCCGCGAGGGCCGCGGCCGAGATGAGCTTCTTTTTCCCGATGGATTTTTCGGAGGAGGGCGGGGCTGTGGCGGCGGCGCTGGGCTGGCTGGGATCGTCTCCGGCCGGGGCGGTGTTCTTCGAGATTTCCGCCATGGCCAGGATGACTTCGGTGTCATCCGGCTGGGATTGGAGGATGGTCTCGTATTCGAGCAGGGCCGAGGAAAGCTGCCCGAGCTGGACGTAGGCCGAGGCAAGCCGTTTGGACGTCACGGCGACGTCCTTGGTGCGGCCCAGCTTCAAGTAGGCTTCCTTCAGGATCTCGAGGGACTGGTTGTCGAGCGGCTGCTCCTTCGTGATGACCTCGAACATCTCGATGGTCTGCCGAAGCTGCGCTTCTTCACCTGGAGTCAGATTGCCTAGCATTATCTCAATTCCTTGAGCCCGGGCTGGAGGAATCGTCCTCCGGGCTCCGTGCAACGCGCCGCAGAATCGGTCTGCGGTCGCCGGTTCATCGGACACGCGGAAGATGCACTTAACCGGAACCCTTCCCCGGGTTTGCGTCTGATTGTTCCCGGCTGGCAGGAACCGGGCGAATCGACGGGGATTGAACACCTTTTAGGCCTCGTGCGTCTGTGTTTTGCGCTTCCGCCTTGTCTGGGTAATCTCAGTTGCCCGGCCGAACCACCGGCCACTACCTTGTCTGACCCGTGCCACGCACCCTAAAGAACAATATGCTCCGAGCCGCCTCCGGCGGATTCGCCGCCGTCATCGTCCTCCTCGCTTCCGGTTGCCAACGGGAGGAGGTCCGCGTCTACCGGGTTCCTAAGGAACAGATTGCCGCCGCCCCGTCGGCGAATGCGCCAGTGGCCGAATCCGCGCCCAAGATCGGCTGGCAGGTGCCGGACGGTTGGCAGGTGAAACCGTCCGACGGCATGCGCCTCGGGAGTTTCGGCGTGAAGGGCACGGACGGCGCGGTCGCGGATGTTTCCGTCATCCCGCTGCCGGGCGAGGTCGGGTCGGTCGACTCGAACATCAACCGCTGGCGCGGTCAGGTCGGCCTTGCCGCAGTCAGTGCCGAAGAGGCCGCCAAGCTTGGGGAACCCGTTTCTATCGCCGGTGTCGACTCGCGGTTGCTGGACTTTGCCGGAACACCTCCCGGCAAAGGCAAGGCCGAGCGCATGCTGGTGGCGACGCTGGATCGGGGAGGAACGAAATGGTTCATCAAGATGCAGGGTGACGACGCTTTGGTTGCCTCGCGCCGCAACGAATTCATCGTTTTCCTCAAATCCGTCCGGTTTCAAGATGACTCCGCCTCAACGGCCGAGACCCCAGCCCCGGCCGCAACGGGCTCCTCATCCTCGTGGAAGATCCCGGCCGGATGGTCCGAGATCGCACCCGGGCCCATGCAGCAGGCTAAGTTCAGCGCCGGTGGCAAGGCCGAGGTCACGATCAGCATTTTCCCCGGACAAGCGGGCGGTTTGCTCATGAACGTCAATCGTTGGCGCGGCCAGGTCGGTCTCGCGGGGGTGGATCAAGCAGCCTTGGCCAATCTCACGCAGCAGGCCGATTCGCCTTCCGGTAAACTGACCGTCGTCGACATGAAATCGGACGACGGCGCCAAACGCCTCGTCGCCGCCATCGCCACGCGTGGTTCCGAGTCGTGGTATTTCAAGCTGCTCGGCGATGCCGCGACAGTTGAAAAGGAACGCGCCGCGTTCGTGAAATTCTCCGGAGACCCCCGCTGACATGAAGCATATCACCTCAATCCTGACTTCGCTCCGGCTGACCATCATCCTGCTGGCTTTGTCCACCGCGCTCGTTTTCTTCGGCACCCTGGCGCAGGCCAACTTCGGGCTCTACGACGCGCAGGTTAAATTCTTCAAGTCCGCCTTTGTTTCCTGGAACGACCTCATTCCGATGCTGGCCAGCATTCTGGGCGATGTGCTGGTTGGTGTTTTCAAGCTTGAACCCACGTTTAAGGCATCCTTCAGCAATGCGTTTGTCCTTGGGATCAATATCCCGATCTTTCCCGGGGGGTATCTCCTTGGATGGCTGCTCGTCATCAACCTGGTCGCCGCGCAGGCGAAGCGGACGGAACTAACCAAGAAGAAGGCCGGCCTGATCATGATCCATGTCGGCATCGTCCTCATGCTCGTCGGCCAGCTTGCGACCGACAAGCTCTCGACCGAGAGCCAGATGCAGCTCTTCGAGGGCGACACCAAGAACTTCTCCGAGGATTTCCGCGCCAACGAGCTTGCGATCATCGACACCTCGGACCCGAAGGAAGACCAGGTTGTGGCAGTGCCGGAGTCGATCCTCGCGACCAGGAAAGACATCAGCAACCCGGCGCTTCCGTTCAGCATCCGCGTGAAGGAATACTGGGCCAACGCCGACCTGCTGCGCTCGGCTTTCAGCAACGCCGTTCCCGCCAATGCGACCGAAGGCTTCCTCAAGAACGCGTTCGTTCTTTCCAAGCCCACCGCCAAGGTCATGGACAGCCGCAGTCTACCGGCGGCGCTGATCGAACTGACCGACAAGGCTGGCAAGTCCCTCGGAAGCTGGCTCGTCGCGGCTGGAATCCGTTCGGACGATGTCGCGAAGGTCGACGGGAAGGACTATCGGCTGTCACTGCGGTTCACGCGGCACTACAAGGATTTTGAACTGAGCCTGCTCAAGGCCACGCATGAGAAGTATCGCGGCACGGACATTCCGAAGAACTTTGCCAGCCGGGTCCGCGTGAAGATGAACAGCAGCCCGGAGGTCCGCGAGACGATCATCTACATGAACAACCCGCTTCGCTGGGCGGGCTACACGTTCTTCCAGTATCAGATGGCGGCCGATGAACTCGCCCTCCGGCAGATGAACATGGATCGCGCGTCTTCCACGTTCCAGGTCGTGAAGAACCCGAGCTGGGTCACGCCCTACATCGCCTGCGTGCTCGTCGGCGTCGGCTTGTGCTGGCAGTTCGGTTTCCACCTGTTCGGATTTCTCCGCCGCCGAAAACCCTCCGTCGCATGAAAGCGCTCACCAAACATCTCCACTGGATTCTCGCTGCGGTTTTTGGGCTGTGGTTCCTCTCCACGCTCCGGCCCAAGTCCGATGCCGGCATCAAGGCGAACGAATTCGGCCGACTGCCGGTGCTCCTCAACGGCCGCATCCAGCCGTGGGACTCCGTCGCCCGCAATTCGCTCCTCCAGATCCGTGAGAAACAGGCCTTCTCCTACGAGCTCCGTAATGAGAAGGGCGAAGTCACCTACAAGACCAATCTGACCGGTCTCCAATGGCTGATGGAGGTCATGTTCACGCCCGATGCCGCCGACGCCCGGCCTGTCTTCCGCATCGACCATCCGGATGTGAAGGGCCTGATGGGACTGAGCATCGAGGAGAAACATTTCGCGTGGAAGGAACTCGAACCCAACTGGCAGAAGTTCTACGCGCAGGCCACCAACTCGGCCCGGATCGAATCATCCCTCCGCACACCCTACGATCAGGGCCTGCTGAAGCTGCTCAACGCCGCGAAGGTCTACCTCAACATCAAGGCCTCGGTCACGTCACCGCAGATCCGTGAGCCGCTGGAAGATCTGGTTTCCTTCCTCAAGTCCATCGAGCCCGGCCGTGCCGCAGCGATCGCGCAGCAGGCGGGGAAAAAGGACTACGATGAGGCGGCCCTGAACACGCTCGTCGGTCATCTCGGCACCTATGACATGATGGCGAACCTTTCGACCGTCCTAGTGGTTCCCCCGCATCATTCCGAACGCGAAGGCGACAACTGGACGGGCATGGGAGCGACCCTCATGGACATGGCGCGCGGCGAGAAGCTGCACGACTCGGTCAAGTTCTACGCCGCGATGGCCAGCAACTTCCGCTCTGGCAACGCCGAGAAGTTCAACAGCGCCCTTGCCGACTATCAGGCGCTGCTCGGGAAGGATTTCGTGAAGGAGGCGAAGAAGGGCCGGATGGAAGCGTTCTTCAACCAGATGGAGCCGTTCTACAAATCGAACATCTTCTATGTGACCGCGCTGCTGCTGGGTCTTCTTTTCTGGATCGTTCCGTCCGAGTGGGCGCGCCGTTCCGCGTTCTGGCTGATCATGCTGGGTCTGGTCATCCACACGGCCGGCCTGGTCTTCCGCATGGTGCTGGAAGGGCGTCCTCCCGTGACCAACCTCTATTCCTCGGCCATCTTCATCGGCTGGGGATCGGTCATCCTCGGTCTGATGCTGGAGCGTTTCTACAAGGACGCCATCGGCATCGTCGTCGCTTCCTTCATCGGGTTCGTCACGCTCGTGGTGGCGCACAACCTGTCGCTGGGTGGCGACACGATGGAAATGATGCGCGCCGTGCTGGACACGAACTTCTGGCTGGCCACCCACGTCGTCATCGTGACCCTGGGTTATGCCGCGACTTTCGTGGCGGGATTCCTGGCGATCATCTTCGTCTTCCGGGGATTCTTCAGCCGCGGTTTGACCGAAGGCACCCGCAAGGGACTCAACCGGATGACCTATGCGATCCTCTGCTTCGCCACGCTGTTCAGCTTCGTCGGCACTGTGCTCGGCGGCATCTGGGCCGACCAGTCCTGGGGCCGTTTCTGGGGATGGGATCCGAAGGAGAACGGCGCGCTCATGATCGTCCTGTGGAACGCGCTCATCCTCCACGCGCGCTGGGGCGGATTGGTCAAGGAACGCGGTCTGGCCGTGCTCGCCATCTCCGGGAACATCGTCACTGCGTGGTCGTGGTTCGGCACGAACATGCTTGGGATCGGCCTGCACAGCTACGGATTCACCGACTCGGGGTTCATGTGGCTCTCGTTCTTCATCATAAGTCAGGCCCTGATCATCCTCGTGGGTCTGCTCCCCCTCCGGCTATGGGCGAGTTTTCAGAAGACCGCGTTGGCTGCTCCGAAGGCGTCGGGCAAGGTGAAAGCCGGCATGGCTTAAGCATTCCTGGGGGCGTCCTTATCCCGGTCCGGAAGAACCGGCGAGCTAGGGCGAAGGCTCCGGCCGAGCCGCCTTGTGTCTGGCTGAGGTCGAAGAAGAAAGTCCCGGGAGTCCAACGGTGGCGGCGGCCGCTCCAGGATGCCGCTGTGCCTCGGCTTGTTCATTGGAGGTTTCGAGGCGGCTCGGCGGGAGCCTTCGCCCTACCTCCCGGAACCGAGCCCGCCACCGCAGGCGCCATCGGCTAATCTCCGAATGGCTCTTCGGGCCAAAACCCGTCACGCCGCGTGGGCGTGGGTGTTGGTCAGGTCGCGGTTCGGATCGATGCCCCAGCGTTTGCCGGTGGCTTCGAGGTCGGGCGTGAGGCTCCAACGATCAGGCAGCGGATCGCCGGAGTGCCCCGGGTTGCCGCCCTTGAGATCCATGCAGCCCTTGTTGTCGCCGACCTGGGCGATCAGGGCGCCTTCCTCGGGCGTTAGTTTCACGTCCGGCAGCGACGCGAGTTCATCGATCTTCTGCTCGATGGGTTTGCTGTCCGTGTCGATCTCCTGGATGAGCGTGGGGATGACGCTGAAGACATTCGGCTGGGAGAGGTTCCAGATCGAGGCGAGTTGGAGGAGGGTGAGGTTGTGCTTCGTGGCGATGGAGCGGAACTGCTCGATCTTGCCGAAGCCCACTTCGACCCAGCCCTTGGGCCGGTAGGTGCGGTGGTCCCATTCGCCGAACTTGTGGCCGGGCTTCACGTCGTCATGGAAGAGGCCGCCGTAGTCGACGACGCGGGTGATGATCTTGATGTCGTTCTTCACCGCCGCGGGCAGGCACAGGCTGCCGGGCCAGGGTTCGAGCGGGTTGAGGATGATCATGGCCCAGTCGATCAACGGGCCGAAGCGTTCGAAGCACTGGATCATGTCGAGGGTGAAGCCGTTGGCGGGCCCGGGCGCGACGCCGAGCATGTCGGTCAGACCCGAATCGCGGAGCTTCTCCAGTCCCTTCCAAACGGCGTCGCTGCTGTAGCCGATGGAGTCGGGATTGTGCAGGAGGAGGCAGTCGAACTTGGAGGTCTTTAGGCGCTGGAGGGATTTCTCGGCGGCCATTTCCAGATAGGAGGCGAAGTCCTGCGGTTGGCGGATGCGCGGATCTGTGAAACGTGGGAAGCCCTTCGCGCCGTCGCGTTTGGTGGCATAGAAATCATGGCCGATGGCGCCGACCAGGCAGTAGCTCGCGCGCGGGAAGCCTTCGAGGGCCTTGGCCAGCATCTCGTCGGCTGCGCCGTTGCCGTAGACGTCGGCGGTCATGAAGGTGCGGATTCCTTTTTCATAGGCGCGGCGGGTGACGGCGATGAAGCGGTCGTCGGTCAGGGGCTCGCCGAAGTGCATGAACCTTCCGCCGTTCCAGGTGCCGAATGCAGTGCGTGTCAGATCCATAATCGTAAGTCCCGCAAAACATGGCCAAGCCGTCGGGCGAAGCAAACCGCAAAGCTGGCCGGAGTTTGGCGGGGGCTGGATGGAAGTGGGCTGCGTAGGGGCAACGCGCCACTGCATCAGGGAGGGAGTGGATTTTGTGCCCGGATGACAAAATCCGTTGCACTCGCAGTGACCGCCGACTAATACGTATGCGTATTATGGTTGCCTCCCAGATGTCGATCTACTTCTTCCTGCAGATGGCCATCATCCTCGGCTTCTGTCGGTTGGTGGGTTTGGCCGCGCGCAAGATCGGCCAGCCGCAGGTCGTCGGAGAGATGATCGCCGGCGTCATGCTGGGGCCTTCGCTGTTCGGCTGGTTCGCCCCGGAAGCACAGGCGTGGCTGTTTCCCAAAGAGACGCTGAAGATGCTCTATGTCGGCGCGCAGCTCGGAGTCGGGCTCTACATGTTCATCGTGGGCGTGGATTTCCAGACCGATCATTTCAAAACCCGCCTCAAGAGCGCTGCTTCGGTTTCCCTCGCCGGGATGATTGTCCCGTTCCTCTTCGCAGTCCTGCTGGCGCCTTGGCTGGTCAAAATGGGCGGCCTCTTTTCGGCCAAGGCCACCGTGCCCGAAGCGACGCTTTTCCTCGGTGCGGCCATCGCCATCACGGCGTTTCCCATGTTGGCGCGGATCATTTACGAACGCGGGCTGACCGGCACGTCGCTCGGCACGCTGGCGCTCGCCGCCGGAGCGATCGACGATGCGGCCGCGTGGTGTGTTCTGGCGGTCGTGATCGCCAGCTTCGAGAAGCTGCCCGACGGCACGATCAACCAGCTCATCGCCGTGAAGGCCATCCTCGGAGGGCTGGGTTACGCGGTCTTCATCGTGCTTTTTGGCAAGAAGCTGCTGGCTCCGCTGGGTCGCATGGCCGAGCGCGCCGGCAAGGTCACGCCCACGATCCTGGGTATCGTCATGATGCTTTTCTGCCTCGCCTGCTGGGCCATGGACTTCATCGGCATCCACGCGGTCTTCGGCGGGTTCCTTCTTGGCACGGCCATGCCGCGCGGCTTCTTCGCCAATGAACTCAAGAAGCAGTTGGAACCGTTTGCCGTCGTTTTCCTGCTGCCGATGTTCTTCACCTTCTCCGGCCTGAACACGCGGCTGGACGTCGTGACCAACCCCAGCCTCCTGCTGGTCACGCTTGTGGTCCTCGCGGCGTCCATCGGCGGCAAGGGCGTGGCCTGCTGGGCCGCGGCGCGGCTCACCGGTGAGGACAACAGGACGTCGCTCGCCATCGGCTCGTTGATGAACGCCCGGGGCTTGATGGAACTCATCATCATCAACATCGGCCTGCAGAGGGGCATCATCGAGCCCACGCTTTTCTCGATGCTCGTCGTCATGGCGATTGTCACCACGTTGATGGCGTCGCCGCTTTTCGAGCTGGTTTATGGACGCCACGCGCGCAGGGAAGGCATGCTGGGCGTGGCTCCGTCCGGCGGATGACGGGCTGCCCCGGGGCTATTCCGCAGTTTACGAAGTTTCCGGGTCGGCTAGCGTCGGCCCTACACCCATGAAGACCATCCACCTTCTTTCCGCGATCGCCGTGTCCGTTTCGAGCGCCCTCTCCGTATCCGCCGGATCCGCGGACAAGACGCTCGACTTCTACTGGATTGATTCCGAGGGCGGCGGCTCGACGCTTATCGTCACGCCGGCCGGTGAATCTATCCTGATCGATTCCGGCAATCCCGGCGGACGTGACTCGGGCCGCATCCACAAGGTGATGACCGAAGCGGCCGGGCTCAAGCAGGTGGACCATCTCGTCACCACCCACTTCCACATCGACCATTTCGGCGGCGCGGCCGAGTTGTCCCGGCTCGTGCCCATCGCCAACGTCTGGGACAAGGGCATCCCGGAGACGAATCCCGACAACAATCCGGGCGACACCCGTTGGCCGCTCCTCATCAAGCCCTATCGCGAGATGGAGGCCGGAAAGCGCCACGTGTTGCGGCCCGGGGATGTGTTTCCGCTGAAGCAAACGGCGGGGACCGCGGCCTTGGAGCTTCGCAGCGTCGGTAACAACCAGAAGTTCATGGCTGCGAAGGACGGTGCGAAGTCGTCTTTCGATTGCGCCGAGATTCCTGCGAAGGCCAAGGACATGTCCGACAATGCCAACAGCGTCGTTTCGCTCCTGAGCTTCGGTGGTTTCCGCTACTTCAACGGCGGCGACCTGACGTGGAACGTGGAGAAGGAGCTCGTCTGTCCGGTCAACCGTGTCGGCGAGGTCGACGTCTACCAAGTCAACCATCACGGCCTCGACCTCAGCAACAACCCCATTCTAGTCCGTTCGCTGGCGCCCACCGTGGCGATGATGAACAACGGCCCGCGCAAAGGAACGATGCCCGAGGTCCTGTCGACGCTGCGCGGCACGAAGTCCATCAAGGTGGTCTACCAGGTCCACAGGAACGTCCGCACCGCAGCCAATGAGTCCAACACGGCCGACGAGTTCATCGCCAACGCCGACGAGAAGTGCACCGCCAACTTCCTCAAGCTAAGCGTCTCGCCCGATGGAAGCAGCTACACGGTCTCCATCCCGTCGTCCGGCCATTCGAAGAAGTTCGAGACGCGGAAGAAGTAGCCGCCGGCGGGGCGAATGATTGTGAATAACTTCTCCTTGCACGGCCTTGGTCGGTTTTCTAGGGTTGAAATTAAAGAATCAGGCAATGATTACGGAGGGAAAATTCATTTTGTTTTATGGCACGGGCCTCTCGCGTGATCGTGCGGGTTTGGAGGTGCTATGTTCGTGGCGAGGACGGGGGATGGAGTGCGGTGGAGATGAACAACACGCGGGACCGGTTCGGCCGTTACTCCCACGGGATCTGCCCCGCCTGTCTTGAACGGCAATTCCAAGAACTGGTCCGCATCGCTGCCGCTACGGCGTCGGATCGCTCTGCCGACAGAATGAGATCCGGTCTCGCAGACCCCGCTTCGCTTTCAAAAAGTGGGCAGGATGGAAACTCCTCGGACCGGATCCGTTGACGTATCACCGGCGGCGCCACCTCCTGTCGCCACGCTCACGGATCGGCGGTGAGCTTGATCTGCCGGGCTTCGAACTGTTTCAGCCGCTTCCCAAGCATCGTCGCCACTTCCGGCAGCTTTGCTCCCGTTGCCGAAGCGATGCTTTGTCGGATGCCGTCGATGGCCTCATCCCAGCGGCCGTTCGAGGCCTGGGCGAGGAGGTAGGCCTCCACGGCGTCGAAGCTCCGTCCGTTCGTCAGCTCCATGGCCTGCTCCGCGAGTTCCATGGCTTTGGTTGGTTGGCGTTTCTTCGCATCGGGATGCGCGGCCAGAAGGCGGGCTAGACGGATCACGGGCTCCGGCCGTTGAGCGGAAAGGCGGATCGCGGAGGTGAGTTCATCGATGGCCTCGTCGTGACGGCCGGCAATCTCATAGGCGTTTCCAAGGAGGAATCGCGCTTCGCCCGAGTCAGGCTCCATCGCCTTGACCCTGCGAAGGGTCTCGACCGCCTCCGTCGTTCTGCCCGCCTGCTGCTGCCAATTGGCCAACTGCTTGAGCACGGTCGTATCCGTCGGCCGTTCAAGGGCCAGATTCTCATGGCGCTTCAATTCGGCGCGAATGCTCCAGAGGCCATAATCGGTCCGCAGCTTCGCCAGATCCTCGTCGCGCTTGGGCAGCAGCTGCAGGAGCAGTTCCGCCATCTCGTCGGACGCGTTGCGGCCGTAGGCGATCTCGCGCGGCGGTTTGTTGGGGTTGCGCGGATTGGTGGCGGAATTGTCGAAGCGATACCGGAAGGAAAAGGTGCTGCCGGCCGCAATACGCAGCGGCGACCTTAAACGGTATTCGTCCTGCCAGTTGAAGTCCCAGTCGGGAATGCCCATGAGCCGCTGGATCGAGCCGTCGGGACGCTTCAGTTCGATCTCCATATCCCGGGCAAGAAAGTGCGCGTGCGGATAAAGCGACAGGAGATCCGCATCGACCGGCACGGTGTATTCCGAACGGGCGATCACGTTGGTCGAACCCGCCGGAAGCCGGATGTCCTTGTCGCGAAGAACGACCGCGTAGGTCTGGCGGGTGGCGGGTTTGTCGCTGAAGAACAATCCAACCTTGGCGCGAATGGTTTCGGGTTTGCCGGTCTTTTTCAGGTGCAGTTGCAGAACAAGATCGGAGCCCGGGTTCAGGCGCCAGCAGAGTTCGGGCGGCAGCGGGACGGGAATTTTCCCCGGTGTCCATCCGAGGAAATGGCCGTCCGGCAGTTGGGCCTGGCCGGCCGCCATGAAGCCGCTGAAGCCCGGTTCCGGATCACGCGCGTCGAGCTGGCGCGCGGAGGAAGTCCGATCGACCAGCATGACCGCGTGGTGCACGACCCGCGGATTGTCCGGCAGCAGTTCGACGGCGCGGACATGGCGGACGGCGTTGCCCGGGATTGGAACGACGAAATGCCGGTAGACGTCCGGACCTTCCGGCGGAAGGGCGTAGGACTCGGCCATCTCGACGATGAGATCCGGTTTTCCGAGGAACCATTCCCCGGAGAACTTGGGTTGCGCAGGAAGATCCTTTGGCTCGCCTTCCGCCGTTCCGGCGGAGACCCAGTCGCGGATCAGGCCGATCTGCTTTTCCGAAAGCCCACGTTGTCCGTGGAACTCGACGGCACCCTTTTCCGCGAGCCATGGCGGCATGGCCCGGGTTTGAGTCGCTTCGACGATCGTCTTTGCCTTCCGCTTGGCATCGTCGAACGAGAGCAGGCTGAACGGCGCCGCCTGGCCGGGATGGTGGCATGGAGCGCAGTGCTGGAAGACGATGGGGGCGATGTCCCGGTTGAAGGTGGGGGCGCCGGCCGGTTCGGCCGCAGCCGCTGTTCTGGTCGGTCCGGTCGTCAGCAGCGCGAGGAACAGGATGGGAAGTCGCGACAGGTTCACGGTGAGATGTGGAGGAGCCTAGAATCTGGGCCCCCCGAAGGAAGCTCGTTTCGAGGACTCGGCTCAACGGCTTTCATCCGGTCGGTGCCGAGGGCTTCCCGTTCCCCCGCGTGTGCCAGAGCGCGATGACCAGTCCGCAGACGATGGTGAGGCTGCCCCAGAAATGGTTCGAGCCGGGTGTGTCGCCGATCCACACGAGCGCGATCAGGAATCCGGCAACAGGCTGCATGAAGATCGTCAGGCCCGCGATGTTCACGTCCGTCTCGCGGATGACGACGAACCAGTAGACGTAGCCGACGGCGGTGCAGATCGACGCCATGAAGAGGATCGCGATCCATCCGGCGAAGGTCAGATTCGCGGCGGACTCCACGGTTTCTCCGCCGTCGATCAGGATGTTGCCGGCCGTGCCGATGAGCAGCGCGAGCGTGGTGACCTTGGTGAAATGGGAGCGCTCGATCAGGCCCTTTCCCATGATGGAGAACGCGGTTTCGCAGAGGAACGAGCTGACGAAGAACAGACTTGGCAGAAGTCCCACGAGCTTGAAGTCCGGGCTGAAGACGTTGTTCAGCAGCAGCACTCCGAGCATTCCCAGCGCGAAGCCGATCCCGCTCCTCGGATGGATTTTCTCCCGCAGGAAGATCGCCGCGCCCACCGCCGTCACCAGCGGCTCCATCGCCATGAGAAGAGCCGAGTTTCCAGCCGATCCCTGTTGCGCCCCGTAGACCTGGAGGCGGTGCCCGAGACAGAAGACGATCAAACCCATCAGGCCCGTCAGCACGAGATCCTTGCCCCGCGGCGCCTTGCCGGGGAAGAGCGGCCAAAAGGCCAGCAGCATCAGGCCGGCGAGGCCGAAGCGCAGCGTGACGACGCCGCCCGGGCTGAGTGTGTCCTTCAGGTAGGTGAACGCCGAGGGCGTGGCCGACCAGCAGACATTCAGCAGCAGCAGGACGATGAGGTGGCGCGGTTTCAAGGGGAACGTCCGCGAGGCGGATTTCGTTTCAGGTCCGGCCGATCAGGCATTGTCCGGAACGCGCAGCTCGAACGGCGGGATCATCGTGATGACCCGCCTGCCATTTTCATCGATACCGAGATAGCTGCCCTTGGCCGTAGCGAACGTTGTGTCGAGCAGGTGGAAGGAGTTGTAGGAGAAACTTTCGCCGGGCGGCAGTTCCGGGAATTGCCCGACGACTCCGTCGCCTTCCACGGCGGTGACTTCGCCGTTCGCGGCGGTCACGACCCACTTCCGGGCCTTGATCGTCACGGCCAGGTCGGAGCCGTTGTGGATGGTGATGAAGTAGACGAAGCAATGCGGTCGGTCGGGAACCCCCTGGTGCGGCTGATAGACCAGCTTGTCCACGGTGACCCTTAATCCCGGAAGCTCCACGATGTCCTTAGGCGAACTCACTGGGGCCAAGTAAACAGGTTCACCGGGAAAGCCAAGGAATGTTGCGTGGAGAGATTGCGCCTCCCGGCGGTTTCCCTACGCGGACAAGGCTGACAGGACGGCCGTTTCCACGGCATCGACCGTCACCGACTCCATCAACTTGCGGATCTCCGCGTCGGTGCCGCGGATCGGCCCGCCGTCGTAGCGGTAGAAGTCGAGGTTGCGCCCGGCGATCGCCGGATTGCGGACGAGGATCGTATCGCCGCGCGGCGGGATGTTCGTCGGATTCAACGTCGGAGCCTCGATCACGATCTGCTTCCGGACCTTCACGGCGGCGGCAAGGTGCATCAGGGCGGTGTCGACGCTGAGGAATGCGGAGCACTTCGCGATCAATGCGCCGGCTTGTCGGACGTTGGGCGTCTCCGGGAAAAGGAGGTTTTCCGACGGAACGGCCTCGCGGATCTTTTGGTGTGCCTGCTGTTCCTCGGGGCCGCCGAAGAGAAGGATCTTCAGATTGGGTCGCTTGGTCGTCAGTTGCTTGAACAGGCCGATGTAGAGTTCGAGCGGCCAGCGCTTGAGCGCGAGGTTCTTGGTGCCGCCGGAGCCGACGTGGACCCCGAGGGCTTGGGAGCCTTTCAGCCGGTGTTCGGCCGCGTAGTTCTCGGCCCACATCTTCTCCGCTTCGCTGAGGAAGATCTCGTAGCCGTGCGTCTTCAGCGTCCGCTTGAGGCCAAGCAGTGGCAGAAGCCGGTTGTTGTTCTCGATGCTGTGGACCGAATAGTCCTGCGGGATCTGGTGCTGGACGAGGAGCCGGTCGGAGCCGCCGTGGTTTTCGTAGGAATGGCTGTAGCGCTGGGTGGCGTCGATCAGCCGCGCGACGATTCGGTAGTGGATGCGGCCCTGCGTGTGGACGTTGACCGAGGCGTCGTAGCGTTCCTTGCGCAGGCCGAGCACGAAGCGTAGCGCCTTGAAGGAACCTTCCTTAATCAGGTTCTTCTGGATGACGCGGTTGATGTGCGGATTGCCTTCCAGCAGATCGGCTGAGGCTTTCCAGAGCACGAAGCAGTCGATCTGCGCGTCCGGGAGGTTGGCGCGCAATTCGTGCAAGAACGGCGTGGCGATGAGCGTATCGCCGACGCCGGACAGCGAGATGACGAGGATCTTCAAGCGGCTCCAGCGTGGAGAAAACGGAGCGGGTGAGGCAAGGGTGCGGAACACTCTTCCTCTTTCTCGATCTCGTCCTCCTTCTCCTTC
>CANJSG010000079.1 GCA_947476875.1 Verrucomicrobiota bacterium | reverse complement strand
GGCATCAGCCACCGGTGGACGACATCCGCTTGAAGGAGACCCTTGACCTGTATCCCGCGCTTGGTTCCGTGGTGGACCGGCTGGCTCCGCTCAGCACGCCCGAGATGCCCACCTCGGTTTCGTTTCCGCACATCATCAGCGACGGCTCCCGCACGCCCGGACAATTCTCCAGCTTCCTCGGCAAGGTCCACGATCCCCTGCTCGTCACGCGCGATCCCAACGCGGCGGACTTCAAGCTGCCGGAACTCAGCCTGCCCGCCGGCATGAGCTACGAACGGCTCGAATCGCGCCGCGAACTCCAGAAGCTCGTTGACGCGCAGTCGCGCCTGCTCGACCACTCCGCCGCCGCTCGCGGGCTTGACGCCTATTACGACAAGGCCCTCGCGATGTTGAACTCGCCCAAGCTCCGCACCGCCTTCGACCTCTCAAAGGAACCGGAGAAGCTCCGCGAAGCCTACGGCCGCCACAGCTACGGCCAGAGCTGCCTGCTTGCGCGTCGGTTGATCGAGGCCGGGAGCAAGTTCGCCACGGTCTACTTCGACGCGTCCATCGGCGGCCAGAGCACCGAGACGGGGGGCTGGGACACGCATGGGTTCAACAACACGCGCATGTTCCCCATCGTCGAGAAGCGCCACTTCCCCATCACCGACCAGACGATGCCGACCTTCCTTGAGGACATGGAAAGCCGCGGTCTGCTCAAGGAAACTCTCGTCATCTGGATGGGGGAATTCGGCCGCACGCCGCGCATCAACGACAACGTCAGTCGCGACCATTGGCCGGATTGCTACACGGTCATGCTGGCCGGCGCGGGCGTGAAACGAGGCTTCGTCTACGGCGCGTCCGACAAGCAGGGAGCCTACCCGGCCGAGAACGCCGTCCGCCCCGAAGACCTCACGGCGACGGTCTACCATCTTCTCGGCATCGATCCGCATACCGAAGTCCGGGACGTCGGCAACCGCCCGCTCGCGATCTCCACCGGCAACGTGATCCAGGGAGTGATCGCGTGAAGGCGGGAGGAATGGGCCCCGGCCCCGCGGCGGAAAGCGGTCCACAGCACGAGCTCTGGGTCGGGACGACCGGACTTTTCGTCCCGCAGGGGCATCCACAATCCAGCCCAGGGCAACGCCCTGGGTTTCTGCGACCGACGATGATGAGCCCTGAAAGGGCGGCACACGGTGACGAAGTTGTTCCGCACCTTCAGGGCTTGGTCGCGCTTCGACGGAAGCACCCAGTGCGTTGCCTTTGGCTGGATGGTTTCAGGCCTTCGGCCTGCGAAGTCGAAGCTCCTGTTGAAGCGAAAAAGTCGTGGACGATCGCTGCGTTCCCCCGACTACGGTTCCTCCCATTCCTTTTCGCCCTTCTCCTCGCCGCTCTCCCCTGCTCGGCCCAAAGCCTGACGGTGAACCGCGTGACGCCGCTCGGCCTCAAGACGGGCGCGGCCACCGTGCTCACGCTCGAAGGCTCCGGCCTCGCCGGCGCGACCAATCTGTGGCTGTCCGTCCCCGCCACGATCCGCGCGCTGACCAATTCCTCATCGCGAAGCCAGTTCGAGGTGACGCTCGCCAAGGATCTCACTCCACAAGTCGCAGCCGTGCGTCTCGCGGGCGAAGCCGGAGCCGCCGCTCTGTTCACGGTGCTGGTCGATGACATCGGCACCGCGACGCGCTCGACGACGAACACCTCGCCGGCCAAGGCGTCCCTGCTCACCACACCGATCGCGGTCGAAGGCAACGCGGAGGAGAACGCCAGCGCCTACTACGCCTTCGACCTGAAGAAGGGCGAACGTCTGTCCTTCGAGGTTTTCGGCGCGCGCCTCGGCAGCCAGATCGATTCGCTCATCCGCATCCTCGACGCACGCGGACGCGAACGCGCCTACGCCGAAGACGATCCCGTCGGCGGCACGGACAGCCGGCTCTCCTTCATCGCGCCCGAGACGGGACGCTTCACCGCCGAAGTCCGCGACACCGCGTGGGCCGGAGGCGATCGGATGTTCTACCGGATGCGTGTCGGGCAATTCCCATTGGCCAAGTCTCCCTTTCCACTTTCAGGCGATTCAGGAAAAAAGCTGACCGCGACGCTGGCTGGAGACGGCATGGAGGAATCCCGCATCGACCTCATCATGCCCGACGCGGCCGGCACGACTCCGATCGCGAGCCTAGCGGCCAAGGGCCGACGTAGCGGTCAGTCTGGAATCGTTTCGATTCCGGTGGGCAATCTCCCAATCCAGGTGGAAGAGGAACCGAACAACTCCTCCAACAACGCCACGCGCATCGCCTGGCCCTCTTTGATCCAAGGCCGCTTCCAGAAGCCGGCCGATGTGGACTGGTATGAATTCACCGCTCGATCCGGCGACAAGATTGTCTTCACCGGCCGCACGCGCAGCGTCGGCTCCGGCTGCGACCTGTCGATCGAACTCCTCGATTCCTCAGGCAAACGATTGGCGGCTACAAAACCCGCCGCAGCCGATGAAGGCGTTTTCACCAACCGCTTCGCCGCATCCGGCACCTACCGGTTGAAGGTCGAGGAGTTGAACCGCTTCGGCGGTTCCGGCTTCAGCTACCAGATCGACATGGAACGCGCCTCGCCGATAATGGTCGTGCGCGTGGAGGGCGACCTCGTCGAGGTCGCAGCGGGCGGAACGAATACATTGAAGGTCTCCGCCAAGCGCACCGACTACGACGGGCCCATTCGCTTCGAAGTCGCGCGCCCCGTGCCCGGCATCCAAGTCACCGGCCAGATTGCCGCGACCATGGAAGACGGCGAAATCACGGTCTCCGTCGACGCACCCCTCGTCCCCGGCCAGCTCCGCGTCATCCGGCTGCGCGCGTTGTCCGACGAGAAAACCGGACTGAAAGTCGGCGTCATCACCGCACGCACCAGCGCCACCGCGGCGACGAAGAAGAAGCCCAAGCCCGCGCCGACCACGACCTTCATCGGCTGGCACGAGACGCTGACGGTCTCGATCATCCGCGCGGCGGCCAAACCGTGACCAGCCGCGAGACATTCGTGACGCCCACTCGCACTTTTGCCCTTATGAAAAAGAGAATCTCATTCAGTGTGATTGCCGCACTGCCCTTGCTGGCCAGCTACGGCATCGGCTACCGGAGGGGATCTGCCGATACACAGCAGCGGGTGCGTGTGGACGTTACTTGGAAAAAGGACGCGGAGGTAGATCGGCAAACTCCGAGCGAGACACGGATTGATCCCTTCTTCACAGGAGGAAATCCGATTCCCGCTCGTGTGAGATGAAGACGACGGCGCTCGGCTATCACAGAGGCAGCCCCTCAAATTGACACCCCCTCCTCCGCTCCCTAGCGTTTCCCCCACGTATGCAAGCCCTGTTCGATTCGCTCGTGGAGCTGATCCGCCGCACCTCGGCCGAGATGCCGGATGACGTCAACAACGCCCTCGTCCGGTCGCTCGAAGACGAAAAGAAGGGCACCATCGCCGAGTCCGCCCTCAAGATCATCGAGCGCAACATCGAACTGGCGAAGCGCAAGTCCCAGCCCATCTGCCAGGACACCGGCAGCATCCTCTTCTACGTCGATTGCCCCGTCGGCCTCGACCAGATCTCCTTCGAGGAGACCACACGCGAAGCCGTGAAGGCCGCGACCAAGAAGGGTTATCTCCGGCAGAACTCCGTCGATTCGCTCACCGGCAAGAACGACGGCACCAACGTCGGCCCCGGTTCGCCCATCCTCCACTTCCACCAGCACCGCAGCGAATCGCTCGAAATCCGACTCGCGCTCAAGGGCGGCGGTTGCGAGAATGTCGGCGCCCAATACTCCCTTCCCATCGAGAAGCTCGGCGCGAACCGCGATCTCGACGGCTGCCGGAAAGTCATCCTCGACGCCGTGCTCCAGGCCCAGGGCAAGGGCTGCGGTCCGGGCATTCTAGGAGTCTGCATCGGCGGCGACCGCGCCACGGGCTACGAGTATTCCAAGAAGCAGTTTCTCCGCCTCCTCGACGACGTGAACCCGCACCCCGAGCTCGCCGCGTTGGAAAAGGACATCACCGAAACGGCCAACTCGCTCGGCATCGGCCCGATGGGCTTCGGCGGCAAGACCACGCTGCTCGGCACGAAGATCTGCGCCATCAACCGCCTGCCCGCCTCGTTCTTCGTCAGCATCAGCTACATGTGCTGGGCCTTCCGCCGCCGCGGCGTCGAGCTCGGCGCCGACGGCACGATCGACAAGTGGCTGTATTGACGGTGACCACTCCTCTCGACACCAAAGTCTCGGAACTATTGGAACCAATCTTCGCCACCCGCGATCCGCAGCAGCGGCTGACTCGGCTGGTGGAATTGGCCAAGGCGAGGCCGCTGCTGGCCGATCACTTGAAGCTCGATGGCCACCGGGTCGAAGGCTGCCAGGTGCGGATCTGGTTCGTGCCGGAGTTCCGCGAGGGCCGGTGCTGGTTCCAATCGGACTCGGATGCGATCACGCTCAAAGCGCTCGTCGGCTTGCTGTGCGAAATTTACAACGGCCGCACGCCGGCCGACATTGCGGCGCATGAACCCAAGTTCCTCGAAGACCTCGGCGTCCTAAGACAACTCGCAGAAAGCCGACGCGCCACGGTCCTGCGCGTCGCGCAGATGATACGAGATTTCGCGGTCGCCAAGGCGGGCGCCTGAGCAGTCCAACACCCCGGGACGTGAAGGCGAAGCCGATCTCGCGCCGCGGTTGTGAAGATCGCGGACTTGCACTGGCAGTGCGCGGTAACGGAGCCTCGGCAGGTGTCTAAACGTGTCTTAGGAAAGGGCCTCGATTCGCTCATGGAGCGTGCCAACCCCGTCGACTCACCGACTGGCGAAGCGCCGGCCGGAAACGATCGCGCTGGGGCGGGGGCATCCGCCACGGTTCCGGGTCCGGGTCTCCGACAGTTCATCCGCGTAAACGTCGGTCCCGACGTTTCTTCGATGGCACCCGTTTCGGAAACCGCCTCATCGCCTTCCACGATTCCCACTGCGCCGACGAAACGATTCAGCCCCGCGCCCCTGCCCGTTCGGCGCGCACCGGGTTTGGGCCTCGTGCCACTCGGCCTCCTGCTCGCGGATGGGACCATTCTCGGATTGGCCTTCGCCCTGGTGAAGGCATCCCCGGCACCGTCAATGGGGCGGCTCGTGGTGTGCTCCGCGGCCTTGATGGTCGCGTGCGTGGCGGGTTGCCTGGCGGTCGTGGCGGCCTCTGAGGAATCGTGACATGAGCCTGAACGCGGAACTCATCCCGGCGAAGGAGCGCGACAGTCGCAAACTGCTGGTCGTGCTCCACGGCCTCGGCGACAGCCGCGAAGGATACCGCTGGCTGCCGGTCGAACTGAACCTGCCTTGGCTGAATGTCCTGCTCGTCGATGCTCCCGACGAATACTACGGAGGTTTCTCCTGGTATGATTATCCCGGTGATGCGGGGCCTGGCATTGACCGCAGCCGCCGTCTGCTGACCACCCTCCTGGAGCAACTCCCCGTCAAAGGATTCCAGGCGAACGAAACCATGCTCTTCGGATTCTCCCAAGGCTGCCTGATGACGCTGGAAACAGGGCTGCGTCTGGCGCATCCGCTGGCGGGATTGATCGGGGTGAGCGGCTACGTGTCGGACTCAGAGAAGCTGATTCGTGAAGTGTCGCCCGGCTCGAAGGCAATGCCCGTTCTCGTGACGCACGGCACCTTGGATCCAGTCATTCCGTGCACGAAAGTGCGTCAGCAGATGGCGGAAATGAAAACCGCCGGCGTGAATCTGGAGTGGGTGGAATTCCGCAAGGAACACACGATTGTCCGCGAGGAAACCAAACTGTTCCGCGAGTTCATCACCCGAACCCTGAAGCCGTCCTGACACGCTCCAAGCTGTCAGTTCTCCAGCGCCTTGGGCGGCCCGAGCACGAACGAAGCGACAAAAGCCTGACGCACGGTGGCAGGGCTGCGGAACGCCGCCACCAGTTGCTCCGCTTCCGCGGAGCGGGACTTGTTGACCTTGCCGGCCGGAGCGTGTTGCAGAAAATTCGATGCTTCGCCGAGCCGCGCCCGAACGCGGGCGTCAATGGATCCGGCCCTGTTCCAAGCGTCGAAAGCGTTGCCCAACGATGCCGCCGTCGCCATTCGCCCATCGACGACCTGCTCCAACCCAGCCGCCCGCCGGTAGGCGCTGTCGGGTCTTTCCATCGAGCTCAGATAGGTGGGAACGGGCTCCTCGGACTCGCCTTCCTCGACTGCGACGACAACCGGTCGGCTTTGATAAATCGGCGGGGGCGCCTGCCGAACGATCGGGGGCGGGGGCAACGGCGGCTGCACCTGTGGATCGAGGCCGTTCAGCATGCGCCGGATCTCCTCCTCCCATTGGCTTAGCGGTTTCCCGTCGGCATTGGTCGCGGATGATGGCGATCCAGTGGTTTGAGCCGGTGGAGCGGTCCACCCGGCTTCCGGCGAGTCCCCCGCCTGATCGCGTTCCCGCTTCTTCTTTAGCCACTCTGCCACGGCCGAGATTCCCGCGATGACCAGGAAGATCAGAAACCCTTCCATGCCCACGGCCAGCATGCCGGGAGCACCGAAAGACGGATTGAGGGTTTCGATCATCGAGGAAGCGTTCAGAGGTTCAATCTCGGCAGAGATCCTACTTCGACTGTGTCGGGGTTTGGCCACCGCCCGCGATGTTCTCACGCATCGACGTGTCGGCTTGGACGTTCTTCATCTTGTAATAGTCCATGATGCCGAGGTTGCCGCTGCGGAACGCCTCGGCCATGGCCATGGGGATCTGGGCTTCGGCCTCGACGACGCGGGCGCGCATTTCGGCGACGCGTGCGGTCATCTCCTGCTCGACGGCCACGGCGGCGGCACGACGCACTTCGGCGTGGGCTTGGGCGATGAGCTTGTTGGCCTCGGCCTGTTCGGCCTGGAGCTTGGCACCGACATTCTCGCCGACATCGAGGTCGGCGATATCGATGGAGAGGATTTCAAAAGCGGTGTTGGAATCGAGGGCCTTGTCCAAAACGGTCTTGGAGATCCGGTCGGGGTTTTCGAGGACGTCTTTGTAGCTGTTCGACGAACCGATGGTGGTGACGATGCCTTCGCCGACGCGGGCGATGATGGTTTCCTCGGTCGCGCCGCCGACGAAACGGTCGAGGGCCGTGCGGACGGTGACGCGGGCCTTGGCCTTGATGACGATTCCGTCCTTGGCCACGGCGTCGATCGTGGACTTGCCGGAGGAGGCCGCAGGACAATCGATGACCTTGGGATTGACGGAGGTCTTTACGGCTTCGAGCACGGTCTTGCCGGTGCCCTTGGTCGCGAGATCGATGGCGCAGGCGCGGTCGAAGTCGAGGTGGATGCCGGCCTTGCGCGCGGCGATGAGGGCGAGGACCACCATCTCGATATTGCCGCCGGCGAGGAAGTGGGTGGAAAGGTCATCAATCGTCAGATCAATGCCGGACTTCACCGCTGTGATGCGGAGATCGACGACCACACCCACGGGCACACTTCGCAGGCGAAGGGCAATCAACTCAAACGGGCCAACCGGCGCGCCGGAGAACGTCGCCCTTAGCCAGATGGAAAAGAAGTTTCCCGCCCAGATCAGCAGCACGAGGCCAAAGACGCCGAGAACACCCCAGAGCAGGATTTGAAAGGGCAGTTCGGCAAGCATGGGTTGGTAGTCAGTCATAAATACGTTTGAAAGTTGGAGAGTGCATCACGGGGTGGCGGCCTGACGGACGACGACCCGAAGGCCTTCGACGGCGACGACCGTGATGGGCGTCCCCTGTTCGATCATCGTGCCGTCCGCGACAACATCCACCCGCTGATGGTTGATCAGCGCGGTCCCGGAAGGGCGGAGCTTGGTAAAAGCGACCCCGGTCTGCCCGACCAATTCGGGTCGTTCCACGCCGATACCACCAATGGTGCGGGTCAGGGTGAAACGCCGGGCATAGCGCGATCCGGGGAAATACTTCAGATAGGCGACCGCCCCAACGAGGCAGAAGACCACCACTCCGGCCAGAACGTAGCTACCCGTTCCGGCGCCAAGTCGGCCATAGGCGACGGCAACCCCAGCGACCAAACAGCAGAACCCAATGATTCCGGCGATCATGCCCGGCAGGATGGTCTCAAGGACCAGGAGCAACGCTCCCGAGACCAGCAATGTGATGACCAATTCCATTTCGGCCAACCTAGCGGGCAATGAACCGTCAGCAAGTGGAACGACGGCAAGATTTTCCAGCCGAACAAACGCCCGCGGGCAGCAAACGGCTCAAACAATCCGGGCCAGAGCGGCATCGAGTCGTTTGACCACCCGGTCTTTGCCGAGGACTTCGAGCAGATGATACAGGCTCGGGCCCACCGTCCGGCCAGTGGTCGCGAGGCGCGTTGGATGGACGAGAATCCCGGTCTTGACGCCCACTTCGACGGCGACGGACTTCAGAGTCGCTTCCAGCGTCGCGGCGTCAAAGACACAGAGGGCCGCGAAGGCATCGCGGAGCTTCTGAATCCGCGGTTTGGCTTCGGCGACGAAGTCCTTCGCCGCGCCGGCCGAGTCGTATTCGGTGACTTCCTTGAAATAGAATCCACCGAAGAGCGGGAGTTCGGAGAAGTGTTTGATCTTCTCCTGGCAGGACTTCAACGCGCCACCGATGTAGTCCGGCGCAAAGCCATCGAGGCTGATGCCGGCTTTGCCGAACGCTGCCCGGGCCAACGTCTCGAAACGATCAGGGGACATCAGGCGGATGTATTCGCCATTCACCCAATGCAGCTTGTCGAGATCGAAGCCGGCGTTGTGGCGGATGATCTGCGGCAAGTCGAAGAGTTGGACCACCTCTTCGAGCGGGACGATCTCGCGGTTGCCCTTGGGCGACCAGCCAAGGAGGCAGAGGTAGTTCAACACGGCCTCGGGCGCGTAGCCTTCGTCCATGTAGTTGGTCAACGACGCGCCGGTGTCGCGCTTGCTCATCTTGGACTTGTCCTTGTTGAGGATGAGCGGGATATGGGCGTATTTCGGCGGCTCGACGCCGAAGGCTTGGAAGAGGGCGATGTGCTTGGCCGTGTTGCTGAGATGGTCTTCACCCCGGATCACGTGGGTGATCTTCATTTCGAGGTCGTCGATGACATTGACCAAGTGGAAGACGGGCACGCCGTCGCTCCGGACGATGACGAAGTCCGGGTCCATCTTCTCGCGGTCGGTGAGCTCGCGGGTGACATTGCCAACGACAAGGTCGGGAATGAGGACCGGCTCGCGCTGCATCCTGAACCTCACCGCACCTTCGTGGTCGTAGGCGAAGCCCTTGTCCTTCAATTCCTGGATGCGCTTCTGGTAGATCTCGCCGCGCGCGGACTGGAAGTAGGGGCCGAAGTCGCCCTTACTTGGGCCGGTGACCGCTCCGGTCGTCGGACCTTCATCCCAATCGAGGCCCAGCCAGCGGAGGCCGTTCAAGATGACATCGACGGCAGCCTGCGAATTCCGGGCCTGGTCGGTGTCCTCGATGCGTAGGACAAAGGTGCCGCCGGTATGGCGGGCATAGAGCCAGTTGAAAAGGGCGGTGCGGGCGCCGCCAATGTGGAGGTAGCCGGTGGGACTGGGGGCAAAACGGACGCGAACGCTCATGGTGTTTCCAATTTCAGGAGCCGACACCTTAGCGATGAAGGTCTTCGAGGCAAGCCCGACGCCGACCGTCACTTCCGCCCGATGGCCCGCAGCGCTTGGAGTTCGGCCTTGCTGAATCCGGAATTGGAAAGCGATTCCGACAGCTGCACCTGCTCCGCGACCTTCCCATTCAATCGAAAAACCGTCATGACGACGGCGCGCCACCGGGCCGGCAAAAGTGTAGGCGTTACCGGAAGGCTCTGGATCAAATTGAGGCCTTCAGGGGCATTGCCCATCCGGCAATGGGCCAGTGCGGCCATGATCCGGAAGTCATACCGATCGGGCGTGACCTTAACTTCGCGAAGGCATTCCTCCAGGGTAAGCCGGGCCTGAAGGTCCAGAAGCAGGTTCAGGTAAAACAGATCGATCTTGACCCGTTGGTCGACCCGAGTTCCTTGAACCATTCTGGAGAGGGCTTCATGCGCCAACTTCAACTCACCCAGGCCCATTTGAATGCGGGCGGTTTGTTTGTTGGCTTCGTAGGCCACCGCAGCTGAACCCGTGGAGAGCAAGTGCGCCAGCGAAGACCCGAAGCGCTATGTCGTCCCGTCCGATTCGCTCGGCCAGCGAAGCAAGGGTGAGCGACTTCCTGAAATTGTTCGTCGTCTCCTGGATCGCAGAAGCCCACAAGGACCGCTCTCCCGCCACATCGCCGCGCAGGGATTTGATGAATGCCGCCATACCGAGACGGAACATGGGCTCAACGGGGACATTGGTTAATTGCAGGAAAGTCTCGGCTTCATCCCAGCGTTTCATCCCCGAGAGAGCCTCCAACCGCATTGTGAAGAGGGGCACATTGGTCCCTACCCGGTTCGCCGGGACAACCATCAGGGTTGAATCGAAGGCCTTCCGCGAGTTGAGCCAAACCGCGAGTTCATTCAAGGCCACATCGTCGGCAACAGACGTTTTGCTGATCGTCTCGGCAATGAGCGCGTCACGACGGGACTGGACGGTGCTGTCGGAGGGCCAACGAAGATTGGCCCTTAGGATGGCATTGGTCGAGCCGGAGGGGCTTGCCTCCACCAAACCGATCAACTGTCGTGATTCGGCCGGCTTCAGATCGGAAAGACCAGCGAGCCTCCGCCAGGCATCGGCTTGGGATCGCCCCGGGCGCCCGGCTAGTTCCAGGAGCAGTCGACGTCCTTCCTGCCTTTGCTCCTGCGTGTCCATGGCCAACATGATCGAGCCATACAAGAACTGGAATCTATCTTCGTTTGGCTGCGCTACGAAAGCGGCCCGTGCTGCGCTCGCAGCTTGGACCAAATCGCCTTGGAGGCGGAAAAACTCGGCCGCCAAATAAAGACTTCGAGCCTCAGGAGGCTGGCGAAGCATTAGCTTCTTGATTTGTTGGCTGGCTGCTTCGACCAGCCCAATGCTGAGGGCGAATTCCGTGAAATCCTGCCGTTCCTCAGCCGTCGCGTCCGGCAGACGTATGATTTCAACCCAAGACTTGAGCGCCTGATCGGGACCGATCTTTTCCGAGGCACGGGCAACCGCTCCGCGAAATCGCGTTTGTTCCGGATCCATCTGCATCGCCAACTCAAACCGGTCGAGGGCGTTGGTCCACTGCCCCTGATCCAAGAATGCCTGCCCCCGATTGAAAAAAGACTCCGCCCTCACCGACCTTAGCCGGCCGTAGACTGGCGGAAGTGCAAACCAAGCCACCACGATGATCAACAAGCCGAATCCGCAGAGGATAAATTTTCTCTTCAATGAAGAGGTTTTCCTAGGAGTCGCTCGATCCTGGGTAGACTGGCTGGGTCGAATTGGGTCATCCATGGTCACTTGGCAGGTTTCTGTCCTCGATACTGGACCAGGGTGTTCATCGCTTCCGTCATCGTTTTGAGGTCGGGCGGCGTGCCTTCGTAGGGGATGTTAATGGAAACCAGTTCAGTTGCAGAACCTCGTTTCCCCGCCAACTCAATCCAAGAAACAGGAGCCGATGAGTCCAGATCGCGGTAATTGATCTCAACGGATTTCCCGTTGCGCCAGATTCCCCAAAGCTGGACCGCCTTCTTCTCGCCCCTCTTCCACATGAACTTGTAGAAGTCCATTTCCTTGCCACTGATCGGGAGTTTTATGGACTCGAAATCCCCGTCCTTTCTCCATCCAACTCCAGCCATGCAAACATCGGGTCGGTGACCTAACAGGTAGACGTTGGCCGCGTTCGGCACCCAAAAGAAATAGTAGCCACCAATCTCCCGGCCTCCGACCGCCGCCGATCGAAAGAATACATTGTGCCCTATCTCCGGGTTTGGCTGGAGAATCTTCAAGGTCGCTTCCGAGACCGGTTCCTTTTGGACAGAATCGCGGACTACAAGGTTCGGCTGCGTCTGTTCGGGAACCTTGAGCGCCTCATACCAAAACCATCCGTTGGTCCCCATGAAGCCCGCCAAAAGAACGACAACCGCGGATCCCACCAGCCCTACCCTCGCAACGGGCCGCGCGACGGCACCCAAGGTCGCCCTGCTGGCAGCACCCATCGCGATCTCCTCCTTTCTCAACAACCACGCCGCTCCAAAAAGCATCACCGGCAGAATCATGGACATCACACCCCCGACCGGATCATGGATCTTGGCCAAGATATCCAACCCCTTCTCGTCGACCTGCCAGCAGAGGATGAAAGTCCGGCATACGTTGAGAAATACCGCGAAAACAAACGCCGCGACGAACATCAACAGCCGGCGCGGGACCGACAGCAGGAACAGTTCTCCCAAGGCCACTCCATACATCAGCCCCGACTGAAGCGAACGGATCCCCGAACAGGCCTCATCCACGCCGACCGGGCCGGGCTTCATCGTGATCGTGACTCCGTTGCGCTTCGCGTGGATTCCGAGCCAATGCATGATCTCGGTGATGATCGCGGACACCTTTTCCGCCAGACCGGCCGTCACTGGCTGCTCAATTGCCGTCACCCAAGGTGCCGCCATCAGGAAAAACAGGGTCGGAAAAAGCATCTCCCGGCGAAGTTTTCGGCCACCCATCCATCCGAGGCAAAGGAGGGTGACGATCACCGCATTGAAACCGATGAGGATAACCAAAGACCTCGAAAGAGGGCTCTTCTGCCGGGCATACTCAAGAGGCACCACACAAGCCGCGAGGAGGATCAGGAGAAGCGCCCCTTTCAAATTGTCGCGAGGCCGCGTGGCGACGGGCGCGAATCCGTTCTTCAGAGAATAGATACCCAACCGACGCCACAAAAAGAACCCGCCCAGGAATGGGACCAACCATCCGTAAGCATACTGTTCGAAATAGATCCAGTATTGGGCAAACGCGTTGAAGGCCCACAGCCACGAAAGAACGACCATGGCTACCGCAGGCCAGGCCAACTTGATTGGCCCGGACGCCTCAACCTGCCCTACTGTTGCCGCTCCTGTTTTGCTCATGGACGATTTTGACAGTATTGCCGCCTAACCGCTTGGCAACCCGCCAAGTGTCCTGTTCCGACGCTTTTCCAATCGGGCGCCCCGTATCACCGCCTTAGCAGTTTCAATCCTCAATCACAGCTACTGCGGCCGCGTGGCCTCCGGTATGGGTGATGCTGAGGTGGACTTTCCGACCCCCGCGACTCTTCAAAAGATCAACCCCGGCCCCGTGCAATTCCACCGACGGTTGCCCAGAAGCCAACCGGACGACTTCAATGTTCTTCCAGCCGAGTTCTGCTCCAATTCCCGTGCCGAACGCTTTGGACACGGCTTCCTTGGCCGCAAATCGGGACGCCACGCTTTTTGCCGGTGCCGACTGGGATTGGCAATAGGCGAGTTCCTTTTCGCACAGGATCCGACTGAGGAACCTGGGACCGAAGCGGGCCAACGCCCGCTCGATACGGGTCACTTCCACCAGATCAATGCCGAGTCCCAAGATCATCTCAACCTGGATACCCGTTCATCACCCCGAGCATCTCTTTGACTGCGCGTTCCAATCCCACAAATACGGCCCGACTGACCAGGCTGTGGCCGATGTTCAGCTCGACCATGTGAGGGACCACGTGGAGCAACGGCAAGTTCTCGAGGTTCAGGCCGTGGCCGGCATTCACTTGGAGACCCAGTTCGTAAGCTTGCTCGGCGCCCGACACCAGTCGTTCGATCTCCGCGTTGCGCTCCAGCTTTTGATGGAAGTGCTCCGCGTAGGCGCCGGTATGAAGCTCGACGAACTGCGCTCCCACCCTGGCAGAAGCTGAGATCTGAAGGGGATCGGGGGCAATGAAAAGGCTCACTTCGATCCCGGCATCGCGGAAACGCGAGCAAACCTCCTTCAAGGCCGCTTCCTGTCCGACCACATCCAGCCCGCCCTCGGTCGTCAGTTCCTGCCGTTTCTCCGGAACCAAACAGACAATGTCGGGCTTGAGACTCAGCGCGAGCGCGATGATCTCCGGCGCAATGGCCATCTCGAGATTGAACCGCGTCGAAATCCGTTCACGGAGTTCACGGACGTCGCGATCCAGAATGTGGCGGCGGTCCTCCCGCAGGTGGGCGGTGATCCCATGGGCTCCCGCCCGTTCGCAGACGAGCGCCGCCTCGACGGGACTCGGTTCACCGCGGATCTGACCGCGATAACGCGCCTCGCGGAGAGTCGCGACATGGTCGATGTTGACGCCGAGCTTGAGCATGGTTCCTCGATGAACAGTTCAGGGATTCCCCGACTTCGGAGCCGGGACTGGCACAGGGACCCCCGACGGGGCTCCGCCCGGAGCGGCCAGCGGAGTCAGTGAAGACGGGGAGTCCGCCAACCATCGCGCCAAGTGGACCAGTTCGAAGCCGCTCAATCCCAAGTGGGACTTGCGGGTCACGTTGAACTCCTTTGGTCCGGCGGACTCCGCCTCCGTGACCGTGTTGCCAAGCTGCGGTGCGACGCCGTCGAGAAACCGCTCCGTCGTCGAAAAAAGCCGCCTCTGTTCGCGGATGACATTGACGGCGGCCTTGCGCCCGAACACCGGGGCGATCTGCCCCATCACCCGCCAGAACCCAACCCGCTCCTGGCTGATCTCCCAGTCGTAATAGACGAGGTCCTTCCGATTCTGGAATTCATCCATCAGCTCCTTTGGGGCCGGCTGACGGTTGGGCACGAACGGAAAAAAGCCTCCGGTGACCCAGCCTCCCGTTGCGTCATTGGTTGCCAGGACAAACGGGGCCAGAAGGGAACCGCCCTTCATCTGGAGCTGCGTCTTGTTCGAGTTCCAACCAAACTCCCCCGAGTTGGATGCTTTCAGGATCGGGTTCCACTCGCGGGGAATCACATCGCCCAAACGGTCCATCTCCCCCTTCGGCGAGGTCGAAGCCATCGCGAAGTAATATTGGAAGGGCACCTGGGAAAGAGTCCAGAGGTAGGTCTGGGACTTGCCCATCTGCCGGCCGATCACCGAATCGAACATGGAACCCGGCGGCAGAAATGCCCCAAGCGAACGGATCGCGGTGAAGTTCACCAACGGATCCCGCAGCAAATTCGTCGGGGCGTTCCACATCTCCTGACCCACCGCGATGGCATCCGGGAACGTGACCTTGGCGGTCGTCTTCAGGTTCTCGCCCTGAGCGGCAATCGTCAGGGCGATCGCTCCCAAACGAACCGGCGATTCCGCCCATCCGAAAAACGCGGACAACTTGGGAAGATCAGCCTCGATGAAAACCAACGCTCCAGAGTCCAGCTTCCAGGGACGCCCGGACGACGCGATGGCCGATGTAATGCCACTCACGGGGAAAGAGCCTTTCGAGCCGACTCCAGCGATCAACCAATCACCCGAAGACTCCAACGAAACCGTGCGCCCAAACGACACGGCCACGGCCTTGATCCGACTCTCCAGAACCTGCCGAACAGCAGAAGTCGCCTTGACCGCCACGGTCGCTTCCCACGATCCGGCATCCTGTCGCAGCTCGAACCCGGCATCCAAACAAACAAGATCGCTTACCAGATCCGCCAAACCATTCACCGCCGCGCCGTCCGATTTGCCCGCCCCGGCCGCCAGCCACTTCGCGAATCGTTCCGACACCAACTTGCGGAAGGCGACCCCATTAGTGGACGAAAGCAGTTCGACCGCCTTCGGCACTTTGACTAGGGAGCCAACGGCTTGGGCACCGACAAACTGGTGCCGGAAAACGACAGGAGGCCTCTGGGCATCGGAAGCTCCACATGCGAAGCCGGCAGCCAACAGGGCATACGCCAGGCAGAGCCAAATCTTACTGTGCTTCATCATAGTTCAGGACCGGGAGAGTTATCCGTGAGACACGCGCGTTGTCAAACGAACTTTGAAAGGCGGTTGAACAGGAAGTCCGTTAACTCCGTCGGATCCAACCGAAATCGTCCGGAAACTACCCCCATGAAAACACTTTTCTCCCTCATCATCGCCATCGGCATCGCCGCCACCGCCTCGATCCAGGCCGCCACCCCGGCGGCGGGCGACAAGGCCCCCGCCTTCGAAGGCAAGGACCAGGACGGCAAGACCCACAAGCTTGCGGACTATCTCGGCAAGAAGAGCGTCATCCTTTACTTCTATCCGAAGGACAACACCCCTGGCTGCACCAAGCAGGCCTGCACCCTCCGCGACCGGCTGGGCGATCTCAAAAAGGGCGGCGTAGACGTCCTCGGCGTCAGCATGGACACGGCGGACAGCCACAAGAAGTTCATCGCCGACCACAACCTCAACTTCCCGCTCCTGAGCGACGTGGACGGCAAACTCGCCGCGCAGTTCAGCACCCAGATGGACGGCAAGAAAATGAGCCGTCGCGTCAGCTTCCTGATCAACAAGGAAGGCAAGATCGTCCACGTGACCGACACCGGCTCCGCCGACGTCCACCTAAAGGAAATGCAGGAAGCCGTCGCCAAGCTTGGCAAGTGCCGCCGGGCACCCAGCGGAACAGATTCACAAGACACCGGGCGGCCGATTCGGCCGCCCTTTTCTTTTGCCGGGACCGGATGAAT
>CANJSG010000078.1 GCA_947476875.1 Verrucomicrobiota bacterium | reverse complement strand
TGGCGGTGGGTTCGCCTATCGGATGCCGCGGGGATGGGCGGCAATCGAGCCCAGTTCCGGGCGATTTCCCGTCGCTTCCGGGCGGTCCGTCGGTGGATTTGCCCCGAACATCGCCACTTCCCGGGAACGGGCTCCGCTGCGCTTCGAGGGTTACGCCGAACGTAGCAAACGCAGCATCGGCAAGCTCATGGAAGGCGCGGTGCTCAAGGAGGAATCCGCCTTCACCACTACATCCGGACTGAAGGGCCGACGCTGGATCGTCTTCAGCGAATCCGACGGGCAGCAACTTTGGCACGCCTTCTACCTCTTTCCCGGCGAGGGCGACGACAAGTTCATGCTCACCGCGTCGCACACGCGGGACGCTGGCCCGCGCATGCTTTTCGCATTCGATGCGGCGATGAAGACGTTCCGGATCCGGTGAGTTTTCGCTGGTAACCGCAGCGGATTCGGGGTCGTCCTTGGCGGTATCCATGAAGCCGCTTTGCATTCTCCTGCTTGGTGCAGTCCTGTTTGTGCGACTAACCATGGCCGCTGATCCCAAGCCCGAACCCCGTGGAACGCCCGAGCGTCCCCGGATCGATTCGCCTGCCGAAGCCCGCCGCAAGATGCGCGATGCCGCCGAGGCTCGCCAGACCGATGGCAAAATCCTCCGCGACCTCGCCTACGTGACCAACGGCCACGAGCGCCACAAGCTCGACCTCTACCTGCCGAAGAACGCGACCAATGCGCCCCTCATCGTCTGGATCCACGGCGGAGCTTGGCTCGAGGGGGACAAGGATCGCACGCCTGCCCAGATCTTCGTCGAGGAAGGTTACGCCGTCGCCAGCATCAACTACCGCCTGAGCCAGCACGCCGTTTTTCCCGCGCAGATCATCGACTGCAAATCGGCCATTCGCTGGCTCCGCGTCCATGCGAAGGACTACGGCTACAACCCCGACCGCATGGTCGCGTGGGGCACCTCGGCGGGCGGACATCTCGTGGCCCTGCTGGGAACCGCCGGCGACGTGAAGGAGTTCGACACCGGCGAGAACCTCGGCGTCTCCAGCCGCGTGCAGGCCGTCGTCGACTTCTTCGGACCGACTGACTTCACGCAGATGAGCCGGTTCCCCAGCACGATCAAACACGACGCGCCCGATTCTCCCGAAAGCAAACTCATCGGCGGCGCCGTGCCGGACAACAGGGCCAAGGCCGCCCGGGCCAATCCGATCACCTACGTCACGGCCGACGATCCGCCGTTCCTCATCATGCACGGCGACAAGGACCAGCTGGTTCCAGTGAACCAGAGCGAACTGCTCGAAGCCGCGCTCAAGAAGGCCGGCGTGGACGTGACCTTCCACGTCGTCAAAGGAGCCGGCCACGGCTTCGGCGGCCCGGAGATCAACGAGAAGGTGCGGGCGTTTCTGGCGAAGCACATCACAAAGTAGCTGAGAGCCTTCAATGAATGTCCGTCGATTCACTGCTCAACTGGTCTTGATGTTTCTCTTGGCTGGTTCTTTGGCGGCTCAAATAGCCAATTTGGTTCAAGACAGTGATGCTGTCGGTATTGTTCCGAGTTTTGGTGGCGGACCGAATGACCTACAGATCGGTCTCGCGATGCGGCTTGAACGCCTAGATGGCAGAAATGTCGTCGGAACGTATGTGACTCTCAAAAACTTTGGCACAAATGTCGTGTCGTTGTTCAGAGGAGGTCCAGCTGGATTCGTTTTGGAGGGTTCCAATTCATTCGGAAAGCCGGCCAGCCTGGTTCGGTCTACCGACTCGATGATAAGGATCAATCGAAGTTTTTTGCTTGAGCCCCCTTATTCGCTCAAACCCGGCTCGTCTGCCACGCTGAAGGCGGACCTTGCCCATTCCCTGCGTGCTCCGGAGGAAGGCCGATACTTTTTTTCCACTACTGTGCGAATGAAGATCAGCAGGGAAAGTCCACCTACCGTATCTTCAGTTGAATCGATCGAGCTCATGTCCGGGCCGGTTGAATTCGTGATTCCCTCCTATCTGGTCTCAACAAACATGAAGGGAAATGCGGATTCTGCGTCGTTCGTTCCGCAAGAACCTTTCTTCAAGGATACGTCGAACGCGAAATCGCCTGATGAGCTGGCTTGGATGCGGCGTGCCAACGAAAGCATGACCAATCTGTTGCGCCAACACTATCCGCATCTCCTGGGTGAAGCGCCCCTCAAGACCAACGACACGAACCTGACCAACGCAACGCCCGTGTCCGTTCCGATCGCGGAAGGGGAAGCAATTGGTGGTGAGAGTTCACGCGGGTGGATAGGCGGAGTTGTAGTCGCGGCCGCGGTTGCGGTCGGGTTGGGTTTCGTGCGTCGGGCCCGAAACCGCCCGCGAAACTAGTTCCGTGAGGCGCGCGTTTGCCGGCCGCTATTTCTCCGCCATGCGCTGGTCGAGGAGTTCGACGGTGCGCTTGGGGTTGATGAGCTTGATGCGGGGATCGGATGGCGAGGCGTCGCTGCCGCGGCGGATGAGGGAGATGGTTTCGCCGGGTGTCAGACTCGGGTCGATGGCGTAGAGCTTGCCCGCGAGGTTCGCGGTCTGCGGCGCGGCCATGGAGGTGCCGCTAAACTTCATCTTCTCTCCTCCGGGAATGTAGCTCTCCACCTCGTAGCCGTTGGCGTAGCCGATGACCGTCGGGCCGAAGCTGGTGAAGGGCGCCTGGTCGCCCGCCTTGTCCACGGCGGCGACGGTGATGAGGTTCGGCAAACGGATGGCGGAGGGGATCATCTCGTCGAACTCGGCGTCGTTGTTCGAGTTGCCGGCGGCGGCGATGAAGAGGATGCCGGGCGCGCTCGCGAGGGCCTTTGTCAGGCCGAGCTTTTCGATCTGGAAGATCTCGCGGGCCATGCCGGCGCGGTCCTTCGCGTCCTTGCCGGCGCCGTTGGCTTCGAGCGCTTCTTCAACATCCTTGAGGCTGCCACCCCAGCTCATGTTCACCACGCGGACGTTGTTGGCCTTGAAGTAATCGACGGTGGCCTGCGCGGCGGCGGCGTTTTTCTGTGCCTGTTCGACCGTCGGCTTCTCGGGAATGGCATGGTAGTCGAACGTGATGCGGGCGGTGAGGACGCGGGCGAAAGGATTGCCGGCGACGGCGATGCCGGCGACGTGGGTGCCGTGGCTGTAATTTCCGAAAAGGCCAAGGTCTTCCATGAAACTCTTCACCTTGGCGGGTTCGATGGCGGCGAGCTTCTTCTTGAGAGCGGAGGCTTCGGGACTGTCGATCGATGCCCGGAGATCGAGGAGGCCCTTCATGTCGGCCTTGAGATCGGCGGTGCGTTTGGCGGCTTCGCCCAGCGGGACGAGCAGTTCAGGAACACGGTTGGCGTGAAGGTCGAAAGCGATGCCGTTCACGTCGTCGACGAAGCCGTTGTTGTCGTCGTCCTTGCCGTTGGCCTTCTCGCGGGGATTGGTGAAGAGCTGGTTCTTGAAGATGGCCGTGTCGACGCCGGAATCCCAGATGCCGACGACGACGTTGTTCAGCGGCGCCTTGGCCGGAAGCGTGACGGAGCGGTCGGCCCAGATGTCTTTCTTGTCGACGCGTTTTGCGAGGGTGACGGCTTCAAGCACGTTGAGGATGTCCTCCTTCAACGGGAGCTGGATCATCAGGGCTGAGCGCATCGAGATGAGCTGCTCGGCGAGTTCGCGGCTGAGAGATTTGTTCGCCTGCACCACAGGCTCGATCTGCGAACTGATGATGCCGAGAAGGAGGCTGGCGCTGCGAATCTCGATGTTGCCTTTCAGTTCCCTGATCTCGTTCTGCACCGTGGCCCAGGGCAGGGAATTGACCTTGCGGGAAAGGACTTCGCGGAAGGCGGCACGGAAGACGTCGCCGGTGGTGGAGCCGGTCTTGCGCTTCGCCTCAATGCGGGCTTCTGAAACGACTCCGGTGGTGAGCTTGAGGCCGGGCTTGTCTTCCAGTGCGCGAATTTCTTCGATCAGCTTGAGGGTCTCGTCATCCTTTCCCGCGAGTTGGCTCAAGCCGAGGAGCGCGCTCTTCAGCCGCTTCAGGGTGGTCTTGTCGTCGATGAGATACTTGTCGAGGTCGCCTGCGATGTCGGCGCGGGCCTTGTCGGCGAAGACTTGGAAGACGACGGCATTGGTCACCACGTCGGCCGCGGTGCCGGGGACGGCGTAAGTGTAGCGGGGAAGGTCGTCGAGCCTGGCGATGCGGGGTTTGGCTTGGGCGAAAACGGAGGACGCAGTGGCCAACAACACGGCGACGGCGGCGGTCTGGATGGCGGCAGCGATAGGGCGTTGCATTGGGAAGAGCGTGCCGCAGCCGCGCCGGACGGCAAGTGCGCTGACGGGGGCAGGGAACCGGCCCACGAAAGAAAAACGGCCGGCGGATTTTGGTCCGGCGGCCGTTGTGAGCGAAGGAACCGGGGCTAGTTGCCCCTGTCACGGCCGGATCGGCCGGGAGATTGGTCGCGTTGTCCGCGATCGGGCGAGGCTTGCGGAGCGGGTGCCGGAGCAGGAGGCGGCACGCTGATCTGCCGCCCAGGCAAGACTTGCGGAGCCGGTTGAATGGCTGGCTGCTGTTGGATCATGGGGCGGCCCGGTAGCGTGGATGAATCGTAGGTGCGGGGCTGCGGCTGTTGCCGGGGGGGTGGCGTATACTGCTCTCGATTCAACTCCCGGCCGGAGGGAACGCTCGGGGGAGCCGGACGCTCGTAACGCGGTGAGGGCACGTCGGCTCGGGCGGACGGAGCCGGCGCGACGACAGCGGCCTGCGGGACTTCAGTCCGGCCGGATCTCAAGGAGTAGTCGTTGCGGCTAACACGGGAATTCTCCTGGGTGGTCGGCGGCACGACAATGGACGGCTGCGGCTGCTGACGGATCACAGAGACTGGAGGCAACTTCACGGGCTGTCGCGACATGGTGGGCGATTCGACCAGGCGAGGAACCGTCAGGGTCGGGGTCTCGGCGCGGACGTCGGAGCGCCCCGAACGTTCGCGGGGCAACGTGGGCTGCGCGGGGAGCGTCGGCTGTGGAGGCAGGCTCGGCTGGCTTGTTCCTGGTCGGCCAATCGTGGGGTTGGATCTCATGTCGCTGCCGCCGGTGGTTCGGCCGCTGGCCGCTCCGCCTGTGTAGTTTCTGGGGCCCGCTGCCGCGCCCGCAGAATTGGCCGGGGGCCGGGGTGCGGGAGCGTTGCTTCGCGGGGCATTCTCGATCTGGGCAGGCCGATAGACCGCGATGGATCTGCCGCCATCGACGATCGAGTCGGCGCGGCTGCCGTTGTGTTCACGGGCAGGCAGTTGGCGGATCGGCACGGGTTCGAGCTTTTGTCCGGTGGCCGAAGCGATGCGTGTGCGGCCGATGCCTTCGTTGATGATGACGTTGTTTTCGCCGGAGACGTAGTTGTTGATGACGGTGGTCTGGTTGTAGACGACTTGCCTTTCGCGTGGACCGATCCCATGACGCCATGGACTTGGATCGCAAAAGCGCCGGGACGGCACGAAGCAGAAGTCGTCGTAGCCCAGCCCGAAACCGAAGCTGATCCCGACGTTGCGGTCGTGGTAGGTGAACCCGAATCCGGCCTGGTAGTGCGAGCCGGGAGGAAGCGGCGCCCATCCGAAGTAGTCCTGGCTTTGCCGCCACGAAACCCACGCGGGCGCCCATTCGGTGTCAGGGTGCCACACCCAGCCGTGGCGGTGGTGCCTCGACCAACGGCCGTAGTGGAAGGCGGCCCAGCCCCAGTTGTAGTCGGACTGCCAATACCAGCCGCACGAACTATAGACCCAACGGCCGCCTTGATAATACGGGCGCCATGTCGGGTCGCTCACGACGATGGTGGGCTGCCAGCAGAACCCGACGCCGTCGACTTGGATCCAGGACCCGTAGGGCGAGAGGGATTGTTGGAAATATTGGACAGTGACGGGCTGCGCCGGCGCTTGGACGACCACTGTTTGGGTGGGCACGGGCAAGGCCGGTTGCACTGGCTGTGTGACGACAACCGGGGGGGCCGGCGGGGCAACCGGTGCCGGTTCAGGCGCTTGCGGCGGCGGAGTGACGGTTGGCGCAGGAAAAGCGGCGATCTGCTGCTCGACGCGGGCGCTGGCAGCTTCCATTGGGCGGCGGATCATGGCCGCGATGAGCCCTTCGTCGAGGCCCCGGCGCTTGAGCAAAAGGATCTCATCGGCGCTTAGCGCGTAGTCGTTCTCGTTTCGGTTGATCAATGCCAACACCACTTCGGGCGCTACCTTCGCGTCCGCCAGCTTGACGATGTCGCGTAGTTTTTCGGGAATTGCCTCAGGCGCGAGTGGGGCAAAAGCGGGCGGCGGCACACTTGCGACGGAGGCCGGTGCGGCTGTGATTGGAATGGATGCGGTGGAACCTGTTGGCACGACCGGGGCGGCTGCGGGTCGTGGTTCGATGGCAACCACGGAGACTCCCGTCGTTGCTGAATTGGAGGAGGAAGTCAGATGGCCCTGCTTGGCTTCACTGCAGCCGATCATTGCGGCTGAGGCCCCGACCAGGGCCAAAGGCCCGAGACGCCGGAACAGAACGATGTTCATACGAACTTTTTGGCGACTTCAGCCGGCTTTGCTTAGCCCGTATGGCCGGTCAACCGCTTAGCCGTAGCTGTCGTCGCTGTGGATACTGACGGTGGCTGATGGAAGCTATTCAGGTCGTGAAGGCAACAGGGGTCGCGTAGCAACTAAACTGTTGCCTCGCAGGAAAATCTCGCTGACATTTCCCACCCCGGCGGAGAGATGGCTGAGTGGTTTAAGGCGCACGCCTGGAAAGCGTGAGTAGGCTAATACCCTACCTGGGGTTCGAATCCCTATCTCTCCGCCAATTCATCATCAAGGAGTTACGTAAGTCAGGGTCGCTGTTGCAGCACTTTCGGTTTCACTGTCCTGAAGCAGGTTGTCTCCCTTGTCTAGGGGCGACCTCTCTCAAACGCACAAGGTCCTGCCGCTGCGCCGGCTGCTGGAGCACTATGGGCACGCGGTGCCGCCCGAGGGTTCGGGAAAAAAGGACGATCTCCCATGCCCGTTCTGTCAAAAGAACAAGGCCTCGTTCCGCGTGGGCGACGAGGGGACTGAACTTTTCAAGTGCGGGTTAGCAAGCTGCTCTTCGGACACGGCGAAGGAAGGCGGTTCGTGGGCGCCGGTCTCATTCCTGGCGTGAGAACTGAAACTTTCATGGAAGGAGTTGTTCGTCGCCTACATGAAGATGACGGGGCAGTTCAAGGCGTCGCAGGCGGTGCGGATCATGCCGGGGGCGGGCAGATGGACGGGCGGCCATCGACTTCCTGCTCGAAGACCAACGGCTGCTCCGGGAACACGGCCGCGATCCCGTCCTAGACTGCGTCAACGGTTACCCTCCAAACGAGGACCCCGAGCCAGTGCGAACGGACGTTTGCTCGTTCCATGCCGACAGTGCAACGGGGGTGGCCGACACCTCCCTGGGCACTGGCCGCGGCGCGGCTAGCGAAGGCCTGCGCCTCCACTATGCACCCTTGCCGCACGCCCGGTCGTTTTCCTTTGGCAAAGGAAACCTATGGCGTATCGCGGTCGACTATCCGGGAAGCCCGGTCCCGCCGTGCATCCACCGCGCGCCGGCCACCCTCCTCGGTTGCTGCGGATCAGTTGACCGTTTCGAAGCCTGATCATCACAACCGCACGGCCGTTTCTTACAACCGAGGTCCCGGAGCAGCCGCCCTTGGCAGAATCGCCGGCCTATTTTCGCGAGGGTTTCACCCGGATCATCGCCACGCCGTGGCGGGCGACCTTTGCGCCGAACGAATCCGCGAAGTCGCCCAAGTCCATTTGCCGCCACAGGTCACGGACGGTTTGATTGCCGGACAGGCCGAGCTCGCTCCATTTCACTGACACGGGGTTTTCGAATTCACCGCGATTGAACAAGCCAACCGCCTTGCTGCCATCTTCCATGTCCTTGGCCCAGACCTCGACGTTTTCATCCTTCGAGATGCGATGCGCCTGTTTGCCGAGCGGGTCCTGGTTTACCTCGATGACTTCGTCGTTCGTCAACAAACCCAGGGTTAACTCGTCGAGCTGGGTCATGTCGCAGCCGATGAGCATCGGCGAGTCGAGCAGACTCCAGAGGCTGATGTGCGTGTATTGCTCGTTTGGCGTCAGCCGTGAATCGCGTTTGCCGCCACCCAGCTTGCCCACGACGAACATGTCGCAATCGTTCCAGTGCCCCGGCCCGGCGGCAATTTCGCGGCCGTTCTGGGTGAACCCGATCTCGTCCACGCTCGACCAGGTGTCGGTGATGTCGCCCGTGTTGCGCCAGCTATTCGCACCGACCTCCTTCGCCCATGGCCAGACATCGAGCGTTTCACTCAGGCTGAAAACGATGTCGCGCTTTGTCCTGCGGAGCGCTCCGGCCATGGTCTGCCAAGGAATTCGCTGCGAATGCAAACTGATGTCCCGGGTCGAGTAGGTCGTGTAACACCAGTCGTATTTCAGATAGTCGAATCCCCACTCCGCGTAGCGCTGCGCGTCCTGTCCCTCATGCTGATAGCTCCCGGTGTGCCCCTGACAGGTGTAGACTCCGGGCGACGAATAGATGCCGGCTTTCAATCCCTTGCCGTGGATGTAATCGCACAGCGCTTTCATGTCCGGGAACTTGCCGTTCGATTGAATGACGCCGTTGGCGTCGCGTCCGTTGCCTGCGACCAGGGGATCCTTCGCCGTGTGCTTGCTCTGCCAGCAGTCGTCAATGTTGACGTAAGCCCAGCCGTGGTTGATCAACCCGCTGCTCACCATCGTGTCCGCCGCCGCGCGGACCTTGGCCTCGTCGACGCCGCACCCGAAGACATTCCAACTGTTCCAGCCCATCTGCGGTGTCAGAGCGAGCATCTCACCGGACACGATCTTGAAGCTCCGCTCCGCTTCTCCCAGCCGGTTCTTCGCCTTGAGCGTGACGTTCCATTCGCCTTTGCGTTTCAGGACGCCGGTGATCCGACCCGAGTCCGCATCAAGCCTCAGCCCACGCGGCAGATTCTTGGCTGAGAATTCCATCGGGCGATCACCCGTGGCGGGAATCGTGAACAGGAACGGCGATTCGGGGCGCACGCCAAAGACTTTTGCGCCATTGATCCGCGGTTCGAGGGAAGACTTGGGTGTCAGGACAAAGGCGGCTTCGCGCGGTGGAGGAATTGTTTTTGGCTTTGCACCCGTGACGAGAAATTTCGCATCCACCCAGTCAGCATGATCGGAATCAACCGGATCGCCCATGCTGCTGGCGACCATGACCATGGTTTGGATTCCAGTCAGGTCCACATCCACCGGTTCTGCAGGCATTCCGGGCCGCATGAGCCGGCTTTTCCAGAGCAGTTTTCCGTCGCCGTAGATTTGAAAAATTACCCGACCGTTTACCCGTGTGTATTCATCGTTGCCCTTGTCGTAGGCGGCACGCAGTTCCCTCAGCACAATGCGGGGCACGACTTCGTCGTCGATTCCTACGGCAGCCGTGAAACGCCGTGAGCCGCCCTGCAGGCTGATCCACAGGACGCTGCGCGCACGGGTGCCCAAGCCGTCTTCATATTTTTGGCCGCTGATGGTGAGGGGTTTCCCCTCGACCGACCGATTGGCCTGGGGCGAACCCCATCCCTGTAGGACTTCATCCAGCTTCAGCGAACCGAGCAAAACTACTCCGTCCGTCTGGTTCGATGGCGGCGACTTTACGGGATCGCTTGCGTCGCTCTTCAGCCCGGGGCGGCCGGCCGCCGTTTCGGCAGAGACTCCGTGGTTGAAGGGGAACTTCAGGGCCAAGCCAAGGACGACGGCGAGGGCGAGTTTAGACAGGGGTGCGGCATTCATGGGTTCGATGTCGGTGGACGAAGTTTGTCAGAAGGCGAACCGGGCGTCCAAGAACAGACTGTTCAAGACCGGTTGAGGACGGAACGAACAGGAGTTCCCAATCACGAGGCCGACGCCGCTGCTGGGAGACGCCGCTGCGTGGATCATCCGGCGTTTCGCCTGCGCGCGATTCGATTGTGCGTCGCGCGGCGCACGAACCGATCGACGCAACGAAGGATGCGGCGAGCATCTGCAGGGTCCCCCCACCCGGTATCTGATTCGTGCACCGTGCCGACGGACGACTCGTCCCGCTGCCATTGGGTGTTCAACGCTGCGCTCCGCGAATCCCAACGTCACGGGCATCAGCTGTGGCCGTCGTTGCCTGACAAGCCAGCGCCCCGGAAATCGAGTTGCGGGCGTGGCTCGACGGGGTTCAAAGTCTCATCCTGAACCCAAGGCGCGACGGCAACCTGAGAGTTGGTGCGCGCCTGGGCATCGCGGTAAACAGTTTCGCCTTTCCGGCCTGCCCGCAGGGCAGACGGCGAAACACAACAGACCTACGACTAGAGCCATGAACATTCGCAATTGGAGTCTGATCCTGAAGATGGCGGCGGTGATCGCCGTCTCCGCGGAATCATCGGCGCAGACCGGTTCGGGGCGGTCGCTGTTCGGCGCGGCCCAGGAAATTCCGCTCTATCCGGGCGTCGCACCCGGTTCCGAAAAGTGGGACTATCCTGAAGTCACGACCCAGGGAAAATCGGGCCCGCAGATCAAGAACGTCGTGCGTCCGACCCTCCTCTACTTCCCCGCCGCACACCCGGTGGGAACCGCGATGATCGTCGCGCCGGGAGGCGGCAATCGAACGTTGATGATGAGCTACGAGGGTGTGGACATTGCCAGGAAGCTCAACGAGGCGGGAGTGGACGCCTTCGTCCTGAAGTATCGCCTCATCCACACGGGGCCCGGCGTTGACGGAAAGGAACCGGCCACGAACGGGCCGCAGGCCGGCCAGAATGTCCGCGAACTCTCCGGCATGGACGGACGCCGGTCCGTCGAGCTGATCCGTTCGCGCGCGGGGGAGTTCAAGCTGCAGCCCAACCGAATCGGCATGATCGGCTTCTCCGCCGGCGGGGGGCCGATTCGCGCCGCCATGGAGGGCAGGGCGGAGTCGCGTCCGAACTTCGCGGCCCTGATCTATGCGACCGGAAACAGCGATGCCGGCGTGCCGGTGCCCGCCGGGGCCCCGCCGCTCTTTCTCGCCGTCGCGGCGGATGACGGGGCGTATGAAAGTTCGGCCAAGACATTCCTCGGTTGGCGCAAGGCAAACGTTCCGGTCGAGCTGCATGTCTTCCAGATGGGCGCCCACGGCTTCGTCAACAAGGGGGGTGGAGCCGATCGATTCATGGATCGCGTGACGGAATGGATGCAGGCCAACGGCTGGCTGGCGAAAAGCGACTGACCATGGGTTCGCTCCGTCCATTCGGCGTCGGCCTGGTCTGTTGGTTGGCCGTCGTTTCCAACGCGCGTCCCGCGGATGGACCGGCGAGTGCGGGTGTGGATTATTTTGAAAAACACATCCGCCCGCTGTTGGCGGAGAACTGCTACTCCTGCCACTCCCGTGGAAAGAAACAGAAGGGCGGTTTGCTTCTGGACAGCCGCGCGGGCTGGGTTGCCGGGGGCGACCAGGGACTGGTCATAGTGCCGGGGAACGCGGACAGCAGCCTGTTGATCCGGGCCATCCGCTACAAGGATCCCGATCTGCAAATGCCGCCTGACGGCAAGCCCCTTTCCAAGGAGGCGGTCGCCCATTTGGAAGCCTGGGTGAAGATGGGCGCGCCTGATCCGAGGGAGGTGTCCGGGAACGACACAACGTCGGCTGCGCCGCCATCTGATCCGATCGCTGGACGCGGGCATTGGGCCTTGCGACCGTTGGGCGCCGACCAGCCGCCCGCCGTGAAGTCGTCCAAATGGCCGCGATCACCGATCGACTCCTTCATCCTGGCGAAGCTTCAAGGCGCCCGCCTCAAGCCTGCGGACGATGCGGATCGCCGCACGCTGCTGCGGAGAATCTACTTTCAACTCATCGGCCTTCCTCCAACCCCCGCCCAAGTCACGGCATTCCTGGACGGCAGACGGCCCGATGCGTATGGGCGGGTCGTCGATCAACTGCTGGGTTCGCCGCAGTTTGGCGAACGGTGGGGACGGCATTGGTTGGACTTGGCCCGCTACGCCGATTCAAACGGTCTCGATGAAAACTTTCTCTTCCGCGAGGCGTGGCGTTATCGCAACTGGGTGATCGATGCGGTCAACGCGGACATGCCGTTCGACCGGTTCCTGACCGAGCAGATCGCGGGTGACCTGCTGCCTTTCGACTCCATCCCGCAACGCGACCGGCAAAGGATCGCCGCCGGTTTCCTCGTCGTCGGCGCCAAGGTGCTGCTCAGTGACAACGAAGGCCAGAAGAGGATGGACGTGGCCGACGAGCTGGTCGACACCGTCGGCCGGACCGTGCTCGGGCAGACCCTTGGTTGCGCCCGGTGCCACGACCATAAGTTCGACCCGATTCCCACCAGCGACTACTACGCGCTGGCCGGAATCTTCACGTCCACGCAGGTGGTGCAGACGCGCCACATGCTGGGCGAGCAGCGGCAGATGGAACGCCTGGCCGGGCTCGGCGCCGACGGCGACGAGCGCAACGCCGCCTATGAAAAGTATTGGAAGGAGCAGTCCAAAAACAAAGAGCGTGAGAAGCAGGTCAAAGCCGCGTTGGAGCTTCTGATGTCCGGCGACGAGGTGAAGCTGGCCGATCTCGCCAGGACCAATTCCGCCGGCGTGGCATCCCTTGCCGCCGATCCCAGCCAGCCCAAGGACCAGCGCGTCCGGGCTCAGAAAGAACTGGTCGCGGAGGTTCAGGCACTGGCGGCCACCGCCTCGAAGATCCCGCCGCGCGCGATGATTCCTGCGGACGCTGCAAAACCCGCCGATGAAGCGATACGGCTGGCCGGCCAGTTCGATCGACTCGGGAAAAAGGTGCCGCGCGGCTTTCTGCGCGTCATCAGTGACGGGCCGGCCGCGATTCCGGAGAACCACAGCGGCCGCCTCGAACTCGCCCGCTGGCTCACGGACACCAGGAATGGCGCGGGCCAGCTCGCCGCGCGGGTCCTCGCGAATCGGGTGTGGCATCATTTGTTCGGGCGCGGCCTCGTCCGCACCGTCGACAATTTCGGTCGGACCGGCGAAGCCCCCAGCCACCCCGAGCTGCTGGATTTTCTCGCCCGCGACCTCATCGACTCAGGCTGGTCGGTCAAGCACCTCGTGCGGCAGATCGTGCTCACCCGGACCTTCACCATGGGCAGCCGGGAGAACAAGGCCGGCACCGCCATCGATCCCGACGATGTCCTGCTTTGGCGGGCACCGAGGCGGCGCCTTGAGCCGGAAGCCATGCGGGACGCCATGCTCGCGGTGGCCGGCCAGTTGGATCTGAAGCCACTGGACTCCTCGGTCTCCTACCTGGGCGATCAGGCGACCGCGGTGGGCGCCAACAAGAATCGCCGGCGCACGGATTTTCCCAATCGAAGCGTCTACCTCCCGGTGATCCGCAATGATTTGCCGGAGGTCTTCGATGTGTTCGATTTCACCAATCCGCAGACGAGCACCGGCATGCGGCCCGAAACGATGGTGGTCACCCAGGGGTTGTTCATGCTCAACGATCCCTCCGTCATGGCGGCCTCCGAGGCGTTGGCGCGCCGCCTGTTGGCGGAATGCCCGTCGGCCGGCGACAAAGAGATGATCGACCGGTTGTTTCAGTTGTCGCTCGGCGCGCCGCCGACAACGGGAGAACGGGCCGACCTCGTTTCCTTCGTCCGGCAGTCAAAAGCCCGGAGGGTCCCCGTCGACGGCAAGGATGTGAATCTGCAGGCGTGGTCGCTCGCGTGTCAGGCGCTCTTCGCCTCCAGCCGGTTTCAAACCCTCGATTGATCCATGAACTGCCACCATTTCACGAAACCGATCACCCGGCGCGACATGTTGCGCGCCAGCGCCGGCGGCTTTGGAGGCTTCGCGCTCGCCGCTTTGGCCGGGAAAGACGCCTTGGGAGCGATCTCGCCGGCGGCCGGTCCGATCTATGCGCCGGTCCCGCCCCTGCGCGCGCGCGCCAAGCGGGTGATCTTCCTGTTCATGTGGGGTGGACCGAGCCACATGGACATGTTCGATCCCAAACCGCGCTTGAACACTGAAGGAGGCAAGGAACTCCTCGGCGAAACCGTCGGCAGCAAGAAGGACAAACTGGGGACGGTGCTTGGCTCGCCTTTCACGTTCCGCCAGCACGGCCAGTCCGGGATTTGGATGAATGATCTGCTGCCCCATTTGTCCCGGCAGGCCGACCGGATGTGCGTCGTCAGATCCATGCACACCGAAGGCAATGCCCACGGCGAAGCGTTGCTGCGCCTGCACACCGGCCAGGCGAACCTCGTCCGGCCAAGCGTCGGCTCCTGGGTCAGCTACGGGCTCGGCCGGGAAAACGAGAATCTGCCGGCCTTCATCACGATCTCGCCGCCCCGCGGCCATGGCGGCGTGCAGAATTATGGCAACGCGTTTTTGCCGGCCAACCACCAGGGCATGGCCATAGGCTCGGCCGAGATCCCGATCGCCAAGGCGGTGGTTTCGAACCTCGGCAACCCGCAGATCAGCCCGACCAGCCAGCGCGACCAACTCGGGCTGATCCAATCGCTCAATCGGCGGCACCTCGGTTCCGTCGGTCACGATCCGCGGATCGAAGGGCTCATCGCGAACTATGAACTGGCGTTTCGCATGCAGTCGACGATGCCGGCGATCATGGACTTGGGCGGCGAATCGCGTCAGACCCTCGACCTTTATGGCATCGGTTCGGCTCCCACCGACAACTTCGGCCGGCAGTGTCTCCTCGCCCGGAAATTCGCCGAACGCGGGGTCCGCTATATCCAGGTTTCAACCGACTACACCTGGGATCATCACAAAAAGGTGAAGGAAGGAACGGTCGAGGAGTGCGCGAAAGTGGACAAGCCCATCGCCGCCCTGCTCGACGATCTGAAACAGCGCGGACTCCTGGAGGACACGCTGGTCTTGTGGGGTGGCGAATTCGGCCGCACCCCGATGGTGGAAAACGGAGACGGCCGCAATCACCATCCCCAGGCCTTCACCATGTGGATGGCCGGTGGCGGCGTGCGCGGCGGCCTCACCTACGGATCGACGGATGATTTCGGCTACCGCCCGGTCGAGAATCCCGTCCACATGCACGACCTGCACGCCACGCTGCTCCACGCCCTGGGCCTGGACCACACGCGTCTGACCTACCGCTACGCCGGCCGGGACTTCCGCCTGACGGACGTCTACGGCAAGGTGGTGCATGATATTCTAGCCTGAGTTTGCACTGCATCCGTGCGGGAACCTGCCCTTGATAAAAACCCACGCTGCCCGTGGTTCCGTGCGGTAATTGCTCATCGCTCCAGCAGTCCCATTGCTAGCGCTCCGATCGAAGGGGCCCGCCACTTGGATGCTAGGCGGTGGGCAGGGTGATGGGGGGCTTCATGGGGTGGATCTCGTCCTCGTCCTCGGAATCGAGGACGAGGACGAGGACGAGGACGAGAAGGAGAAGGAGAAGGAGAAGGAGAAGGAGGACGAGATGGAGGGCTCGCTCGGGTAGCCGACGTTCGTGCACGGCCCTGACGGGGCCGTTACAGGGTCCGGCGAACGGATTCCGGCTGCGCCAATCTTCTTTCGAGACCTCTGGACAACGGGTGATTTCCGCGGCTGGACCCTGCGATCTACGGCGAGCGGACGCGGTAAAAGCGGGTGGCGTTGTTCGTCGCCTGTGGATCGGTGAATTGATACTGGCCAGGCGGATTCTCCACGGTCGCGCCCAGCACCGTCCATTGCGCCATTGGCAAAGCCACGTTGGTGCTGCCCAGCACGGTGAAGCCCAGGCCAGTCAGGTTGGTGAAGCTGAATTTGAACGCGCCGTCAGACGAAATGCTGCTGCCAGTCACGCTAAAGATGACTGGCTGATTGTTCACCACCACCACCGTGCGGGTGTTGGTGGCGGAGTTTCCGGAGCTGTCCGTGGAGCGGTAGCTGACGGTGTAGGTGCCAAGCTGGGTCACATTCACCAAGTTGTTGGTGGTGATGGCAAAACTGCCGCCGCAGGCGTCCAGCGCGGTCGCGCCTAGATCAATGAAGGGCGCGTTCAGGAGATTCGTCAACCGACTGGAGCCCAGCAGCGTGATGACCGGTGGGAGCGTGTCCCGCACCACCACGGTGCGCGTGACACTGCCGCTGACGCCCAGATAATTGGTGGCACGGTAGGTCAGCACATAGCTGCCAGGAGCGTTGGTGTCCACGCTGCCGCTGATCGCGACCGGTAGAGAGATTCCGGCGGGGATGGTCGTCTGGCCATAGTCATTGTTTCCCCACGCGGCCAGCGTCCCGTCGCTCCGCAGCGCCAGATTGTTATACTCGCCTGCGGCGAGGGCTATCACGTTGCTCAACCCGGCGGGGATGGACGTCTGGCCTTGGCCATTGTTTCCCCACGCGGCGACCGTCCCGTCGCTCCGCAGCGCCAGACTGTGAAACCCGCCCCCGGCAAGGGCCACCACGTTGCTCAACCCGGCGGGGATGGTCGTCTGGCCCCAGTCATTGTTTCCCCACGCGGCGACCGTCCCGTTGCTCCGCAGTGCCAGACTATGATTCGCGCCCGCGGCAAGGGCCACCACGTTGCTCAACCCGGCGGGGATGGTCGTCTGCCCAT
>CANJSG010000077.1 GCA_947476875.1 Verrucomicrobiota bacterium | reverse complement strand
TAGATCAGGCGCATGAACGCCTCGCCGTAGACCTGCTCGGTCTCGACGCGGCCCGTGTAACGGTTGAAGAACTGGATGGGGTCGGCTGCCATGGATCCGCCCAGCATGGAGCGGGATTCCAGACAGGAGAAGCCCCGGCTGTTCGGCGCATGACATCTTCGCTGGAGGCGTCCTAATCTCTCCGTATTGTGAAGAACCCGCCGACGCCCAACGCCATTGCCGGCAGCGCCACGCGCCAGTTCGTCTGGGTCTTTGGCGTTCTTGTCCTGGCCGCGATCCTCCTGTTGGGGGCGTTGGCCTTCGTGATGAAGTCCCGGATGTCGGGGCAACAATCCTCCAGTTCGTCCGGCAAACCCCCGTTGGCTCCGGCCGCTGCCTTTTCAGACATCACGCAGGCGGCCGGAATCTCGTTCATCCACAACAACGGGGCGACCGGCTCAAAATGGCTTCCGGAAACCATGGGCGGCGGCGTCGCGTTCCTTGACTTCGATGGCGACGGCTCGCCCGATCTTCTTTTCGTCAACGGCACCGGTTGGGACCGGAATGCAGGCCAGACGACGGCCGCCTTGTATCGCAACGACGGCTCCGGCCGATTCGTGGATGTGACCGCCGGGTCCGGTCTGGATGTGCCGCTCCAAGGCATGGGCGTAGCCGTCGGAGACTACGACAATGACGGCTGGGTCGATGTCCTGATCACCGGCGTCGGTGGCAGCCGGCTGTTCCGCAATTTGGGCGGCGGAAAGTTTCGCGATGTCACATCGTTCGCGGGCATCGCTGGCGATACCAACGACTGGACCACCAGCGCCTCGTTCATCGATTTCAACAACGACGGCCGGCTCGATCTCTTCATTGCCAGCTACGTCCGTTGGTCGCCCGAGATCGACCGCAAGGTGAACTACACGCTTCCGGGAATCGGCCGCGCGTATGGGCCGCCGATGAACTACGAGGGACTTCATTGCCAGCTGTTCCGCAATGACGGGAACGGCCGGTTCACCGACGTCTCCGAAGCGGCCGGGATCCGCGTCACGAACACGTCCACCGGCGGTCCGCTGGCCAAGGCGCTCGGGGTCGCGCCGGTCGATCTCGACGGCGACGGGTGGATCGACCTGATCGTGGCCAACGACACGGTGCGCAACTTCGTCTTCCACAATGAACGCAACGGCACCTTCAAGGAGATCGGCATGCGCAGCTACATCGCCCTCGACAGCTTCGGCGGCATCCGTGGCGCCATGGGCATCGATACGGCGCGTTTCGACGACAGCGCGATGGGTGTGGCCATCGGCAACTTCGCCAACGAGATGACCGCGCTCTACGTGTCGCGGCGCGATCCCATGATGTTCGCCGACGAAGCCATCGGCCTCGGCATCGGCAACGCCAGCCGGCACGCGCTCACCTTCGGCGTCTGCTTTTTCGACTACGATCTCGACGGGCATCTCGACCTGCTGACCTCCAACGGCCACATCGAACCCGAGATCGCCAAGGCGTTTCCCGACCAGCGTTACCGGCAGTCGGCCCAGCTTTTCTGGAACCGGCGCGGCGCCAAGTTGGAAGGGTTTGAACTGGCCCCGGCCGTCGGCTCGGCCACGAACCTGTTCACGCCGATCGTCGGCCGTGGTTCGGCCTTTGCCGACATCGATGGCGACGGAGATCTCGACGTCGTGCTTACGCAGGTCGGCGGCCCGCCGTTGTTGCTGAGAAACGAGCTGAAGGCGGGGAAAAATTGGCTCCGCCTGAAGCTCATCGGCACTTCAGTCAACCGCGACGCGATCGGTGCATGGGTCCGTGTTCGTTCGGGGAATCAGGTGTTCCATCGCCAAGTCATGCCCACGCGGGGCTACCTGTCGCAGTCGGAGCTTCCGCTCACCTTCGGGCTTGGCAACGGCAAGGTCGATGAGGTCACCGTCGTCTGGCCGGGAGGAAAGTTGCAGCGGGTCGACCCGGTCCCGCCGCTGTTCCGGACCACCAGCGTCGTCGAAGCGAAGTAGTTCTGCGCGGTCAGCCGTTGGCCAGGAGTTCATCCAAGGCGTGCTGGGCCACACCGGCGAAGGTTTTCAGCGCCACAATCTGATCCCGGACTTCCGTTCGTTGGAAAGGCTCCGCCACGCGGACGGCCGCGAGCATCAGGTTCTTCGGCGTGTGGCCAGCGTCGACGAACTCGATGACCCGCACCTTGTAGCCGGCCCATTCGAGGAACAGCGTCCGAAGACCATCCGTCACCCATTCGGCGAATCGTTCCTTGAACAAGCCATGGGCCAGGACCGGTGCCAAAGCTTCGGGCGAACCAAGCTGCGGCCGCACTTCCTTGTGGCAACACGGGGCCACCACGATCAGCCGCGCGCCGGAGCCGATTCCACGGAGGATGGCCGCGTCGGTGGCGGTGTTGCAGGCGTGCAACGCGATGAGCCCATCGAGCGGCGGCAAGGTCGCTGACGCAATGTCCCCGGCTTGAAACTCCAGACCTTCTGCGCCGATCCGTTTCGCCAAGGCGGAGCAGGTCTGCACCAGCTCGGCGCGTTCTTCGACTCCGATGATCTTGGCCGCCAGCCCGAGTTGGCGGTGAAGCAACTGCCACACGGCGAAGGTCAGGTAGGCCTTGCCCGACCCCATGTCGGCGATGACCGGCGCGGCGACGTCCTTCTGCCAGCCGAGGTCCTGGATGAGATGGCTGAGAATCTCGGTGTAGCGCTGAATCTGGCGATGTTTGTCGCCCATTCGCTCACGCACGCGCCCATCGGCGTCGACTACGCTCAATCCGGCCAGCCAATCGACCGCGCTGGCTGCGAGCAGATGTTCCGTCGCCGCGTTGTGGCTGCGGTCCGGCGTCTGCGCGGTCGAAGCCTTGTGCGCGACGAGACGCCAGATGCCTTTGGGGCTGGCGTGGAGCTGCCAATCCCGGGACGTCGTCTGAAGCAGGGCGGAACGATATTCGTGGCCCACGCGGTCCCGCAGCCAGGTCGCGGCCTTGGCGAGGGGGATGTTCTTCGTCTCGTCCTTGTTGCTCCGGCGCAAGGTGCAGCTCAGGTGCGTGCCTTCCTTCAGCTCGACAAGCCGGCCAATGATCCGTTCCGAAAGCGAATGATCCTTGGTGGCGGACAGGGTGACGCGGACGAAGCGGCCTTCGGTCAGGCTCCGTTGGACATGGAGCATCCAGGCGGCGATGGGATCGGTCGGCGTAGTGGGGCGTTCGGACACGGAGATATCCTGACAACCCCGGAGGCACCCGCCAAACACCTTCGCTCGGTTCTTGCCGGCCTTGTGAGTCCACGGTTGAACTTTGGCTGGCCGGACCGGAGATTCCGCGCGGTGTTATCGGCAAAGAAATGGGATAAATTCGAAGTGTTCACGCTGTTCCTCGGCGTGTTCACCACGGTCTTCATCGCCATGTCGATCGGTCTTGGAGTCACCAAGTTCTGGCCGGGCATGACCAAGGAGAACTCCGATTTCTTCACCATGCTTCTCGGGAACACCGGACTGCAGGCCGGCACGATCATCTGGGTGGGCCTGTTCCTTGCGCGGCACAAGATGACCTGGTCGGAGGCGTTCGGCTTAACGAGCGGCCGCTGGTTCTCCAATTCGTTTGTCGCCATTGCCGCGGTGCTCGTTTTCCTGCCGATGGCCTGGGCGCTCCAGCAGCTGTCGGCCGTCGCGTTGACCCAGGTCAACGTCGCGGCGCCTCCGCAGCAGGTGGTGCAGATTCTTCAGGGCGAACTGCCGGCCTGGCGCCGGATCTACTACGGGGTCGCGGCCGTCGGGATGGCGCCGGTCATCGAGGAACTGCTCTTCCGGGGAATCCTCGTGCCGTTTTTCCGCGACCGCGGTTGGTTCCGCGTGGCGATCTGGGGCACGGCCGTGATCTTCGGGCTGTCGCACTTCAACAAGATCTCCTTCATCCCGCTGACGCTGTTCGGGGCGTTGCTTGCGTGGCTCTACGTCCGTAGCGGCAATCTCCTCGTGCCCATCGCGACCCATTGCCTGTTCAACCTGACAAACTTCTTCTTCATCTGGTTCCAGACCCAGATAGTCGAATGGTGGAAGCGCTTCCAGTTGCTTTGACCGAATGAACGAATTCCAGTTGATCGCCCGGCTCACCCGCTCGGTTCCGTCCAATTCCGCCGTCGTCGTCGGGCCGGGGGACGATTGCGCCGTGCTGGATCTTGGAGGAGACCGGCAGTTGCTCCTCAAGACCGATGCCGTGGTCGAAGGCGTCCACTTCACCGCCGACACGGAACCTGAACGCATCGGCCACAAGGCCCTCGCCCGTTGCCTGAGCGACATTGCCGCGATGGGCGGAACCCCGACGGCCGCGCTCATCACGCTTGGTTTGCCGAAGGACTTCGACTCCGCCCGCGTGGAGAAAATCTATTCCGGCATCAACGCGCTCGCGACCCGCACCGGCACGGCCATCGTCGGCGGCGAGACGACGACGAATCCGGATCGCCTCCTGATTTCCATCTCCATCCTTGGCACCGTTCACCGGGGCAAAGCCTTGCTCCGCTCGGGGTCCAAGGTGGGCGACGCGGTTTTTGTCAGTGGCGAACTGGGTGGTTCCATTCACGGACGGCACCTCGACTTTGAGCCCCGCCTAGCCGAGGGCGCATGGCTGGCGGAATCGGGTTTCGCCCACGCCATGATGGACGTGAGTGACGGACTCGCGGGCGATCTTCGGCACATCCTTCAGGCAAGCGGCGTCGGGGCGGAGTTGTTGTCCCGGTCCATCCCGATCACCCGTGAAGCCCGATCGCAGTCGAAGGGTGATTCTTCGGCCAAGCCTCCCTTGCTCGCCGCGCTCACCGACGGCGAGGACTTCGAACTCGTCTTCACCGTTGGAAGCCGCGATGCCGTCGCCGTGCTCGATGGGTGGAAGGCGAAATTTCCCGAAGTGAAGCTGACCTGCATTGGTCGCATCACGGAACAGCCGGGGCTGCGCCTGCGCGACGAACGGGGCCTGCGCGGTTTCGACGTCGGTGGCTACGTGCACTTCCAGGGCAATTGAGTGGCGCGACGATGAGCCGAGTCCACGAAACGATCACCCGCACGCCGGAGGAAACCATGGCGCTCGGCGAGCGTTGGGCCGCCGAGGCGGAGGCCGGCTGGGTCATCGGACTCAGCGGCGATCTCGGCGCGGGAAAAACACAGCTCGTGAAAGGACTGGCGCGCGGGTTGGGTTGTCAGGGCAAGGTCACCTCGCCGACCTTCGGCTTGGTCAACGAATACTTCGACGGGCGTTTGGCTTTGGCGCACTTGGACCTCTACCGCCTCGACACGCCGGAACAGATCATCGGCGCAGGATTGGAACCGTATCTTGTCCAGCCGGAAGGCGTGGCGGTCGTGGAATGGATTGAACGCTGGTGGCCGGATGTGGGCCGGGCGTCCTCGCCCGGCCAGGAGTCTTTTGGAGAACACCCACTGGCCGGGCATGGATGCCCGGCCTACGCCTCGGTTCGTCTTGTCCGAATTGATGCTGTCAGTGAAACCGAACGCCGAATTCGTCATGTGGATCTTGGCCTTTGAATTCTCTTCCGACCGTCGCGGTGTGGCCGTGGTCGGCCGGGCGTCACCGCCCGGCCTGGAGTCTTTCACGGAACACCCACTGGCCGGGCGAAGACGCCCGGCCTACGTAGCCGGGCGCGCCGTTGAACAGGGCGGGCGTCAGACACACGCCCTGGCGTTGGCCGAAGCGGCCTTGAAGGAAGCCGGGATCGAACGGGAAGCGGTCGAGGCGATCGCCATCGGCATCGGGCCCGGTTCCTACACGGGTATCCGCATCGCGCTGGCCACGGCGCAGGGCTGGCAACTCGGCACCGGCGTGAAGACCATCGGCGTGAGCAGCTTGGATTGTCTGGCGGAACAGGCCCGGCGCGAAGGCGTGCGAGGCCGTATCCATGTGGTCGTCGACGCGCAACGGGGCGAGTTCTACGACACCGTCTACCGGGTGACGGAGGCCGGCTGGACCGTGGAAGAGCCGCTGCGGATCATCTCCGCAGAGCAGGTGTTGGCGTCATGTCAGCCGGGCGAAGCGTTGATCGGTCCCGATGCCGCCGTGGAAACCAAGCTCAGTGGCCGACGAGTCATGCCCGATGCCGCGGTTCTCGGACAACTGGCCGCAACGCGGACGGATTTCCTGCCCGCCTTCCAAATCGAGCCGATCTACCTCCGAGCCGTTTCCTTCGTGAAAGCACCGCCCGCGCGGGTGATTCCGGGGATTACGACAGACTGACCGACGGGTTTGATGTCGCGGAGCGACTCCGGAGAGTAGCCAGCCACGGAGTGGCTGGTTTGTGGAGAGAACGAATCCGTCCTGAAGGGACGGTGGCTCAGCTTCGATTCCCTCCGTCGCCCTTTCAGGGCGTTTGTCATCGTGGGGCGTGGCCCAGCCTCTTCGTGGCTGGCCACCGTCCGGAAGCCCTTCGGGCTTCAACCAGGTTCTTCCGGGATGAGATTACTTCGCGGCGTTCGCCTTCTCGCGTTTGATCCGGCTGCGTTCGCGGAGGATCTCGATCACTGCCGGCAGGACGGAAAGGACGATGATGGCGAGGATGACGGCGGAGAAATTCTTCTTCACGAACTCGAAGTTGGCGAAGAAGTAGCCGGCGGGGACGAGCAGCAGCACCCACAGAAACGCACCGACGACGTTGAACATCATAAAGCGCCCGTAGGTCATTGCGCCCGCGCCCGCCACGAACGGCGCGAAGGTCCGGACAATGGGGACGAAGCGCGCGAAGATGATCGTCTTGCCGCCATAGCGCTCGAAGAAGGCGTTGGTCCGGACGAGATACTCCGGCTTCACGATTCGCGGGAACTTTCGCTGGAGCATGTCGCCGGATTTCTTGCCGATCCAATAGTTGACCGTGTCGCCGAGGATGGCGGCGACGATGAGGACCACGCAAAGGATGAACGGGTTCATGCCACCCGTGGCCGCGAGCGCACCGGCGGCGAAGAGCAGGGAATCACCCGGAAGGATGGGCGTGACGACGAGGCCGGTCTCGCAGAAGACGATGAGGAAGAGGATGGCGTAGATCCAGTTGCCGTAGTCCTTAACCAGCTCGGTCAGGTGCACGTTGATGTGCAGGACGAAATCGATGAGCTGCGTGATCCATTCCATGGCGCGCGATTAAGCCGAAGCCGGGGCCATGCCCAAAGCGAAAAGATTGAGTTCCGCTTCCTCAGCCGAACAAGCTGCGGCCATGACCGCCGCCGTGCTGCATGGAAAAGAGGATGTCCGGGTAGAGTCGGTGCCCGAGCGGGCGCTGGCTTCGGGCGAAGTGCGGGTGCGGATCCGCGCCGCGTTGACGTGCGGCACGGACTTGAAGGTTTTCAAACGGGGATACCACGCCCGGATGCTCGTGCCGCCGACGGTCTTCGGGCACGAACTGGCCGGGGAAGTGTGCGAGGTGTCGCCGGAGGCGGCCGGGTTGTTCGCCATGGGAGATCGGGTGGTGGCCGCCAACAGCGCGCCGTGCGGGGAATGTTTTTCCTGCAAGGCCGGGCAGCCGAACCTTTGCGATGATCTGCTTTTCCTGAACGGCGCCTACGCCCAGTCCATCGTGGTTCCGCGTCGGATCGTGGAGAAGAATCTCCTGAAACTCCAGCCGGAGACACCGTTCCGGGATGCCGCGTTGACGGAGCCGTTGGCGTGTGTGGTCCAAGGAATCCACGACCTGAAGCTCCAACCGGGTGAACGCGTCCTCGTGATCGGGGCGGGGCCGATCGGGCTGATGTTCGTGGCCTTGGCCAAGGCGGCGGGCTGCGAAGTGACGGTGGCGGGGCGGGGAGAGAACCGCTTGGCCAAGGCGCGTGCGCTTGGAGCGGTGGCGTTGGTCGAGATCGGCGCGGATGGTGACGTGCTGACACCCTGCAAACAATCCGGCCGGACATTCGACGTTGTGATCGAGGCCGTGGGCAAACCGGAATGCTGGGAGGCGGCCGTGCAGTTAGTGCGGAAGGGTGGGAGGGTGAACTTCTTCGGTGGGTGTCCTTCGGGCACTTCCGTGAATCTCGACACGGGGCTGGTCCATTACTCGAACCTCACGCTCCTCGCCAGCTTCCACCACACGCCGTCGGCCATCCGGGAAGCCTTGTCGTGGATCGAACGCGGCGTGATCCGCGCGTCTGATTTCGTCGATGCCGATTGCTCCCTGACGGAGTTGCCGGAACTGTTTCGCGGCATGGCCTCGGGGAACCGTGCGGTGAAGACGTTCATCGATGTGACACAATGAGGCCGTCGTTGTCAGGTGAATCGCCGTTGAAGCCTCCCATCTCCGTGCCTAGCCTGATGCTCATGCGCTTTCTCCGTTTCGTCTTCGCCATTGCTGGGCTGCTAGGCGGTGGCTTGGACCCTGCATTCGCCGAGGAAACTCCACCACCGAACGTGAACACGCCGGAGGAAACCCGTCTCGCGCAGACGATGATGAAGACGAACCGCAGCAAGGTGCCGCCGCGCTATTTCCGGCCGCAGTTGCCGAACATCGTCTTCATCCTCGCGGACGATCTCGGCTACGGCGATCTCGGTTCCTACGGCCAGAAGCTCATCCAGACGCCGAACCTCGACCAACTCGCGGCGGATGGGATGCGTTTTACCAGCGTCTATGCGGGAAGCACGGTTTGTGCGCCCTCGCGTTCGGTTTTGATGACTGGCCAGCACACCGGGCACACGCCCATCCGGGGCAACGCGAAGATGGCGTTGGGAACCAACGTGGTGACGGTGGCGAAGCTTCTGCGGAGCGCGGGCTACGTGTCCGGGATCATTGGCAAATGGGGCTTAGGAAACGAGGGAACGAGCGGGGAACCGAACCGCCAGGGCTTCGACGAGCAGTTCGGCTTTCTCGATCAGACCGAAGCGCACAACTACTACCCCGAGACGCTCGTCCGTAACGGAGTCCGTATTCCGGTCCAGGACAACCAGCGGGGCCGGAAGAGCCTCTACGTGGCGGACTACTTCACTTCGGTGGCGCTGAACTTCATCAGCGAGTATAAGCAGAAGCCCTTCTTCCTCTACCTCTCCTACACGACACCGCATGCCCACAACGCCCTGACCAAGGCGACCGGAAACGGCATGGAGGTTCCGAATGATGCGCCCTACTCGACGAACAGCTGGCCGCAACCGGAGAAGAACAAGGCGGCCATGATCACGCGGCTCGATGCGCAGATCGGGGCCGTGCTGCAACGCATCAAGGACGAGAACCTGGACAGCCAGACGATCATCTTCTTCTCGAGCGACAACGGCCCGCACAAGGAAGGCGGCAACGATCCCGCGTTCTTCCAGAGCTCGGGCCCGTTGCGGGGAATCAAACGTGACCTGTCGGAAGGCGGCATCCGAGTGCCCATGATCGTGCGCGGGCACACCCGGGTTCCGGCGGGGAAGGTGAGCGGTTTTCCCTGGGCGTTCTGGGATTTTCTCCCGACCGCCGTCGAGCTGGCCGGACTGAAGGTGCCGACCGGCATCGATGGTCGATCCGTCTTGCCGACGCTGCTCGGGAAGGAGCAGGCGCCGGCGGAATTCCTCTACTGGGAGTTCCATGAGGGCGGCAGCAAACAGGCCGTTCGCATGGGCGATTGGAAAGCCATCCGACCGTTCGGAAAACCAATCGAGCTGTTCAACCTCAAGTCGGATCTCGGCGAAACCAACAACGTTGCGTCCGCCAACAAGGACGTCGTGAAGAAGATCGAGGAGTATATGGCCACGGCTCGGACGGAATCGGAAACGTGGCCGCTCAAGGGGCCGGCTCCGAAGAAGGCCAAGAAGAAGGAGTAGCCGGCCACGCCCCGCACTCAGCGCCTGCACGGAACACAGGGCAGGGGAGCTTCGGCTTTCTGATGGTGGTTCATCCGTTCGAGGCGCGCTTTGCGGGCGGAAAAGCAGGCTGGGCAAGCGGAGAAGCGTTCCAGATCCCACGTGTCAGCGAAGACGCGGACACCGCTGCGTTTGGAAGGGCGCTCGGCGAGGGCGAGATCGAAGGCTTGCTCCAGCTGAATCAAGCCGGGAGGCCTCCAGTCACCCGAGGCGAGGAGTTGCTCCATCGCTCCGTGGCCGCCGCGCGTCGGGATGAGAGCGACGACGGAGGCGCCGCAGTCGAAGGCGAACCGGGCAGTCTCCACGGCTGATGCGACCGGATCGTCTCCACCTAGGAACGGAGGCGCGATCAGGACGAAGCAGCGCAACAGGGCGCTTGATTCGACGACGCGACACGCGGCGGTCCTGAACTGATCGAGGCTGACGCGTTTGTTCAGGCGATCCCGCGCGACGGGGTGGATGGTTTCCAGACCGAGCGCGACTTCCAGAACGGCAGCGGTTGAGGCGCCTTCACGGTGTTTTTGAAGCAGGGAATGAAACTCGTCGAAGCGTCGGTTGATGAGCGCGGGATGCGACTCGACGATGACACGGTCGAAGGGGGAACACAGCCTGGCAATTGCCTCGTAGTCGCTGTGCGGGATGGCTGCGGTGTCGAAGAAGCTGCCGGCGTTGTAGAGCTTGAGGAAGGGGCGAGGGCCGGGGGCCGGATGCCGGATGCCGGATGGATGGAGCGCGGTGAGCGCCTTTGAGATTTGGGCGGGGATGGCACCGGGAGGGACTGAAACCTCCAGCGTGTTTTGCCAGAGATCGCACATCAGACAGCGCCACGGGCATTCGCGGTTGGTCAGGAAGACGGTCGTGACTTCGGCTGCGAGACCAAATTCGTCCGGCTCGGTCTCGATGAAAGCGGCGTAGGCGCTGGAGGGATCGAGGCGGTTGCGGGGACCGCGCCCAGCAACAATCCATGCGTCGCGCGCGGAAGGTGAGTCCGGAAAGGCGTCCACTTCGGGCGACGGTCTATTGGTAGATCGCGAGGAACTGCCGGCGATACTCGGTCTCCTGGGACGGAAGCTTTTCCCGTAGGGTTTCCCGAGATACAGCCCCGTGTTGGAAACGTCGTTTCTCGAAGGCCGGCATGCTCAATCCCGTCACGGAGCGGATGCCGCGTGAAACGATCTCGCCCTTGAGCGAGTAGAGCGTGGGAACGTCGTAGTTCGTCAGGCCGATGTAGGGGATGCCTTCGGCCACCTCGATGACGTTGGGTTTGGTGTAGGGGCTGAGGCCCTCGAAGCCGAGCGCGCGGGCCGGAGCGTAGGTCCGGGTGTAGCTCCGGCTGAGGCCGCCGCTGTAGGTGAGGGAGTGTTTGATGCGGCCGACGCCCCAGCCTTCCTGATAGAGCAGGAGGTTGTGGACGACGCTGCGGATGGTGAGCTCGGGATTCTCCTCGATGGGGTAGTCCTTGAGGTTCTCGTCGCCGCCATCTCCGTCCAGGAGGAACTTCCAGTCCGGATACCGGCTGCGGATGCCCTTGAGGAGCGCGATCAGCATGGTGGCCGCCTCGATGTCGAGGGCCTTGTAGTCCTCGACGATGCGGATGGTCTCGGCCGGATCAAGGGATGCGACGTCGGCTTCGATGGGTTCGAGGAACAGTTCGAGATCAAGCGCGCGGAGGAACTGGCGGGCTTGTTCGAGGTCCGGGCCGTCGCCGATGGAAAGGGTGAAGGCTTTCAGGCGCGAAAGGTTCATCCCCAGCTTCCGCATGAGGTGATAGGTCAGGACGAAGACTGATCCGCTGTCGATGCCGCCGGAGAAGCAGACGCCCACCGGTTCACGTTCGGGAATCGACTTCAGCCAATGCGTGATCTCGGCGGCCAGCGCGCCGATGTAGAGGTGGCCGACCTGGTCGAGATCGTTGCCAAGGGAGTTGCGATGCGGAGTGAAGAAGCGGGTGTAGACCGGATCAGGATCAGGGCAGCCGATGAGCTGGAGATCGACGATGTAGTGGGCTGGAACCATCCGCGTGTAGCTGGGATGGAACTGGTCGGCCAAGCCTTCGGCTTCGAGCGCGCGATGGATGGTGTCCATGCGGTCGGCGACGAAGAGGGCCGGCCCGGCGGCGCGTTTGGCAAGGAAGTAGCGCATCGGGCGGTCGAGCGACCGGGCCATGCGGACAAGCTTGCCCTCATGGACAAGCATCGCGAAGGAACCGTTGATCTGCCGGACGCCGTCGGCATCGCCGGCTCTAAGCCGTTTGTGGGCCTCTTCGTCGGAGATGCCGTGGAGGCGGTTCAGCGAGGGATCGAGGAGATTGACGACGCGTTCGACGTATTCGTGCATGGCTGTGATCTGACAGGAGGTTCACACCACGCCGCGAAGAGTCAACCGATGAACCGGTGGCAAACGAAAAGCCCCGGCTGGTGAAGCCGGGGCTTTGAGAAGAGCGGTCTGATCAGACGAGCGCCGGCTCGCCGATGATGGCGGTGTTGTCGATCGTCGACGTGCCGCCGGCCTGGAGTTTTTCTCCGGCATTGGTGTAGCCGGGGATGATCCGGTTGAGCTGGTTCTGGGTGGCTCCGAGGTGGTCGCGGATGAGTTTGCCGAGCACGGAACGGTAGTCGACGGAGCGTTTCAGGTAACTGTCGGAGATTCCGAACATGGTGCCGTCCACGCCGCCGGCCTGGTTGGCCGGACCGGTGATCCAGGGGACGGAATCGGCCGTCGGATGGCAGCCGAAGACTCCGCGGCCGCCCGATTTTCCGTAGCCTTTAATCGCGCCGCCCGCGACGAACATCGGTCCAGCTTCGGCGTGGTCCGTGCCGGCGGTGGTGTTCTGCTTCGTCGTCCTGCCGAATTCGGAAAGCGTGATGACCACGACGTTGTTCCAATCCACTTTGTTGGCGTATTGGGAGAAGTATTTCCGGAGGGCGTAGATCGACCAGCCTATCGTGCGCTGAAGATTGGCGTGGGAACCGGTCGAGGCGCCCTGGGTGTCGTGGGTGTCGAATCCACCCAGTTCCGTGCCGGCGATGACGGCGTCGGTGTTGTTCAGGATCATCGCCGCCGACTTGAGCTGGTTGAAGAACCCGTAGGAACCGGTCGAGACCGTATAGCGGGTGGTGTCCGTCGTTCCACCAGTCCGGCTGTAACCGCCATTCTTTGTGTTGGTGGTGGGGAACAGGTAGTAGCCGCCGGTGCCGGACTGCGTGTAGCCCGTGTCCCCGTCGGTGACCGCCGCATCGCGGAAAGTGTTGCCGTTTTCCGACCAATCAAGCTGCTCGAACGTTTTGAGCGTGTTGCTCATGTTCTCGTATTGGAGACGAAGGAGGTCGCGGTTGATCTTGTCGGCGGCGGGGGATCCCAGGGCGGCCCGGATGGCGACGTCGGCCTTGGTGTTGCCTTGGGTCGTATTGGGAATGCCCTTCAGGTTGTAGCGGGTCGGATCGCTGAGATTGGTCATCGCGGCCTGGGAACCGCGGAGGATCAACGGCAACGATGACTGGACCGACACGCCGGTCAGGGCGTTCGTCTGGGCGAGGCCCGACTCCAGCATCGTCCGATAGAAGATGCCGTCCTTGACGAGGTTGTTGTTCGGATTCCCGGTTTCCCAATAGTTCTGCGAGTCGAAGTGGGAACGCGACTGTTTCGGGTAGCCGACCCGGTGGATCAACGCGAGGTCGCCGGCGTTGTAGACCGGCGCGAGGAACTTCAGCGACGGATGGATCGCGGTGAATCCGTTTCCGACCCGGATGGCCTTGTCGTAAAAATAGGTCGCCTGGCCCGGGCCGGCGACGGGCGAATCGCACCCGCCCAAGGCCGTGTAGTCGGTCAATGAATCCGGCGGGATGACGATGTTCGGCCGGATGGGGCTGGTGCCATACGTGCCGCCGGGAGTGGTGCTGACGTAGGAGGGATCGCCGATGGGGATGACGGAGTTGAGGCCGTCATTGGCTCCGCGCAGGAAGATGAAGAGAAGCTTCTTTCCGTTCAGGCCCATGGTGCCTTCGGCGAGGGCCCGTTTCATGACGAACGGGATGTCGACGAGGGTGGACAGGGCGACACCCAGTCCGACCTTCAGGCTGCGGTCAAAGAACGAACGTCGGGAGAGGAGGTTGATCGATGAGTTCATGGGTCATTGCTCCTGGAAGCGGGGGAAGGTCATCAGCATGGCGACCATGCCGCGGACTCGGGGATCGTAGTTGGCGTTGTTGGTGGTCAAGGCGGAGAACGGGCTCGCTGTCACTCCATCGTCAGCGGTGTTAAGGAAGTTGATCCCTTGGGCGCGGTAGGGTTCCAAGTTCCCGGCACCTTCCCCGGGGAACAGGATGGCGAGGAAGTAGTCCACCACGGCGGCCGCATCGGTCTGGCTTGGTAGCGGGAGCTTCTTCTTGATGAGAGCGACGGGATCGGACGTCGTTGCGGTGTATTCCTTGCCGGACGAAAGGAGCATGTCCTGGGCGAAGCGGATCCGCTCGGCGAGTGTGCCGGCGCTGATCCAGGGCGGGCCCGCCTCTGGAAAGCCGTCCGGTTCCGCCCGGTCAAACAGGCTCATGGATCCGGCGAGCCCGATCATCGTGGCGATGTTGTATCCGTCGGTATCGGCGGTGGGCCGGCCGGTGAGATCAAGGCCGCGCAGCGAGCGAACCGCTGCCACGCCATATTCGAGAGGGGTGCGGACCTTCTGCATGGAGCCGTCGTTTCCACGGAAGAGCCCGGAGCTGAAGATCGTCGACAGGACGGCGCGGATGTTGCCCTTGGGCGCGCTGTTTTCCCAGGTGAGCATGCAGGCTTTCACCAGTTCCTCCTCGGGCGTGGTGACACCGTCGGTGAAGTCGTAGCCGATGGCGAAATTGTCGTGAACGAAGAGGCGGCAGAGTTTCACGCTGATGAACTCTTCAGTGAAAGGCTGGTTGGCGAGGTGGGCGACCACCGCATAGCCCTCGTTGAAGGTGTTGGTCGTGTTGCCGACGGGCGCGGCCCAGGAGTAATCGCGTCCGGCCCACGGGGGTCCGAACCGGGCGGGGATCGTCTTCCCGGCGGCTCGGGTCATGACTCGGGTCGTGGGATCTGTGGTCCAGTTGTAGAACAGGCTCTTGGCCGTGGTGAAGGTCGTGGTGGAGTTCGTGAAGTGGCGGTCCGACCGGTAGGCGAGCCCCCACACGCCGAACAGGTTGGAGACCGCCGTGTTGGTCGATCCGATGCCGGCGACGATCTGGTTGGTGGTTTGAACTGCGAACGGATCGTTCAGCTTGTCGTTGTCCTTGATCCGAACCGTCCAGCCGGACCAGATCCGTGACATCTGGACGATGTCGTTCTGGTCGTAGCCGTTGTCGACCCCGAAGGTGAAGAGTTCAAGGATCTCGCGGGCGTAGTTTTCGTTCGGGACATTCGAGCCGTCGCCGCGGCTGTCCACGGTGTCGAGGAAGATGATCATGGCCGGGCTTTCGGCGCTGATTTTGAGCAGATCGAGGAACGTCGCGTTGGGGTTGAGCAGGGCGCTCCGCCAGAGCTGGTTTTCCCGCAGTTCCAGATCGGTGGCCAGCCAGCCCATGACGTTGCCGTCGTCGTAGTAGCGGTCGAAGTAGTCGCGGCTCTTCGAGTATTGGGTGACGAAGTGGTTCTCCCAGAATTGCAGCTGGGTTTCGAGGAGTTGGCGTTTTGCCCGGATGGCCCGTTGGATGTGCCAAGCGCGGAGATCACCGATGGCGGCGGCGCGGTTGTTGAGCTTGAAGGTGATTCCTGGGATGCCGGTATCGGGCGTGGCCTGCACACCTGAACCGGACAGACGGACGGTCAAGGACGAGTTCGTCGCCGGGATATACCAGAAGCCAACCGAGCACGTCTGTCCGTTGGTCAGGCCCGTGATGTTGGTGAACTGGATCGCATTGTAGAAGGTCGAGCCGCCGCTGCTGAAGACCATCTTCAGGCTGGAGGTTCCGGATTTTGCGGTTTCCGTGGTCGTCGCGGAAGCGCTCGCGTTCGTGCCGACAATCCAGTTCGCCGTGGGGAATCCGGCCTCGAAATCTCCGTTGGAGATCAGGTTCACGCCCGTCGTCGGATCGCTGCCCGCTACGAGCCGGATGTCGTCCAAGTAGCAGACGCCAGCCGATGAAAGGTAGATGTAGAGCGTGTTGGCGGAAAAGGTCCCGATCGCCGATCCGTAGAGCCAGACGGATCCGCCATTGGTCGAGGTCAATCCCGCGTCAAATGTCTCCGTGATCGTCTCCGGTGCGAGTTGTTCGTTGATGTAGGCCTGGGGACCGATGCTGGCGACACGTTCCAGTTCGTCCGGAGTGGGCCCATAGGCGAGACGATTCAGAATCGACGCCGAGAGCAGCGCGTTGGAGCCAAGCGGTTGGACCTCCACGCGGTAGAAGCCCGAGGAGTTGGTCGCCGGAGTGATCAACTGGAAACCCGAGCGGGTGCCGTTGGTCTCCTCGATCCAGGTCTGCCCGAGCGCGGGGGAACGCCACAGCTTGTAGCCCTGCGCAGCCGGATACGGCGTCCACTTGAGGACCCGCTGGGTGTTGCTCGCCGTGATCGAGACGGCGGGCGGTTCAGCCGCGGCGGCGGCTTTGGATGCCAGAGGGTTCTCCGGTGCGGCAAGGAAGACGGCGGCAAGGCAGCACCAGCCAGTAAAAAGATTCCTTCGGAGGGTCATAAGTTTCGGATGGCAGTTGCGACACTCAAGGCAAGTTCCGTTCCCGGCAACTCAAGTGCGAATACTCCAATGGACTAAGCAGAAGCCAAAAGTTTTCGGGACACCCGAGTCTCAAAAACGATAAAGGATTTGACGCGGCCATGGCTGTTTTTGTTTGTTGGACGGGTCAAATGCCTGAGCCGTCTGAAACCTCCCGGTCACGCCCGCATGAAGGCGTGCATTGGTTCTGCGTCCGTTCCCAACCCAAGCACGAACACATCGCCGCGGCC
>CANJSG010000076.1 GCA_947476875.1 Verrucomicrobiota bacterium | reverse complement strand
AGGACGCGGACGTTGTAGTTCACGAATCTGCTCCCACTGCTCTCGGCGAGGACCGACCACTCCAAGTTCTTGGTCTCGTCGTTGAAATTCGGCTTCACATGCCATCCGACGATCGAAATGGGTGGCTGGCCGTTTTCCTTGCGGTATTCGTTCCCCTGTTCGTTGCCGGCCTTGATCGACTTCAGGAGCTTGTCGGCGTCGAGCTTGTTCTTCTCGTCGTCCTTCACATAGCCGACGTCGTCGAACTCGAAGATCACCCACCAGCCCTCGGCCTTGTTTTCGATGACGCCCAGTTCGCGGCCGGTCGAACGATTGCCGGTCAGGATGAGCAGGCGGGCGGCATCGGCGGACTCCAGGAAGCGGAACCCTGCGGGAACCTCGATCAGAGCCCGGCCCTTGAGGTCGCCCTTGGTCGGTCCAATTTTCCAGCCGAGCTTTTCAGCCGGGTTCTCGCGTTTCGCCTTCTCTTCGGAGGCATCGGAGCCGTCAGCGGCCCGCATCGGGGTCGATGCCAAGAGCAGGCTGGCGATGCAGAAAACGACGCCGAAGACCGGCAGGCGAAATGGGAATAACCTCATGGGCGACGGTTAAACACGGGCATTCGCGGCCGGTCAAGCGACGTTTCCAAACGTGCGGCGATCCGCCGGGTGGCGGCCTTCCGCTACTGGCAGGATTCGCAGGTGCCGCCGTTGCGCATGGCCTCGATGGAGCAGGCGTTCTTCTCCTCGGCGGTGAATTCCCGCTTAGGAACGTCGGCGACCTGCTGCGCGGCGGCTCCGGCGCGGGCATTGTCGCGGTGGGCGGAGTCGATGGCGCTGCGGTTGAGCGTGCGCAGGTAGTAGGTGGTCTTGAGGCCGCGTTCCCAGGCTTCGCGGTAGACGAAGCTGGCGGTGCGCGCGTCGTTGTCGGCCAGCCAAAGGTTCGTGCTCTGCGCCTGGTCGATCCATTTCTGCCGGACGGCGGCGCATTGGAGAATCCACGTCGGCGCGATCTCGAAGGCGGTTTTATAGAGACGCTTGAGGTCGGCGGGCACGCGGTCGATCTGCTGGATGCTTCCGTCGTGGCTCTTGAGCTCGGAACGCATCTCGTCGTCCCAGAGTCCGAGGGCCATCAAGTCGCGGATGAGCCGGTCGGTCGTGCGGATGAAATCGCCGCTGAGGTTCGACTTGGTATGGATGTGTTTGTAGACCGGCTCGATGCAGGGCGTGGTGCCGAGGATGTTCGAGATGGTCGCGGTGGGCGCGATGGCGAGGCAGTTCGAGTTGCGCATGCCCTGCCTGGCGATGCGTTCACGGAGCGCGTTCCAGTCGAGGCGGGAATGGCGGTCCACGAGGAGCGAAACGCCGCGTTCGTGTTCGAGCAGCGCGAGCGTGTCGAGCGGCATGAGGCCGCGGTCCCACTTGGAGCCCTTGAAGCTGCTGTAGGCGCCGCGTTCTTTCGCAAGGTCGGAGCTGGCTTCGTAGGCGTAGTAGGCGACGGCTTCGATGATCTCGTCGTTGAAGGCGACGGCTTCTGCGGAATCGAACGGCACGTGCTTCGCATAGAGCGCGTCCTGCAATCCCATCACGCCGAGGCCGACCGGCCGGTGCCGGAGGTTCGAGGTCGCGGCGGCTTCGACGGGGTAGAAATTCAGGTCGATGACGTTGTCGAGCATCCGCATGACCGTGCTGATGGTGGAGCGGAGTTTGGCGTGGTCGATCGCGCCGGCGGGTGTGAGGTGCTCTCCAAGGTGGAGGGAGGCAAGGTTGCAGACCGCGACTTCCTCCATGGAGGTGTTGAGCGTGATCTCGGTGCAGAGGTTCGAGTTGTGGATGACGCCGACGTGGTCCTGGGGTGAACGCACGTTGCACGGATCCTTGAAGGTGATCCACGGATGGCCGGTCTCGAAGAGCGCCTCGAGCATCTTCTTCCAGAGGGCGAGGACGCGGACCTTGCGGGAGAAAAGTTTGCCGGAGTCGGCCTGCGCTTCGTAGTGGCGGTAGCGTTCCTCGAAAGCGCGGCCATGCAGTTCCGGGAGATCGGGCGTCTCGTTGCTCCGGAAAAGCGTCCACGTCGCGTCCTTGGGCAGGATGCCGTCGGCGATGCCTTTGAGGCGTTTCATGAACAGGTCGGGGATCCAGTGCGCCGTGTTCATGTTATGGGTGCGGCGGCGGTCGTCGCCGGTCTCCTTGCGGAGATCGAGGAAGTCCTCGACGTCCGTGTGCCAGAGCTCGAGGTAGCTGCAGAGCGCGCCGGGGCGTTTGCCGCCCTGGTTCACGGCGAGCGCGATGTCGTTGCTGACTTTGAGGAACGGAATCACGCCGCTGGACTCGCCGTTGGTGCCGTGGATGTGGGAACCGGTCCCGCGCACGGCGGTCCAGGAACAGCCCAGTCCACCGGCCCATTTCGAGAGCATGGAGAAGCGCCGCCACGTCTCCGTGATGTCCTCGATGCTGTCGCCGCAGTAGAGCAGGTAGCAGCTGGAGAGCTGGCTGGTGGGCGTGCCGGAATTGAAGAGCGTGGGCGTGGAGCTGCAGGCGCGCCTGGACTTGTAGACCTGGTAGAACTCGATGGCGCGCCGTTCCTTCTCCGGCTCCTGCAGCGAGAGGCCCATGGCGACGCGCATCCAGAAGATCTGCGGGGCTTCGAGGCGTTGCTTGCGATTGGTCACCACGTCGGCGCGGACATGGATCAAATACCGGTCGTAAAGCGTCTGCAGGCCGAGGAAGTCGAACGCGAGGTCGGCGTAGGGATCGAGCGCGTCGGCCAGTTTGGCCAGGTCGAAGGCCGCGAGTCGCGCATCGATCCGGCCGGCTTCGACACCGCGGGGAATGGCGGCGATGAACGCGCGACGATGCGCCTCCTTGAGCCGGGCCATGCCGTCGGCGACGCACCAGGGAAGGGTTTCCTCGTAGATGAACGTCAGCAGGATGCGGCCGGCGAAGAACCGGCTGTCGGCGTCGAGGTCGAGGAGGGACTTGGCGTTGAGCACGACGGTCTCGCGGCGTTCGGAGGACGAGAGATCCAGCGACACGCTGCGGAGGAGGCGTTCGGCGAGCTGGTCGTGATCGAGCGCGAGCTGGAGGCCGAGCCGGGCGAAGGCGACACGGGCGCGCACGTCGGCGAGGAGTTCCGCCGGAACCAGTTCCGGCTGTTCGGGCGCGGGATGTTGGCGGACGGCCTCCACCTCGCGCAGGGCGACGCGACGGGCCCGTTCGCGCGCATGGGCCAGGGCGACCTTCGGATGGCCCAGTTCGATCAGCAGATCCTCGACGAGCGCGCAGAGATCCTCGTGGTGGAGGAGTGACGGCTTTTCCTGGCGCAGGCGGAACTCGACCTCCGCACGGAGCTGTTCGGGCAGGTTGCTGACGGGTGCGTTGGCGATGACGCACGCGCGCTGGACCGCGTCCTCGATCTTGTCGCCACGCCACGGCACGATCTGTTCGGGCGTGCCGGGCAGGGCGGGTTCGATGATGCGGGGCAGGTCCGGCAGGGCGTCGGCGACGGCGGGAAAGAGTTCGGTCGTGGGCATGGCAGGGATGCGGCTTGGGTCTGGCGTCTCGGAAAAGGTTGGGGGCTGGCCTTCTTGGATTGGCTTCGCTTCGTTCAGACGAGGTCGTCTTCGGCGGTGTTCTTCACGCTGCCGCTGGTCTGGTATTCGGTCACGCGCGTCTCGAAGAAGTTCTTCTCCTTCTTGAGGAAGATGACTTCGTCGAGCCACGGAAACGGGTTCGTCGTCACGGTGCCCAGCGGATCCAGTCCGAGGCTGGTGAGGCGTCGGTCGGCGTTGTAGTCCACGTAGTCGAGGAACTCCTTCTGCGTCATGCCCACGCCGTCTTCCGGCAGGCAGTCGCGCACGAAGTCCTTCTCCAACGCCACGCCTTCGCGCATGAAGGCGCGCAGTTCCTCGCGGAATTCGGCCGTCCATATCAGCGGGTTTTCGCGGATCAGCTCGGTGAGCAGGTAACGTCCGAGTGCGATGTGGTTGGACTCGTCGCGCAGGGTGTATTGGAACATCTGGCCGACGCCGGTCATCTTGTTCTGCCGGTAAAGCGAGAGGATCATGGCGAAGAGCCCGTAGAACTGCGTGCCTTCCATGACCTGCGTGATGCCGAAGAGGGCCTTGGCGAACTTGCGCTGGTTCTCGACGACCGTGAGATCGAGCCCGCGCTTCAGCTCGGGCATGTGGCGCGTGATGAACTCGTTCTTGGCGCGGATGCTGGGGATGTCGTTGAACTTGGCGGTGACCTCGTCCTGGTCGATGTCGAGGCTGCCGATGATGTGCAGGAGGGAATCCATGTGGATGGACTCCTCGGCGATCCAGCGGAGCACGGCGTGCTTGAGCTCGGCGGCGGTGAGGTTGTCCTCGATCGCGTGCAGGACGCTGTCGCCCACGATGCCTTCGGCCGATGAGAAATAGCCCACGCCCATCTCGATGATCCAACGCTCCTTCGGTTTCAGCGCGCCGGAATTCCACTGGGTGCAGTCCTTCGTCATGTCGATGACGTCCGGCTCCCAGTGGTTCGCCTTCATCTGTTTATAGATGCGGTAGGCCTCGGGATACTTGAGCGGAAGGACGTTCAACTCCGGCGTCCGGGGACCGTTGATGACGCGTTTGGCGTCCTTCTTGGCGCGGGCCTTCTCGCGGTCGAGCCGGAAGGTCTTCCCGCGGAATTCATAGACGACGAAACGGCCGTCCTGGCGTTCGGCGAAGTCGAGGGGATCCGGGGTGGTCGGGGCGACGGGCGCTACGGGTTCGGCGATGGCGTTCATGATAAATCTTTCCGCCGCGCACCAACGCGACACGGTGCGTGGAGCGGCGAAAAGACGCCGTTCTCCACGCGGGCGATGACGAGACGCCCGCGACTGGAAACGGCCAGCCCGATCGCCCCATCCGGTCCTTGGCGGGACCGTTGGTCCGGGCTACGGCCCGGACGGATGAGTGTGTGAAAGCAGGTCTTCTGGCTCCGGGGTCATCCTACTCGGCCCGCCTTACCGATCCCGTTCGGGTCAGTGGCTTCAGAGGCTTTTCGTCTCCCGCTACAGCGGCGCAACCGCGCGGGATTAAGCCGTTTCCAGCTGCACCCGCTTCCCTATTCTCCTCCAATCGTGATCGGAGGCACTTTCACGCATTTCCTACAACTAATGGTAGGCCCATCAAAGAACTGCCCTCGTAATGGATGACTGAACTCTTCAGGTCAAGGTGTCTTTCCCCCAGTTTTTGTCCATAACTCTCACTTGCTTTCGCCGTTCGAAATCGGGCGCGCTTGAGTCCATGGACTGGCTTGCAATACGCGACCGCTTGGAGAGCCTTTCCGCATGCCTCCACAAGGTTCTCCCGGTCACCTGCTCGGCACCGTTCTGGTCTGTCTAACCGCTTTCAGGGTCATCGGAGCAGCCGTTCCGGCTCCGCAGCGTTTCATCCAGGAAGTCTCCCACCACACGACCAACATGGCGTCGCCCCAGTTGATGGCGGTCGTGGGCGGCAAACCGAGGGTGTTCGCCGGCGGGGCCTGGCTTGAGCGCGAAGGAGCGCGGTGGACAGAAATTGGCAAGGCATGGCGCTCGGAGCGCGACGGCGATTTCGTCTTTCCAAACTCCGCGGGCGAACCTGTTTTTGCGCCGGCCATTCCTTGGCGTAACGTCGTTCAAGTGATCCACGCAGGCTCGAATTCGTTCGTAGCCACCCGGGCCGCGCTGCTTCGGCACGCCGGCAACCAGTCCAGTTCCGTGTCGCTGCCGCCAAGCGTAACAGTCCAGCAGATCGCCGCATCGCCTTCTGGCCAGCTCGTTCTCGCCTCCAGCCATGGACTATTTCAACAGGCCGGTGCCGGATGGGAACCGATCCGGCCGTTCGACTCCGGCGGCCGGCTCTGGGCCGCGACCAACGTCCTTGGTGTGGCCTTCGATTCATCCGGGCAATTGTGGTTTGCGTCGAAAGCCGGCGTGGGTTGCCGCACCGCTGCCGGTTGGAAGTTCTACGAAGGGCGCGATGGTTTGCCGTGGAACGAGTTTACCGGCATGGCCGCCGGACCGGATGGGATTGTCTGGTTTGGCACCCGCCTGGGTGCGATCCGGTGGGAGGCCGGCCATTTCCACTATCGCCAAGGTCCGCGCTGGCTGCCGCACGACGACATCCGACAAGTGGCGGTGACGCCGGACGGCGACGCCTGGTTTGTCACGGCCGGCGGACTCGGCTGGATTGAGCGGCGGTCCATGACGTTTGCCGAAAAGGCGGCCGTTTACGAAGGCGAGATCGAACGGCACATCAAACGCACGCCGTTCGGGTTCGTCGCGGAAGCAGGCCTGCCCAAGCCCGGCGACAAGACGTCGGCAACGACGCACGACACGGACAACGACGGGCTGTGGACGGCGATGTATGGCGCCGGTGAATGTTTCGCCGTCGCAGCCACGGGCGATGCGGCCGCCAAAGTTCGGGCCAAGCAGGCCTTTGAAGCGCTGCGTTTTCTCCAGAAGGTCACGCAGGGCGGAACCCCCGCGCCGCCCCGTGGCTATGTCGCGCGCACCGTGCGGTCGGCCGAACTGCCGGATCCCAATGTCGGCCGGATCGATCGCGACCGCGCCGAGCAAAAGGGGGATCGGCTCTGGAAAGTCTACGAACCGCGTTGGCCCCGGAGCGCAGACGGAAAGTGGTTCTGGAAATCGGACACCAGCAGCGACGAGCTCGACGGGCACTACTTTTTCTATCCGCTCTATTTCGACTTCTGTGCCGACAGCGATTCAGAAAAGAACCGCGTGCGTGAAGTCGTCCGCGATTTGACGGACCACCTGATCACCCACGGCTTCAACCTCGTCGACCATGACGGCAAGACGACGCGGTGGGGATTCTACGGACCGCAGTCGCTCAACCTCGATCCCGACTGGTGGGGCGAACGCGGCCTGAAATCGCTCAGCATCCTCAGCTACCTCGCCGTCGCCCAGCACATCACCGGCGATGCGAAGTATGGATCGGTCGCCCGCGAACTCATCGACCGCCACGGCTATGCGCAAAATCTGATGTTCCCCAAAGTCCAGTTCGGCCCCGGTTCCGGCAACCAGTCCGACGACGAGATGGCGTTCATGTGTTTCTACACGCTCCTGCGCTACTCGAAGGACGAGCCGCTGAAGAACATGGCCCGCGCTTCCTTCTACGCCTACTGGCGGAACGAAGCGCCCGAGCTGAATCCGTTCTTCAACTTCGCCTATGCCGCGACCGCGGTCGGGGGCTCGGTCACGAGCGTCTGGGGATCCCACGAAGTCGATCCGGGTCCGCGTTGGTTGGAGGATTCGATGGCGACTCTCCGGGGATTCCCGCTCGACCGGATGAACTGGCCGCTGCGCAACAGCCACCGGCTCGACGTCGCTCCTCTCCGGCCCGAACAGGCCCGCGACCTCTTAAGCCAGCACGATCAGGCGCGCGGCCGCCTCGTCGACGGCCGGGTCATTCCGGTGGAAAACCGCTACTTCAGCCAGTGGAACACCGATCCGTGGGCTCTCGACTCCGGAGGCGCGGGCAACGAACTCGCGTCCGGCGCCGTCTTCCTCCTGCCCTACTACATGGGACTCCACCACGGATTCATCGCCAAGCCGTGAGGCGAACAAGCCCCGCAGGAAAGAACTTTGAGAATTCCCCGTGAGCCATGGGCGTGGCCTCGGTCTGAAACTCAGAACCCCATGCCGTCCCTCCCCCAATCCATCCTCCGGCCCGCCTTCAGCGCGGCGGTGGTGTATGAGGCGACTTCATCCGGCCACTCTGTCGTGGGCGGAGCCAATGCATTCGGTAAAAACACCGCCGCGCTGAAGACGGGCCTGCCACGGGAACACCGTGGCCCCGGAATGCCGCCAGGGGACTGAGATGGGGAAGCGGGTCATTAGGACTGGATCGAGGCATGCGCATCGGCGGCGGCCCGGTTTTCACCCGATGCACCGGTCATCATCCAGAAAGTGCGGACTTCCGTTGGCCCCGATGCCGGGGAGAGAGCGGAACCTCGCCCGCGCCACGACATGGCGGTGTGGATGCGAGTTTCGGTTGGTAGCAGTCATGCGGAGCCGTCGTGTGAGGACGACTTCCGCCGAGTCGAGGTGGCGGGCCCGGCCGGGTTTCGGTCGGGCCCTGCTTCCTTTCCGGTCGATGTTCCGGTCGCCAAGTCGGCGGATTCGGGGCATGCTCCGCCAATCCACCTCCGGCCCATGAACGGACCCTCTTCACCCTTCTATCCGCCACGGGCCCGCTGGTATTCGCGATGGCTCGGGCGGTTGGAATGCCTGTTCCCTTCGCTGCAACCGCGCGTGGTGTTCGCAGGCTCGCGGCTCGGCTGGAAGGGTTGGCTTGCCGGTTTGGTCGTGCCGGGCGCCGGGTTTTGGCTTGTCGGGCGGCCCGGGCTCGCCCGCTGGAGTTTCGGGATCCACCCGCTTCTCGTGACTCTCGGAATCGCGGCCACGGGCTTTCCCTTGGGAACGGGTGCGCTGGCCTTGGCGGCGGGGGTTCATGCGGCCGGGCTCGTCTGCCTGGTCCACCGCGCAACGGTCGATCGCACGCTGCTACTGCGCATCGGCTCGCTGCTCGCTCCGCTGCTGCTCTACTTCCAGGCCTGCCTCCTCGTCGGCGAACACTTGTTTCTTCCCTTGGACGTGGGCGGCCAGGTCATCGTCGTGTCGCGGCTGACCGATCCTGCGGACGTCCGTGTCGGCGATTTCATCGCGTGCCAGCCGGCCGAACGGCGGGTTCCCGGTTTTTCGATGGGCAGCGACTTCGAAGTCGGTGAAGTGCTCGCCGTTGGGGGCAGCCGGATCGAGTTCGGTCCGATGCACCTGCGGACGCGGGACGGCGTGCTTCCCTCGCGTTACGGCATGCCGGCGCAGGGAACGCTCGCGTTGGGCGAAAAGGTTTGGTTCATCTGGCCCACCGAGATAAACACACGACGCAACCCCGAGGTCGAATCACTGCTTCTCCAGGCCGCGCAGGTCCCCCATCGGGCGCTTGTCGGCCGGGCGTTCCGGCACTGGTTCGGACGGGCGCAGTCTTTGCCATGAGCCGCTTCAGCAATCTTGAATTGGGCGACGAGTCCGAGAAACGGTCGACGGGCACCGCCTCCGTCTCGGATGAACGGCGTTTCCTCGGCGACGCGGAAGCGGCCTTCGCCCAGGCCCGCTTCGACCATGCGCTGCGCTGGTTCGCACGCGTCCTCGAGTTCAACTCCTCCAACGTGGCCGCGTGGATCGGCCAGGTCCGTTCGCTGATCGAGTTGGGCGAGTTCCGCGAAGCCAGCATCTGGGCGGACAAGGCGATGGAGAAGTTTCCCCGCGAACCCGAACTCCTCGCCGCCAAGGGCGTCGCCCTCGCCCGTCTCGGGGATCTCGACGCCGCGGCCGCCTTCTCCGACGCGGCTTTTGAAGAGCGCTCCGACAGTCCTTACCTCTGGCTCGCGCGCGGCGACGTCTTTCTGGCGCGCAAAGATCCCGGCGCAGAAGACTGCATCTCCCGCGCCCTGGAAATGACCTCGGGCCAGTGGCTCTATGCCTGGCTCGCCGCCCGGATGAGGATGTTCTACCGGCAGTTCACCCTCGGGTTGAAACATGTCCGCCAGGCGCTCGAATGGAATCCGACGAACCCGCAGCTCTGGACCCTGGCGGCGCTCTGCGAGGTCCGCATCGGACTGGTCCAGGCCGCCGAGGCGTCGCTGGCCAAGGCCTTCGAGCTCGATCCGCACAACGTGGACGCCCAGAACGTCCGGCGTGAACTGGGCAACCCCGGCGCGTTCCAACGGCTGGCCGGATGGTTCAAGCAGACCTTTCCAAAATGACGCCGAGCATCCTCGACCCGTATCTGGAGGCCGCGAAGGAATGCAGCGCTTCCGATCTCCACCTCGTCGCCGGCGTTCCACCGACCTATCGCGTCAACGGCGAGATCCTCCTGGCCGACGCCGACGCGCTGACCGAAGCGCAGTTGGACGAGATCGCCCGGGTGCTGCTGAACCCGGGGCAGCTCGCGAAGTTCGAGACCGAGTGGGAGCTCTGCATCTCCCGGCGCCATCCCGTCGCCGGCCGCATCCGGATCACGTTCTACAGGCGGAACGGACACGCCGAGATGAGCTTCAGGTTTTGCGGCGAGGCCGTCCTCGCCCGCGAAGACCTGGGTCTGCCGCCGCGCATCGACGATGTCGCCCGGAGGCCTTCCGGACTGGTGCTCGTCACCGGCCCGACCGGAGCCGGCAAGACGACGACGCTCAACTACCTCGTCGACCTCATCAACCGCGAGCGGCGCTGCAAGATCGTCACCATCGAGGACCCCATCGAGTTCGTTCACGAGAACAACCGCGCCATCATCGTCCAGCAGGAGGTGCTGACCGATGTGCATTCGTTCAACCGGGCGCTGATCCACGTGCTGCGACAGGATCCCGATGTCGTCGTCGTGGGCGAGATGCGCGACCACGAATCCATCGCCACCGCCCTCACCGCGGCGGAGACGGGCCATCTCGTGCTTGCGACGCTGCATTCGCCAAACGTGTCCCTCGCGCTGGAGCGGATGATCGGAGTCTTCGAAGGCGCGGCCCAGCGGCAGATCGTGCTGCAACTCGCGAACAACCTGCAGGGCATCCTCGCCCAGGAGCTCCTCCCGTCGGTCGATCGGACACGGCGTGTTCTCGCCTACGAACTCCTCATCGCCACCAACGCCGTGAGGAACATCATCCGCGAAAACCAGCTCCACCAGCTGGACAACGTCATCCAGACCGGGCGGCGCGACGGCATGGTCCTCTTCGACGACTGCCTGCGCGACCTCTACACGAGGACGTTGATCAGCTTCGACACCGCCATGAGCCGGGCCCACATCCCGGAGCGCGTCAGCCGCAAGTCGGAGTGACGCCCGGGGGAATTCCGAAGCGCGAAGGCCAAAGGCCGAAGCTGTTTCGACCTTCGCCGCTCAAGCCCGGTTGTTTGATGTTCCTCGTATGTTTTGGCCTGTGGCCTTCTTGCCCTTCCGGAAGGACCTTCGTCATTCGCCACGTGATTCTTTCTTGCCGGAGTGGTCCAACGCTTGATGGATTCCCCCGACACACTCGTGGAGCCCCTGGAACCAACGGAAGTGCCCGCGGCACTCGCCGGCGAATTCGCCTCGGTCTACGAGGAGCATTCGCGCGCGATCTACTACCTGTGCCTCCGCTTCCTGTCGGACGATTCCCAGGCCCAGGACGCCACGCATGACGTCTTCCTGAAGGCCTTTCGCAAGCTCGGCTCCTTTCGGCAGGAGGCCAACCTCCGGACCTGGCTCTACCGGATCGCGATCAACCACTGCCAGAATCTCCAGGCCTCATGGTCCCGCCGGAACATCCATTCCACCGACGACGACGGGATGTTGGAGAACGCGGCGCCGCGGAGTGAAAGCCCGCTGCGCGTCCTTGAGACCAAGGAACTCGGCCAGCGCATCCAGAAATCGCTCGACTCCCTGCCCGAGGAATACCGGCTCATCCTTCTGCTCGTAGCCGACGACAAGCTTTCCTACGAGGAGGTAGGCGAGTTGACCGACCAGTCGGCCGACGCCATCCGCGGCAAGCTGCACCGGGCCCGGAAGGCCTTCACCCAGCACTTCGCCAAAACCGCCTGACCCATGAACCCGAAGCACAATAAGCTCACCCACAAGACGGGCGTCGAATCCGTTTCCCAGCAGAAGTCCGAGACCTCCGCCGGGCACGACTTCGAAACGCCGGAAGAGCTGCTCCGCTTCGACGCTTCCGGCCAGAAACCGCCCGTAGCGGTCGCGCATCGACTGGCGGAATCGATGGCAGGCGAGAAGCCATCGCCCTGGTGGAAGCGTCTCTTCGGGCGCGGATGATCCCCGGGACTGCCTCGTCCCGTCGCAGTCCCTTCTCGCCGATCGCGCTGAATCGGCCCACCCTTCGGCCGTCACGAACCACGCTCCACGCCCAGACGCCATGTCCTTCGCCGAAGAACTTGAGATGCTCATCCGAGCCCGCTACCCGATCGTCTACATCACCACGAGCGAGGAACTGCGCGTGCAGCGGATCATCGAGGAGGTCGGCGCGCGGCGTTCCAAGAAGGTCTTCGAGTGGACCTGCAGCTCCGGCCTCGCGGTCGCGGGCACTTCCATCCAGTCGCAGAAGCCGCGCAACCCCGCGTCGCGCGATCCGCTCGTCGCCCTCGACCAGGTGATCGAGCAGGTCGAGCCCGCGCTTTTCATCTTCAAGGATCTCCACCCCTTCCTCACCCGCAGCCATGTCACCGTCATCCGGAGGCTGAAGGACATCGCGCTGAACCTGCGCAACAGCTTCAAGACCGTCATCCTCGTGTCGTCCGTCCTCGAGATTCCGCCCGAGCTGGAGAAGGAGGTCACCGTCCTGGATTTCCCGCTTCCTTCACGCGACGATCTCTCGGCTCTGCTCGACCAGATCCTCGTCGATCTCCACCAGCACAAGCAGGTCGTCGTCGACCTGGATGCCGGCGGTCGGGAACGCCTCATCCAGGCCGCGCTCGGCCTGACGCTCGGCGAGGCGGAGAACGTCTTCGCCCGCATCATCGTCAAGGACCAGCGGCTGAGCGGTGACGACGTCAATGAAGTGTTCGCCGAAAAGCAGCAGATCGTCCGCAAGAGCGGGTTGCTCGAATATTGCGCGACGACCGAATCCTTCTCGACCGTCGGCGGCATGGCCGGGCTCAAGGACTGGCTCAACAAACGTTCCCTCGCCTTCAACGCCAAGGCGCGCGCTTTCGGCCTGCCGTCGCCGCGCGGCATCCTCATGCTGGGCGTGCAAGGCTGCGGAAAAAGTCTCTGCGCCAAGGCCGTCTCGTCCCACTGGCAGCTTCCGCTCCTCCGCTTCGACATGGGCCGGATGTTCGGCAGCCTTGTCGGTTCATCCGAGGAAAACGTCCGCCGCGCCATCGCCGTCGCCGAGTCAGTCGCTCCCGCCATCCTGTGGGTCGACGAGATCGACAAGGCCTTCGCCGGTTCCCAGGGCAGCGGCCACAGCGACGGCGGCACGACCGCCCGGGTCTTCGGCACCTTCCTCACCTGGCTTTCGGAGAAGACGGCCCCCGTCTTTGTCGTCGCCACCGCCAACGACATTTCCCAGCTCCCGGCCGAACTCCTCCGCAAGGGACGGCTCGACGAGATCTTCTTCGTCGATCTTCCTAGTCCTGAGGAACGGGCGGAGATCTTCGGCATCCACATCGTGCGCCGGGGCCGCGAACCCGGCCGGTTCGATCTGCCGGCCTTGGCCGAGGCCAGCCTTGGCTTCAGCGGCGCCGAGATCGAAGAGGCCATCAACAGCGCGCTTTACGACGCCTTTTACGCCGGGTCTGAGCTCGCCATGGGGCACCTCGTCGAATCGCTGCGGCAGACTGTTCCCTTGGCCCGCACCATGGACGAACAGATTTCCCGCCTTCGCACTTGGGCCGACGGCAGGGCGCGCAACGCATCAGTGCTCCCGGGCAAGACCGTTTGAGCGCAGCCGCCGGGACGTGTGCATTCATTGCGACCCAACCTTGACCGTTCGAGGATGAGGCACGACTCTAGCGGCGCTCGTTCTCGTGGGGGCGCACCGGTTTCGACCCGATGGTGGCGCCAGAGGCGGCATGCCGAGGACGGTTCGTTGGCCTCGTTAAACCCCGAACCAAAAACATAAAAGCTAACGAAGAGTTGGCCCTCGCAGCCTAAGGCTGTGACGTTCGTCCCACGACGCCTGCTGGTGGGGTGCGAACGCTGACAGCAGGCTGGGCGGAGCCGGAGACGGCGCGCAACTCCGCCGAGATACACCACGCCGACTAAGCTGCAGGACTTGTGCCGGGCCGTTATCCCGCAGCCGACAATATACGTCCGGATAAGCATGTAGTCGCGGCTGGTTCAACTGTTGGGGACGCGGGTTCAATTCCCGCCGCCTCCACCACTTTCTAATGGGGTTTGATGAGGGTTTTGCTGGAATTCTGATATTTTACTGACCAACGCGCACGGCGTCATGGCCAAGCCGCAGTTTCCGGTGTCAGTAAGACGTGGACATGTGGTGGTGAAAATCCACCTCACGCCCTCCGATGGGTCCGACCAGTTCACAGTCGCCTACCATTTCAACGGCAACTGGGTCCGCCGTGCGTTCGGCGACTATCACCGCGCGCTCACCGAGGCCGAGACGGTCGCCACCAAACTCTGCGAGGGGGATCTGAACGTCCTGCCGCTCAAAAACGAGGCCCGGCTAGCCGATGTGCGGGCCGAGGTGGAGTTTTTCCTGAAGAAGCATCCGGGGAGCATGCCGCGCAAACCGGTGCCGGTGGTCGCGGACGAGTTGCTCGCCCCCTCGGAAGGGGACGGGATGAGCGCGGTCTACCTGAAGGATCTGCGGTGTCGCCTCGGCCGCTTCGCGGAAGCGTTCAAGGGGCCGATCTCGGCGGTGACTCCAACGGAGATCGAGTATTTCCTGCGTCGCTTGAAGCTGACGGGACGGTCGAGGAACAACGACGGCCGCGCGATCGGGGCGTTCGCGGGATTGCGCCATGCGGAGATCCAGCGGTCGGACTGGTCCGAGGTGCGTCTGGACAACGGGTTCATCGAGATCAAGGCGGGCAAGGCGAAGACGGCGAGCCGGTGGCTTGTGCAGGTGCTGGACAATCTGAAGCGATGGCTGCAACCGCTCTGGAAGCCGACGGGCCCAGTCTGCGGGTTCGCGAACATGTCGAAGCAGATCCTGCGGGTGGCGGCGATCCAGAACGTGGCGCAGGTGGCTTCGGAAGCGGGGAACTCACCCCGCATGGTCTTCACGAACTACCGGGATCTTGTGCGGCCGGCGGCGGCGCGGGAGTGGTTCGGGATCGCGCCGGAGAAGTAGGGGGAAGACTGAAGTCGGGGCCGGATGGCGGATGGCGGATTCCGGATGCCAGGTCCCAGTCACCTGTCCAACCAACCACTGAACATCAAACCAACTGCCAAAAGTCTCGCCTAGCCCTTGGAGTCGTTCGGACGGTCCGGTCCGCTACTTCAAATCCTCCGCGATGGTTGCGAACTGCTCCAGCGCGGCTTCCAAGTCTGCGGTGATGTCGGCGGCGATGATCTCCGGCGCGGGCAAGTTGGCGGATTCTTCCAGCGCGTCGTCTTTGAGCCAGAAGATGTCGAGGTTCACCTTGTCGCGCTTGGCCAGCTCCTCGTAGGTGAAGGACTTGAACCGCTCGCTCTCCTTGCGGTCGTGCCGGTTCTTCTGATGGTAGCAGGCGACGAAGTCGTCGAGGTCACTCCGCTTCAGCGTGTTTTCCTTGAGGGTGAAGTGCAGGTTCGTGCGCAGGTCGTAGATCCAGAGCTTCTGCGTCCACGGCTTTTCCTGCGCGGGCTTGCGGTCGAAGAACAGGACGTTGGCCTTCACTCCTTGCGCGTAGAAGATGCCGGTGGGCAGGCGCGGGAGCGTATGCACGTCCGCCTGCTTGAGCAGTTCGCGCCGGATGGTTTCGCCCGCGCCGCCTTCAAAGAGCACATTGTCCGGCAACACCACCGCCGCGCGCCCGTGCTGCTTGAGGATGGTGAAGATGTGCTGGAGGAAATTGAGCTGCTTGTTGCTCGTGCTCGCCCAGAAATCGTCACGGTTGATGATGAGCGATTCCTTCGACGACTCGCCCGCCTCGTTGACGATGGTCACGCTGCTCTTCTTGCCGAAGGGCGGATTGGCCAGGACGATCTCGTATTCGCCGTGCTTCCCGGCCAGCGCGTCCTTGGTCACGACCGGCAAATCCTCCTCCGACTCCCCGCCGATGCCGTGAAGTAAGAGGTTCATCGCGCAGAGCCGCGTGACGCTGTCCACCAGTTCGATGCCGAAGAACGTGCCGCTCTTGAGCTTCTTCTTTTGCGCCCGGTCGAGCGCATGATGCTTCGCCAGGTAATCATGCGCCGCGAGCAGGAAACCACCCGTGCCGCACGCCGGATCACAAATGGCCTGCCCCGGCTGCGGAGCGACCACGTCCACCATCGCGGCGATGAGCGGGCGCGGCGTGAAGTATTGGCCCGCGCCGCCTTTCACGTCCTCGGCGTTCTTTTGCAGCAGGCCCTCGTAGGCGTCGCCCTTCACGTCGGCGGAGAGCGAAGACCACTGCTCTTTGTCGATCAGGTCCACGATGAGCCGGCGCAGCTTGGCCGGGTCCTGGATCTTGTTCTGCGCCTTGCGGAAAATGACGCCGAGCATGCCCGAGCGCTTGCCGAGTTCCTCCAACGTATGGCGATAATGAATCTCCAACTCGTCGCCATCCTTGGCCAGCAACGCCGGCCAGTCCTTGCCCTTGGGGATGGGCGACGGCTTGTTGAACGGCGGACGCGACTGCTCATCCGCCATTTTCAGGAACAGCAGAAACGTCAACTGCTCCACGTAGTCGCCGTAGGACAGGCCATCATCCCGCAGGATGTTGCAATAGTTCCAAAGTTTTTGAACGAGGGCGGTGGGATTGCTCATGAACAACGAAGAATCAAAACTTCCACCCCTCGCGGCGCATCAAACCGAGAAGGCTGATGCACGAAATGCCCAACTCGCGGCAAACATCAGGAATGAAATGCGTGCGCTTCGGATTACGTTTCTCCGCTGCCGGGGTTTCCTGAGTCACCACAATCCCGCCACGCAATTTCGCCAAGGCAATGACATAGGCATCCGCCTCTTCATATTCAGCCTTTGGGTCTCGCAACCCGGCGAACTGGTTCTGAATCGCCTGCGCCTCGGCGAGCACTTCGGCGGTCGGAACAAAAATCCCGGCGTGGCTCTCCGTCCACGTAATCAATCCAGCTGTT
>CANJSG010000075.1 GCA_947476875.1 Verrucomicrobiota bacterium | reverse complement strand
GTTGACGGTCTGCCGCAAGGCCTTTAACTGAACTGACTGACGGCGACGTTCAACGCGGCTTCCAATGCAGCCAATAGCGATTCCGTCCAAAAACCATGACATCTCGGGCCAATTTACTCACACGTTTCAGTCTGCTTTTCTCCATTACTGCGGCCGTGGTTGCCATCGCGTCGGGCGTCCAAGCCGCCGAAGCGGCGGCTCCGGTCCGCAAGGCCGCCCTCGTCGTCGAGAACCGCGCCGGTGAACAATACAAGAAGCAGGCGATGCTCCTCGAAGACCTGCTGCTCAGCCGCGCCGCCGGCCAAGGCCTGACGCTTCTCAGCCGTCAAGTCGTGACCGACGCGATCGCCAAAGAAGGCCAGGGCGCCAATCTCGACCAGCTCCTGAGCGAACGCACTTCCGCCCTTCGTCTGTCGCAGAATCTCGGCGTCGACTTCATCCTTTACGCCGCGCTTTCGTCCGTGGCCAAGGACTCGCGCACCTTCAACGACGGCAATCTCAACGTGAAGAGCGACGTCCACACCATGCGCGTCACCTACAAGCTGATCGAAGCCGGTGAGGGCGGCGCGCTCGCCGGCGACACCATCAAGGTTTCTAAAAACATGCGCGGCACCCAGACGGCCGGGCAGGAATCGACCGAGATCTTCAACGAACTGGTCGACGACGCCGTAGCCGGGCTGCTGAAAGCGTTTCCCGCGAAGGTTTCCCAGATCGCCAAGACCGAAGTCTCCAAACCAGCCTTGGTCGATGTTTCCATCGCCACCGTCCCCGTCGATTTGACGCAGAATCCACTTCGGCTGCCTGATCTCCAAGTCGGCCCCGACGGCAAGGTCATCAAAGGTTCCGAGCCCGTGGAAGTGCTGCTCGCCAACGCCACGGTCGAAGCGAACGGCGTCGTTCTCGGCACGACTCCCGCCACGATCAAGCTGCCGCCCGGCTTCAACAAACTGCGCATCACCCGCGAGGGCTACCGTCCGGTCGAACAGATGATCAACGCCATGCCCGGCCAGAAGCTCCGTTTCACCATGCAGCTCAGCGAGGCTGGTTACGCCCGGTGGACGGACAACGTCGCGTTCCTCCAAGCCTTGGAGAAGGACCGCAAGCTGACCGATGCCGAAGTGAAGGCGATCGAAGGCTTTGCCAAGATGCTCGAACAGAGCGGCTACAAGGTCGACATCAAGGGCAAGTCCCTCTACGACGGCGCCAACATCCAGGTGAAGAACAAGAACTGAACCGGCGCCTCCTCCGAAACCGATTTCCCATTCCATGAAGACACTTCTCCGTTCCCTCATCGCCGTCGCCGCCGTCACCGTTGCGACTTCGGCCTTTGCCCAGCGCGAAACCCTCGGTGTCGGTCCTGTGAAGGCCGTTCCGGCCATCGCCGCCAAGCTGGCCCGCTCCGGCAAGTCGCTCTCCGTCGACCAGATGACGCAGTCGCTCAACGAGCAGTTCATCGACCGCCTCAACGCCACCCGGAAATTCCAGATCGTTTCCCGCAGCGACATCAAGGACCTCATCACCGACGACGACAAGGCCAAGGCCCTGAATCCCGACAAGGCCAAGGGCTTCAACCTCGCCGACACCAAGTATCTCGCCGTCCTCACCGTCGACGACTACGAGGACCAGACCGAACGCCTCGTGCAGAAGCTGGTCAACAAGACCCTGACCAAACGCACCATCCGCCTCTCCCTCATCACCAAGATCTACGAGACCAGCTCGGGCAAGCTCCTTGAATCCGCCGCCAATTCCATCAGCACCACCGACGCGCAACAGACCTTGAACGAAGCCGGCAACGACTCCGAAGCCACCGACGCGCTCATCCGCACGGTCATCAAGGATTCCGCCGAATGGGCCGCCACCCGCATCGCCGACGTCATCTTCCCGGCCAAGGTCATCGCCAAGACCGACAAGACCGTCACCATCAACCGGGGCGAAGGTTCGGGAGTCGCCAAGGGCGATGTCTGGCGCGTCTTCGCCGTCGGCAAGGAACTGATCGACCCCGACACCAAGGAAGTGCTCGGCAAAGAAGAGGTCGAAATCGGCAAGGTCCGCATCACTGACATCCTTCCCAAGATGTCCAAGGGCGAAGTCATCGAAGACCGGGGCATCGCCGAAGGCGCCGTCATCCGCAAATAGCCTCGCAACCCGATGCCCCCACGCTTTTCCGTCCGAGAATCCAAAACCAAGAACCTGATGAGAATCCCCGCGCACCCTCTGTGTCTCGCCGCACTCGCATTGGCGGCGGCGGCCCTGACCGGCTGCCAGACCTACGAGCAGAAGACCTCCGACTCGAAGAATCTTTGGAAGAGCGGCAACTACGCCGCCGCCGCCACCGACTTCACCCAGAAGGCGGACAAGGCCAAGGCCGGCAAGGATGGTCTCGTCTACAAGCTTGAACAAGCCACCGCATTGCGCGCCGCCGGCAAGATTCCCGAGAGCATCGAAGCCTTCCAACAGGCCGACGATCTCATCAACGCCTACGACCAGAAGGCCAAGACCAGCGTCACCTCCGAAACGGGCGCCATTCTCTCCAACCAGGCCAACCTCCCCTACACCGGCCGCGACTACGACAAGGTCATGGTCAACACCTACAAGGCGTTGAACTACCTCCAACTCGGCCAGTCCGACAAGGCCCGCCCGGAACTCATCCGCACCTACCAACGCCAGCAGGACGCGGTGGAGAACAACAAGAAGCGGATCGAGAAGGAAGAGGCGGAGATCAAGAAGGCCGGAGACGAGAAGAAAAACGAGAGCAAGAGCGTCGAACAGGCCAAGACCGATCCAAAGGTCAGCGGCCTGCTCAAGGACAACTACGCGCCGCTCGACACGCTCAAGATCTACGCCGACTACGTGAACCCGTTCCCGGTGTATCTCGACGGCCTCTACTTCCTGACCTTCTCCACCGGCGGCAGCGACCTGGAACGCGCCCACAAATCCTTTGAACGCGTGAAGGGCCTGTCCGGCGAGAACAAATACATCAACGCCGACCTCGCCCTCGCCGAGAAGGCCGCGAACGGCGAACCCATGCCCGCCCGCACCTACGTCATCTTCGAGACCGGCAGCGCGCCGGCCCGGGGCCAGCTCCGCCTCGACATTCCCGTCTTCTTCCTCGGTTCCGGCCGCGTGCCGTATGTCGGAGCGGCGTTCCCCAAGCTCGATTTCGACGCCAACTTCGTCCCAGCCCTCAACGTCACCGCCGGAGGCGCGACCGAGACGACCACCCAGCTCGCGAGCATGGATGGAGTCATCGGCCAAGCCTTCAAGGACGAGCTGCCCTCCGTCATCACCAAGACGCTTCTCTCCACCACGATCAAGGCCACCGCATCCTACTTCGTGAACCAGGCCGCCGAACAGGGCGGCGCCATCGCCGGGTTGCTCTCCAAGGTCGCGACCGCCGCCACCCAGGCCGCGGTCAACATCGCCGACACCCGCACCTGGACCACGCTGCCCAAGGAGTTCCAGTATTGCTCCTTCCCCACCCCGGCCGACAGCAAGCTCGATATCGCGGCCGCCAACGGCCAGAAAACCGGGGTTGCCGTGGAACCGAATTCGACCACCCTGATCCTCGTCAAGTCCGTCGGTCCGGGCACGCCGCTCGTCGTCAACGTCATCAAACTCAAATGAAGAACATCTTCCCCCTGGTTGCCGCCGTCATCGGCCTCGCCGGCGCCGGCTGCAACACCGTCAACACCACCGAAACCGCCCAGCCAAGCTACCAGCGAAACATGGTGGCCGAGAAACGGGTCATCACCGATTCGTCCCTCGCCCGCAAGGTGCAGGTGCTCGGCGTCAACGCCACCGAAGGTCCGGGCGGCTTCCTCAAGGTCCAGGCCGAACTGCAAAACACCACCCGGAGCCTCCATCGCTTCAGCTATAAATGGGAGTGGTTCGACCAGAGCGGCAATCTCCTCGAGGGCCCGACCTCGGTCGCCATCACCCGCCAGATCGAAGGCAAGGAATCGATGTTCATCAGTGGCATCGCGCCCAACCCCGCCGCCAAGGATTTCCGCCTGAAGCTCTACGAAAACGCCAAGTAACCGAATCGAAACGAATTCCATGAACCGTCTCCTCTCCACCTCCCTTGTCGCCGCCGCCTCTGCGGCCCTGTTCGCCGGCTGCGCCACCCCGCAGGCCACCTACGTCGACCCGAACAGCAACCGCACCCTGAGCAACGTCGGCCAGATCAACATCCAGGATTGGAACATGGCCTCCGAAGCCATGATCAATTCCCTCATCGAGAAGCAGGTCAACGCCGGCAAGCTCAAGGCCTCCGGACCCGACGGCAAATCCATCCTGGCCATCAGCCGGATCGTCAACAGCACCGGCGCCCAGATCGACACCGACATGATCGTGAAAAAGATCCGCGTCGCCCTCCTCGGCACCGGCAAGGTCGTGGCCGACATCACCGCCGGACTCGGCGGCGCCGAAGACCCGCTCGCGGCCGAAGCCAAGCGCGAGCAGGAATTCCTCAGCACCAAAAAGGTCGCCACCCGCCCGGACTACACGCTTTCCGGCAAGATCATCGAGAACCGCGCCGCGCAGGGAAACCTCCGCGAGTCCACCTACGTGTTCCAGATGTCCCTCGCCACCAGCGACGGTCTCGCCGTGTGGGAGGAAGAGAAGACGATCAGCAAGCAGGGCAAAAAGTCCGCCGTCAGCTGGTAAGCTTCCTCTGCTAGAATTGACAACGCCGCCGGAAACCCCGGCGGCGTTTTTGTTTTCAGCGAACATCCCCTGCCATCCGCCATGCTTGACCGGCTGTCCGAAGTGTTCCAGGTCGACTACCACAACGGGTGGCTTGTCGCGTTCTATCTGCTTCTCGCCGGCGGATTCATCTATGGCGTCCTCAGGCCCCGCAGCCGGACAGAATGGCGTTCGCTCGGGCTCGCACAGGCCTTCGTCGTCGCGCTCTACGCGGAGATGTATGGGCTGCCCCTGACGATGTATGGCCTGGCGTGGCTGACCGGAAAGACGGAGTTCGCCAGCGACCATTTCCACGGACACGCGTGGGCCTATCTCCTGGGCTGGGGAGAAACCGGAGCGGTCGCTCTCACCGTGGTCGGAAACGCCTTGGTGGCATTGGGCGGCCTCATCGCCCTGCTCGGCTGGCGGCAGGTGCATCGGGCGAAGGGCGGCCTCGTCCGCGAAGGGCTCTACCGGCGCATCCGCCATCCGCAATACACCGGCTTCTTCCTGTTCCTCATTGGCAGCCTGGCCAACTGGCCGACGCTCCCCACTCTCGTCATGTTTCCCATCCTGCTCTGGGTCTACTGGCGGCTGGCCTTGGCGGAGGAGCGCGAGGTTGCCAAGGCGTTCAGCGGTGACTACCAGCGCTATCGGAGGACGACAGGGATGTTTCTCCCCCGGTGGAATGCAAAATCCGGGGCGCTGCCTCCAAAGCCAGTTCAAAGGCCGCAACCTTAAGCTGGCTGAAAGACTTCGCCGTCCTCTAGTCTTACTTTCAGAAATGCTGACCTTTTCCGGACTATCAAAAACTTTGGGTGGAAGAACCTTGTTTGAAGAAGCCTCGCTCTCGATCACCGAGGGCGAGCGGATCGGCCTCGTGGGCCCCAATGGCGCCGGCAAGACCACGCTGATCAAGATCCTCCTCGGCCAGGAATCGTCCGACGAAGGCGACATCGCCGTCATCCGCGGCACCCGGGTTGGATTCCTCCCCCAGGAAACCGCGCCGGCGGGCGACGAGACCGTGCTCGAAGTCGCCACCGGCGTCCTGCCCGGATCCGGCCACGACGAACACCACATGGTCGACGGCCAGATGCTTGCGAAGGCCAAACGCATCCTCGCCGGCCTGTCCTTCCGCGAATCCGACTACGACCGCCCGAGCAAGGAACTCTCCGGCGGATGGGTCATGCGCGCGCATCTGGCGCGGTTGCTCGCCGACGAACCGGACCTGCTGATGCTAGACGAACCCACGAACCATCTCGATCTGGAGACGCTCATCTGGTTCCAGGACTACCTCATGTATTATCCCGGCGCGCTGATGGTCATTTCCCATGACCGCGAATTCCTCAACCGGCTCTGCACGCACACCGTCGAGATCCGCCGGTCGAAACTGAACCGCTACACCGGCAACTACGATTCCTACCTCGTCCAATGCGCGGCCAACGAACAGACCGCCCTCGCCACCCAGAAATCCCAGCAGCGCCGGATCGACCAGCTCCAGGAATTCGTCGACCGCTTCGGTGCGAAGAACACCAAGGCCACCCAGGCCCAGAGCAAGCTCAAGCAGATCGAGCGCATCCGCGAGGAGATGACAGACATCCCCGAGAGCAACGGCCCCACCATGGCCATGACCTTCCCGCAGCCCCTGCGCAGCGGACAGAAGGTCATCACGCTCGACGACATCCATTTCGCCTACGGCACCAACCGCATCTATGAAGGCATCGAGACCCGCATCGAACGCGGCGAACGCATCGTCCTCGTCGGGCCCAACGGCGCCGGCAAGTCCACGCTCCTCAAGCTCCTCGCCGGAGCCATCACGGCCCAGTCGGGCGCCCGCGAACTCGGCCATAACGTCCGCGTCGGCTACTACGCCCAATACCGCCTCGACATGCTCGACGCCTCCCGCACCGTGCTCGACGAGGCCCTCGACACCCCGCAGCGCGTCACCGAACAGGCCGTCCGCACCATCCTCGGCAGCTTCCTCTTCCGGGGCGACGACGTGTTCAAGAAGGTCAAGGTCCTCAGCGGCGGCGAGAAGAGCCGTCTGGCCCTCGTCAAACTCCTGCTCGATCCGCCCAACTTCCTCCTGATGGACGAGCCCACCACCCACTTGGACATGCCCAGCATCGACGCCCTCGTCGGGGCTCTGAAGCAATACCAGGGCACGCTGGTCTTCATCAGCCACGACGTCCATTTCATCCGCGCCCTCGCCAACCAGGTCATCCACGTCCGGGGCGGCAAACTCACCCGCTACCCCGGCGACTACCAATACTACCTCGACAAGACCGCCCAGACCGAACGCGGCGGCCTCACCGCCGGCGACAAGGTCATCCAGCCCAGCAGCGGCCGGCGTGATTCCGCGCCCGTTCTGCCGCCCGCCGACCGCAAGGAAGCCAAGCGCCTCGAAACCGAGAACCGCGAAGCCCGCGCCAAACAGAAGCGCGAACTCCAGAGCCGCGTGAAGCAGCTCGAAGCCGAGATCCACAAGCTGGAAGCCCGCCAGAAGTCGATCGTGGCCGAACTTGAAAAGCCCGACAGCTACTCCAAGGGCGGCAACGCCACCGCGCTCAACCGCGAACTCGCCGAACTCCAGGACCGCCTCCCCGTCGCCACCGCCGAATGGGAAAAGACCGCCGCCGAACTCGCCCCCTTCGACGGCGAAACCGCCTAAACCCGGCGGAATGACGAGGCCCGAAGGCCAAAGGCCAATCAGCCGCAAGGCAACGAATCCGACCGTAACTGGTAGGGCGATGCCCGTGTGGCAACACCTCCTGCCGAGCCTTCGTAGGCCGCGCGTCCTCGCGCGGCCAGTTGGTGCTTCTGCGCGATGAACTGTGAAGCAACACCCACTCGCCGGGCAGTGATGCCCGGCCTACGGCCAAGGTAGGGCGAAGGCTCCGGCCGAGCCGCCGCTGCACTTCCGAAAATCCTCCGGGTCACAGCGGCCAGACATTTGGCCACCGTTCGCTTCGAGCTTCCCACGAGAAACCTTCCTGTTGGCTGAAGACCACAAGGCGGCTCGGCGGGAGCCTTCGCCCTACCTGCCTTAATGCCTCGTTTCGCCTCAAATCCGTGGCTGAATGAGACCAAACACCTTTCTCGACAGCTGGTTTCCCCTGCCGCTATGGCCGCGCATTCCCCACCGTGCTTAACCGCAATCTGCCGGTGAACCCAACGTTAGACCGCTACGCACATCATGGCGCACAATCGCAAACTCGTTCTCGGAGGCGTTGCGCTGGTCAAGGCGCAGTTGAAGAATGATTGTCAGGCTATGGCTGGAGTCCGTGATGAGCTAGAGTCAGTTCTCATCAGTTCAGGTTGGTTTCCCGATGCACCATTTCGATGGGTGGGCCTTATCATCCGCTACGGACTCAAGACCGAGAGCGAGCCGCACTATCAGCCCATCAACAAGAAGCACGGAGACCTGCCGATTGCTGTCGAGGTTGATACAAATCACCTTCTTGAGATTCACACCGATCCAGAGCGTCTGAAGGCGTTCCTGAAGCGTGTGACGATTGATTGCCTGTTGAACGTCGCTCGGCGTTATGAGTTGCCCACCGAGGCACTTGAGCATGAGAGAGCCGCAACCTTGCGCCCTCCATGCGCTGACAGATAACCCGGCCTGCAATCGGCGCGACTCGCGAGCCGGGTCGTTGAGCTTGGGATGATTGGTCATTCCCCTTCTTCCCTCGCCGTTTCCCAGCCGCTAGAACCTCCGCGTGCCGTCCGCCGATGCCATTCCGCAGCATGATCTCCTGACCCCGCTCAAGGAGGTCTTCGGCTACACGGCGTTCCGGCCGTTGCAGGAGGACATCATCCGCGACTCGCTCGCGGGCAAGGACGTCTTCGCCCTGTTGCCCACCGGCGGCGGCAAGTCGCTCTGTTTCCAGCTTCCCGCCCTCGTCCGGCCCGGCCTCACCGTCGTCATCTCGCCGCTCATCGCCCTGATGAAGGACCAGGTGGACGCGCTCAAGGCCAGCGGCGTGGCCGCGACGTTCCTCAACTCCTCGCTCTCCGACGCGGAACGCAGCGAGCGTTGGCGCGGTTTGAACAAGGGCGAGTTCAAGCTCCTCTACCTCGCGCCCGAGCGCCTCATGCTCGGCTCGATGATCGACGACCTGAACCGCTGGGGCGTGGCCTGCGTGGCCGTCGACGAGGCCCATTGTATCAGCGAATGGGGCCACGATTTCCGTCCCGAATACCGCCAGATCCGCGAGCTGCGGTCCAAGATCGCCGGCGTGCCGTTCATGGCTTTGACGGCCACGGCCACGGGCCGCGTGCGCGAGGACATCGTCGCGCAGCTCCAACTGGAAGTGCCGGCCGTCTACGTCGCCAGCTTCAACCGGCCCAACCTCGCCTACCGCGTCGCGCCCAAGTCGGCCGGCTACCAGCAGGTGCTGGAGTTCATCCGCGAACGGAAGAAGGACTGCGGGATCATCTATTGCGCCAGCCGCGCCAGCACGGAGTCCCTCGCGAACAAGCTCACGGAGGACAACATCCGCGCCGTGCCGTATCACGCCGGTCTTTCCAAGGAGGACCGCAGCAAACACCAGGAACAGTTCCTCCGCGACGAAGCGCGGGTCGTCTGCGCGACGGTCGCGTTCGGCATGGGCATCAACAAACCCAATGTCCGCTACGTCATCCACTACGACCTCCCGAAGAACATCGAGGGCTATTACCAGGAGACGGGCCGCGCGGGACGCGACGGGCTTCCGGCCGATTGCCTATTGCTCTTCAGCCCCGGCGACGTGGTGAAGCAACAGCGCTTCATCGACGAGAAGCCCGATCCGGAAGAGCAACGCATCGCCCGCGCGCAGCTCCAGACGATGGTCCACTACGCGGAATGCGCCGAGTGCCGCCGGGTCATGCTGCTCGACTACTTCGGCGAGGAATTCCCCGAGGCGAACTGTGGCGGCTGCGACAACTGCCTCGCGCCGCGCCAGAGCTTCGACGGCACGATCGCCGCGCAGAAGCTTCTCAGCTGCATCGTCCGCATCCGGCAGAAGAGCGGCTTCGGCTGCGGTCTCAACCACGTCATCGCCGTGCTCACGGGCGGCGAAACCGAGCGTGTCCGTCAATCGGGCCACCACGAACTCAGCACCTACGGCATCGGCAAGGAACACACGCGGAACGAATGGGGCGCCATCGGCCGCGAGTTGATGCGCCTCGGGCTGGTCGCTCAAAGCGCGGGGCAGTTTCCCACCCTGGAGATCACGCATGAAGGCGTCGCCGCGTTGAAGGAACGCCGGAAGATCACGCTGACCCGCCCGATGGCCGCCGCGAAATCCCGGTCCGACAAGGCCGGCGAGATCACCTGCGACGAACTGCTCTTCGAAAAGCTTCGCCGCCTGCGCAAGGAGCTGGCCGATGCGGCCGGCGTCCCGCCCTACATCGTCTTCGGCGACACCTCGCTCCGCCTCATGGCCCGGCAGTATCCGCAGAACGCCGCCGACTTCCGCCGCATCTCCGGCGTGGGCGAAACGAAGGCCAATGCCTATGGCGCCCAGTTCATCGCCGAAGTGGAGGCGCATCTGCGCGTCCAGCCGAAGCAGCTTTTTTCCGACTCGTTCAACGAGGTGTCCGCTCCCGTTCGCCCGACCAAGTCGCGCGGCGAACTGATGACCGACACCGTGCGCGATTCGCTCCGGGCCTTCCGCACCGGGCTAGATGTCGCCGGGGTGGCCCGGGCCCGTGGCATCACCGAAGGAACCGTTTCGCAGCACCTCGCCTCCGCGATCGAAGCCGGGGAAGACCTCGACACCACGAACCTCTTCACGCCGGAGCAGGCCGCCGAGATGCGGGCCGCCTTCGACAAGGCCGGCTGGCAGACGCTGAGCGGCGCCCACGCAGTGCTGGGCGGACGCATCGACTACGCGACGCTGAGGCTCTTCCGCGCACTGGAATCGAAACGCTCCCCCGAATGAATCCGGAGCGGCGGCTCCCGAAACAATTCCGATCGAGGGAAAATATCGGTAGCCCAGCCCGTTCCAAGGGTGATAGGCTTTTGGGGCTCGACTGGATTCGCCGTTCTCGGGGAGTCAGGCCGGGTGGGAAGCGCGGGATTGCCGGATGGTGATTGTCCAACAGGGTGCTTCCCGGGCCAAACCCTTAGCCGAAAGGATCCGTATGTTCCGGAGAATCGTCCTCTCCCTCGCCGCCGTCGGCGCACTGGCCACCCTGCTTCTGTTTCCCGTAGTCCACGCCGTGCTGCTCGGGGCCAACTTCCTGCTCCATTGTCTCACCCTAGGGCTGCAAACCGTGCTGACACGCCTGCCGTGGGTGCGTCCCGCGACGCGGTCTCTCACCGACGAAGAACCATTCGTCTCCATCCATGTGCCGGCGCACAATGAACCGCCCGACATCCTCATCGACACGTTAAAGAGTCTGGCGCGCATCCGCTGGAAGAACTTCGAGGTGCTCGTCATCGACAACAACACGACGGACGAAACGCTCTGGCGTCCGGTCGAGGCCTGCTGCGCGACCCTCGGGCCGCGTTTCCGTTTTCTCCATGTGGAGAACATGGCCGGCTTCAAGGCGGGCGCGATGAACTGGGCCCGGCAGTTCATAAATCCGGCGGCCAGCTTCATCTTCGTCGTCGACGCCGACTACCAGGTGGACCGGAACTGCCTGCGCCGCGCGCTGCGCCACGTGACCGACGACACGATCGGATTGGTGCAGTTCCCGCAGCATTACCGGAACATCAACCGCGCGAACCTCGGGCTCGCGCTGGATTTCCGGCACTTCTTCGCCAGCTACATGAACATGGCGAACCGCCTCGGCTGCGTGCCGTCCACGGGCACGCTGTCGCTCATCAGCCTGAAGGCCCTCGAAGCGACCGGCGGGTTCTGCACCGAGACGATCACCGAGGATGCGGAGCTCGGCTTCCGCATGAACGTGAAGGGTTACCGCGCCATCTACGTGAACGAGAACATCGGCACGGGCCTGATGCCCTACGACCTGGAAGGCCTCAAGAAACAGCGCTGGCGCTGGGCTTTCGGCAACGCGCAGATCCTGAAGGCGAACTGGAAACGGCTGCTCTTCGGAAGCGAACTGGGCTGGAAGCAGAAGCTCGGGTTCTTCGCCCACATGACGGCGTGGTTCAACTTCAACCTCCTGCCCAGCATTTCCCTTCTGATCCTGGCACCCTTGGCGCTCATGGATCGGATCACGCCGGTCCAGCACTATCTGCTGATCCTTTCCGGGTTCACGCTGATGACCTACTTGGTGTTCCGTTTTGCCACGATGTTTTACGGACTACGTCGGGAAGGACACCGCCTCGGCGCGATCACCCTCGCGTTCCTGTCGCACATCGGGCTCGGCTGGATCTTCGGACTGAGCTGGATCAAGTGCCTCTGGGACCATCGCTCGCCCTTCGTCCGGACGAACAAGTTCATCGGCTCGGTCGTCCCAAGACAGGTCCGCTCGATGGCGACCGAACTGGTTCTCGGAGTGCTGCTGCTGGTCTCGGCCGTGGTCCTGATGTTGACGGATTTTGTCCTGGGCCCGATCGCGGCGCTGACCATGGCGGGCATCCGCTTCGGCATCGTCTGGGTCTGGCATCAGACCGTGAGGACCTGCCAGCTCACCGAGGAGCTTCTGAAGACCAAGGCAGTCCCCGCGGTTCCTCCTGCCCTACCCGCCGAAAGCACAGAAGCAGCCGCGCCATTAGCGGATCCGGTCGACGCACGACCATCCGGATGAATTGCCGCCCTTCAAACCAAAGCTCCGGCAGCTTCGCGCGACCGTGCTCGGACGAACCGAAATCTGCGCTTGGGCCGACGCGGGGACGAACCTAAGCTTGCACCATGGTTGTTCTGCTGAAGCTGTTGTTGGCGGCCGCCTCAGGGTTTGTGATGTGGGCCCTGTTATGAAGCGGTTCGGCTATTATCGGGATAGCCTTTGCCTCGCCTCAATCGCCTCCTACGCGGTCAACCGCTGGTTGCTGAGACCGCGGGTCGGCTGGCCGTTTCTGCGGGATCATTTCAACGACTTGCTGCTGATTCCGGCCGCGCTTCCGCTGGTTCTCTTCATCCAGCGCTGCTCCGGACTGCGAACCACCGACGCCCCGCCGGCCTGGAGCGAGATGGGTCTTCACCTGGTCGTCTGGTCGGTAATCTGCGAGTTCATCGGCCCGGTGTGGTTCCACCACGGAACCGCCGATGTCCGCGATGTGGCCGCGTATGCCGTCGGAGGGATCGCCGCTTGCCTCTGGTGGAATCGTGAAACCGCTCGCACTCCGCCCAACCCGCCATGAGCTTTGACACGCTTGCGCCGGTCTATCGCGGGATGGAGGCCGTCCTGGCGGGTAACATCCTGCAACGCTGCCGCGAAACGTTCCTCCCAAGAATGACCGCATGCCGCAGGGCGTTGATCCTCGGGGAAGGCCCCGGGCGCTTCCTCAGTGCCCTGCTCCGGGCCAATCCAGGGATCGAAGCCACCTGCATCGAACGCAGTCCTCGGATGATCGGCCAAGCGCGCAAGAATCTCGCCCGGCTCGGGCTCGATTTAAACCGCGTCGAGTTCATCAACGCCGACGTCAGGACATGGGCCCCTCTGCGGAACGGGTATGATCTCGTCGCGACCCACTTCTTCCTCGACTGCTTCAAACAGGATGAGCTGGAAAGCCTGATCGTTAAGACGTCCGCTGCCGCGACAGAAACGGCCACTTGGGTCGTGTCCGACTTCTGCCTGCCCGATCGAGGTTGGCGTCGGGTCCGCGCTAAACTGGTATTGGCCTCGATGTATGCATTTTTCCGGGTGGTCGCGGGTTTGTCCGCCAAGTCGCTGACACCGCCGGACCCTTTCCTTTGCGGGGCAGGATTCCGTCTGGCCGGACGGCACCATTTCAACCACGGGCTCGTGCAGTCGGACCTCTGGCTCCGCTGATCGAAACCGGCCTCCTTCATTCACCGCATGGAAAAGATGGTTCTAGGCCTGCAAACACTGCTCCAAAAAGCCCTCGGTAAACTGCCCTCGCGTTCGCGCGGCATCCTCGCCACATGCGTCTACGGCCTTGGCGCAGGATTGGCGGCGGTCGCATTCCAGCTCGGGATCAACTGGGTCTACCAGATGGGCCTCGTTCGTTTGTCGAAAGGAACGTCGGCGACCTTTTTCGTCGGGAGCTTTGTCCTGATCGTCGGATCGTCCCTCGTCGTCGGCTGGCTGCTCAGCTCGTTCTGCCGAGAAGCGGCCGGCAGCGGAATACCGCAGCTGAAACTCGCGTTCTGGAAGGACTTCGGATTCGTCCCCTGGCGGGTGGTCTGGGTGAAGTTTGTCGCCGGCATCCTGAGCATCGGCGGCGGCTCAAGCCTCGGAAGAGAAGGTCCGAGCGTGCAGCTGGCGGGGGCCTTGGGGTCGAACCTCGCCGCTCTGGCCGGCGAACCGAAACAGGCCCGGCACTCCCCGGCCGCCGCCGGGGCCGCCGGAGGTTTGGCGGCCGCGTTCAACACTCCTCTCGCCGCGACCACCTTCGTGCTCGAGGAGATCATCGGGGATCTCAACAGCCGCCTTCTCGGAGCGGTGCTTCTCGCGTCGGTCATCGGCGCCTTCGTGGTCCACGCCGCCATCGGCAAGCAGCCTTCATTCACGCTCACCGGGGTCGAGGCGCCGTCGTGGGCGGGCTATGCCCTCACGCCTGTGGTCGCCGCCGTTGCGAGCGTGGTGGGCGTCTACTTCCAACGCCTATCCCTTGGTCTGCGCGGGCGCATGAGGAAACCAACCAGGCTCCCCCGCATGGCGATTCCGGCCATCGGAGCGGTGGTGACCTGGGGACTGGGTAGCCTGGTGTTCTGGAAGACCGGACATCTCGGGGTCTTCAGCCTCGGCTACGACGACCTGTCCAGCGCGCTGGCCGGCGACTTGGGATGGCAAATCGCCGGGCTTCTGCTAGTCACGAAATTCGTGGCCACGTTCACGTGCTACGGATTCGGAGGTTGTGGCGGCATTTTTTCACCCACGCTGTTCTTCGGCGGCATGACCGGCGTCCTGATCGCCGGGCTGGTGGGCCTGGAATGCCATGTTTCACGCGCCGATACGCTGACCCTCGCGGTCGTAGGCATGAGCGCCTGCCTCGGCGCCGTCGTGTTTGCGCCGGTGACGGGTATCCTGATCGTGTTCGAGATGACCCACGAGTTCGCCCTCGTTCCGGCCCTGATGCTCGGTGCGCTGGTTAGTCAGGCGATCAGCCGAAAGATGAACCGCGAGAACTTCTACGACGCCCTGCTCGCCCAGGAAGGGCATCGGCTGGAGCACGTCCGCCCGCCGCGCGACCTCGAGAGCTGGCAACTCCTCCAGGTGTCCGCGATCACAAACTTCAACCCGGTTGTCGCCCGCGATCTATCGCCGGTAACGGTCGCAGCTCTTCTGAAGGACCATCCCTACCGGCAATTTCCCGTCGTCACCGATGGGAAGCCGACCGGTATCCTGACCCGGAAGGAAGCCGAGGCGGCCCGCGCCCAAATCCGTCCTCCCATGCCGGTCCAGATCACGACCTGCACCCGGAACCGGACGGTCCGGGAACTTCAAGCCATGCTCGTGGAATCTGAAACCCAGATCGTTCTCATCGTCGCCGAAGAAAGCGGTGCACTGATCGGCCTGGTGACGTTGCATGATCTGATCCGGGCCGAGACAGCGATGGCCCAGAATGCCCGCACCGAGGACTGAACAGGCTTCTGCGCCGTCAGATTCCGTCCGAGGGCTTGTCTCGGCGAACCACGATGAACCACGAACTGTTGGTGTCCCTGTCCCCGCCGATGATCGACATCGCGTTGCCGATGGGATCGACAACCTTGAACACCGGCTTGTCGCCCTCGAACGCCGTCACCTTCCGTTTCGTAATATTCGTCAGGTCGATTTCAATCGATCGCTGCTGGTTCAGTCGCACCATCTTCTTGTCCCCCACCGCGACCTTCACTTCCTGACGGTTCATCTCCCAGTAATGGCTCCACTTGAACACGGGAAGAAAGGTCTTGGAAATCTTCGGGCCGATCGGCTTGCAGTCGCTCGAAGGCGGTTGCTTGTCGGTGGTTCCCCGCACCAGCTGGACCCAGTAGGTCCTTTCGGCAGGTTCGGCGGCCACCAGCACGCCCCCCACAAGGGAGACAGCCGAGAACACGATGACCAGAAGCTTGCTCCGGGATTTCATGGAACCGGATTCTAAAGCGGACCCGAGTTCAGAGAAGCCGATTCAACGAGTTTTCCCGAAACGCACGGACACTCATCGAGAAAGGCGACCGGGCGGCTCGTGAACAAAAGCGGCAACCACACCAAGCAGTCCCATAACAACGGCCAGGATCTGGAACGCCGGCGCATACGATCCGCCGCCGGTCACGCACTTCGCCAGCAGCAACGGGCCAACGGCCGAAGACAGAACGGTCAACGCCTGGGCCGCGCCCTGGATTCGTCCGAGCTCCTTCCGTCCGAAGAAACGCGCCCACACCCCGAAGAAGATCACCATGACAAATCCGCCCGCCACTCCCATCGCCGCCGCCCAGGCATAGACCTGCGGAAGCGTCGTCAGCATCGGCAAACCCGCCGTCGCCAGTCCGAGCAGCAGCATCGCGATCGCCATCAAGCGGCCCTGCGACCAGCGGTCGGCCAGCCACCCCGCGAGGAAATTGCCGACCAGCGAAGTCAGCGCGGTGACCGCCAGCGCCTGATAGAAGGTGCCGGCCGCGAAACCGCGTTCGTTGAGGATCGATTCGTTGAAAAGGCCCACGCCCGATGCAACGAGGTTGTAGGCCGCGGTCGACAGTCCGAAGACCCAGAAAGCCGGAGAACGGAGCGCCTCGCCGAACGTCGCTCCCGCGAGGTCGGCCTCGCGATCGACCGCCGCCACTCCGTCCGTCGGAACGCCGCACGACTCGGGAGACTGCCGCGTGAGCAGCCAGGCCAATGGCGCAAGCCCCAGGATCAACCAGCAACCGAAGCCGGCCCACGCCATCTTCCATCCGTGGTTCTGCACGACCCAGCCGATCAGCGGAAAGGCGATCATGAAGCCGATGCTGAGAAGCACCGTGTAGCTCGCCATCGCCGCCGTCAGCCGGCGACGGAACCATTGCCCGACCATCGAGATGCTGACGACGGAAAGGGCGCTCTGCCCGAAAGCGCGGCTGAGGAGTATCGCGACGAAGACCACCGCCGCGGAATTCGCGACAGTGAGCAGCACCGTCGCCGCGCCCAGGACCACACAGACCAGCGGAAGGACCGACCGTGCACCGCGTCGATCCATGAAGCGCCCACCGGCGTAACAGCAGAGGGCACCCAGCAAAGTCGCCCAGAGGTTGAGCTGCGCGAACGCGACACGGTCCATCTTCAGGTCGCGCAGGAGCGGCTCGGTGATCAGCCCGAGGCCCTGGGTCCGCCCAGGCAAGGTTCCCACCATCGCGACGGAAGCGAGGACGACGATGACCCAGCCGTAGTAGAGGCGGCTCGCAGCGAACAAACGCGGGAGGCTTTCAGTGCGACTAACGGACAGTGTCATCGAGCACGAAAGCTAGCGGGAACGCGGGAACCTGCAACCGCCGGAACCATCCGAACAGGGCGGGGCC
>CANJSG010000074.1 GCA_947476875.1 Verrucomicrobiota bacterium | reverse complement strand
GACCCTCCCCGGCATCCGCATCACGGCGATCCAGCCCTCGCCGTTCGACGATGTGACCCAGCCTCCGAAGTTCGAGGGCGGCTACAACGGAGTGCTCATCCGTTACAGCCAGTTCGTGAAGGAGTTGGCCTCCCGCGAGAAGTTGGGCGTGGCGGATCTCAATGGTCCGGTCGTGGCTGCGTTGGAAAAAGCCAAGGCCACGGATCCCGAAGCCGCCAAGAAGATCATTCCCGACCGCGTGCATCCAGGACCGGGAGGCCACCTGTTGATGGCCGCGGAACTCCTGAAGGCATGGCAGGCTCCAGCGGTGGTTTCGGCCGTGGAACTCGACGCCCGCTCGGGCAAGGTTTCTGGGTCGAAGGGAGCCAAGGTCTCCGGGTTGAAAGCGGGATCCGCCATCTCCTGGACCCAGTTGGACGAGGCGCTGCCGATGCCCGTCGACATGAATGATCCGGTGATCGCGCTGTCCGTGAAATCGTCGGACTTCATCCAGGCGTTGAACCAACAAACCTTGAAGGTCACTGGATTGTCCGCCGCCAACTACACCCTCAAGATCGATGGCGGCGAAGCCGGTTCGTTCACGAAAGAACAGTTGGCCGAAGGGATCAACCTGGCGACCCGTTCAACCCCGATGGCGAAGCAGGCCGCCGAAGTCCACAAGCTCACGCTGCTGCACAACAACACCCACTTCCAACGTTGGCGCCAGATCGAGGTCCCGCTGGGAGAACCCAAGTCCGCCAAGGTGCGTCAGGCGGTCAAGGACTTGATTGCCGCGATGGACTCCGAGGAAGCCGGACAGGTCAAGGAGCAGCGGGCCGCCGCCCTGCCAAAGCCGCACCAGTTCCAGTTGAGCCCCGACTGAGGCACGAGCGAACGAGGGGGATTGTTGAAGCCCGTTGATTGTTCGGAAGAGGAAAGTGGTTCGGGCCAGACGCCAAGGAGGTGGCCGAGGGGATCGGCGCTGAAGAAACGTGCCGACCCGAACCGCGGAAATTCATCGGGAACTTCCCGCCCGGATGCAAGCATTGTTCGGGGGTCCCAGTTTCATTTGCCCGGCGTCCTTGCCGAAGCAGTTCGCTTTTCGCTGAGTGGCAGAGGCTTATTCCCCCACCTTTTCGCCGCCGTGTGGGGACGATTTTTTGCCGGGATAAGCGCGCCGCGAATCGTCAGCCGTTGAGATTGGATCGTTCGCGCCGGGCGACACCGGTCCGATGCGCGGCTTCTTCCACTGCCGCGGCGACGGCCGGAGCCACACGCCGGTTGAAGACGGACGGGATGATGTAGTCCGCGTGGAGTTCGGAGTTTGTGATGATCGCCGCGATGGCGTGGGCGGCGGCGAGCTTCATCTCCTCGTTGATCGTCGAGGCCCGGCAGTCGAGCGCACCGCGGAAGATTCCGGGAAAGCAGAGGACGTTGTTGATCTGGTTCGGGTAGTCCGAACGTCCGGTGGCGATGACCTTGGCGTAGGGTGCGGCCTCTTCCGGGGTGATCTCGGGCGTGGGATTGGCGAGAGCGAAGACGATTGGGTCGCGGGCCATGCATTGAACCATCGCACTGGTGAGCACACCTCCGGCAGAGACTCCGAGGAAGAGGTCGGCGCCATTGATGACGTCGCCGAGCTTGCCGCGTTCGTTGCCGGGATTGGTTTCGTCGATCCACCACTGGATTCCATGCTCGGTGCGATCCTTGTGGATGACCCCATGAACATCGCATCCGATGATCGTCTTCACTCCTGCGGTGGCGAGCATCTTGGCGCAGGCCGTGCCGGCGGCGCCGGCTCCCGAGACGACGACTCTTGCCTCAGCCAGGGTTTTGCCAACGACCCGGAGAGCATTGATGGCGGCGGCAAGGACGACGACGGCGGTGCCGTGCTGGTCGTCATGGAAGACTGGGATGTCGAGGACCTCACGCAGTCTTCGCTCCACTTCGAAGCAACGCGGGGCCGAAATGTCTTCGAGGTTGATGCCGCCGAATCCCGGCGCGATGGCCTTCACCGTGGCGACGATCTCGTCGACGTTTTTTGTGTCCAGGCAGATTGGGAAGGCGTTGATGTCCGCGAATTCCTTGAAGAGCATCGCTTTGCCTTCCATCACCGGCATGGCGGCGGCGGGCCCAATGTCGCCAAGGCCGAGCACGGCGGTGCCGTCCGTGACGACGGCGATGGTGTTTCTCTTGATGGTGAGGTTGAAGACCTTCGAAGGATCCTTGTGGATCGCCATGCAGACGCGGGCGACGCCGGGGGTATAGGCACGCGAGAGATCCGCGCGTGTCTGGATGGGGATCTTGCTCTTCACCTCGATCTTGCCGCCGATGTGCAGGAGGAAAACCCGGTCTGACATCTGCATGAAGGTGACGCCGGGCAGGCCTTTGACCGCGTCGACGAGCGTCTGGGCGTGCTGGTCGTTTCCGGCGGCGATGGTGATGTCGCGCACGAGTTGGTCGAAGCCGGCCTCGACGATGTCGATGGCGCCGATGCTGCCACCGACCGCGCCGATCGTGGAGGTGACCAGGCCGAGCACGCCGGGTTTGTTGGCGAGTCCGAGGCGAAGGGTGATGCTATAGCCGTCCGTTGGGGTGGGATTCATGGGATGAAAGCGGGAAACCAACATGGCCGTGATTATTCCGACGCGGCCAAGAGCGTGAGCCTGACAAACGCAGGATCAAAGGGCCATGGAGGCGTGGATTTTGCGTTCCGCCGCGACCAGCGGGGTGGCGGCGACTTGGTTCTGCGTGGGTCATCGGCACAACTTGGCCAGCTTGGTCGGGGAATTCCCCGTCTCCAAGTTTATCCTCGTGTCGTTGGTTGCGGTGTGGATTCAAGGATTTGCTTTGAAGCGTCGATCGAGCGCGACAAAGTCTGTCCGTGGCCATTTCTACTTCGCAGGCTTCCAATGGCGTGGGCTGCCCGCCCGGGACTTCCGTGGCTGTGGCACCCGCCCAGCGGATCATGTCGATCGACGCTCTTCGAGGCGTGGACATGTTCTTCATCGTCGGCATGGAGGAGGTTTTCGAGGCGCTCTCGAAGATGTTCCCGATGACGCCCTCGCTGAACGACCGGGTCCAGCACGCACCATGGGCCGGCTTCCACTTCTATGACCTGATCTTTCCGCTGTTCGCGTTCATCGTCGGAATATCGCTGGTTTTCTCCCTCTCCAAGTCCGTCGCGGTCGAAGGAAAAGCGAGGACCTCGGTGAAGATCCTTAAGCGGAGTGTGATCCTCTATTTCCTCGGCGTCCTGACCTACCACGGCATCGCCGAAGGCATCGAGCATGTGCGGTTGTTGGGCGTGCTCCAGAGGCTTGCCATCTGTTCTTGCGTCGCTGGTCTGGCGTTTGTCTGGATGAACACGCGGGCACTGGCCGGGCTGACGGCCACGTTGCTGGTAGGCTATTGGGCGATGCTCACGTTCGTGCCCGTTCCCGGCTTCGGGGCGGGGGACTTCGCCGAAGGGCACAACCTCACGAACTGGATCGACAAGATGTATCTGCCCTTCCGGAAGTGGGACGGCGACCACGATCCGGAAGGTCTCCTAAGCACGCTACCGGCGATCGCGTCGAGCCTGCTGGGAGTGTTTGCGGGATTGCTGGTCGAGGATTCGACCGTCGAGCCCCGGCGGAAGGTCAGGCTTCTGCTCTTGTGGGGCTGCGCCGGGATGGGTGCGGGCCTGCTCTGGCATCTCCAGTTCCCGATCATCAAAAAGATATGGAGCTCGTCCTTTGTGCTTCTGACGGCCGGCATCAGCTGCCTCTTGCTGGCGGGCTTCTATCATGTGATCGACATCAGGAATCATAGGGACTGGTGTCGTCCGTTTGTCTGGATCGGAATGAACGCCATCACGATCTATCTGATCGCCCATTTTGTGAAACTCGAAGGCATCGCCAAGGGATTCGTCGGCGGTGAAATCCACTCGACGCTCGAAATGGTCCATCAGGGACTGGGTGCATTGGTGACGGCTCTGCTGGCTCTTGGATTTTCGTTCCTGATTTGCCGGTTCCTCTTCAACCGAAAGATATTCCTCCGCGTTTAGGGCCCGGTTGCCTCAGCTCCTTGGGAAGCGATGTCGGATTGGGGCTCTTCGGCGCTACTCGGCTCCCTCCCGAAGCAACTGGACGGCCGCACGGTCGTGCCGGAGAGCTCGGGCCCGATGAAGCCGTATCGAAAACGATTGTCTCCCCGGCGTGGCGCCAATGTGGTTCGACGGGCGAGAGTGTCGTAGAAAGAGACCGTTCTGCCGCGATGTTCGCCACGGGGAGGGAGCTTTACTTCTACGGTTGTGACCGGTAGCAAGATCGACGTGAGAAACAAGTGGTTGCACCGCCTTCCATGGCGTCGAAATCTCGCCCAGTGGATCGCCACTTTTTGCGCAGGTCTCGGCGTGTGTGCGGCCGGGATTCCACTAGGGACCAAGGGGCTGTTGGCGCTCGAGGCAGGCAACGTCAGCCTGGCGGCCGACAGTTGGGAGAAGGCTTTGGAGGGTTTTCGAAAAACGGGCAACACCAATGCCGAAGTGCGGACGGCCGTCTCCCTTGCAGGTGCATTCCAGACCCTGGGCCAGCACCGCCGTGCCGTGCAGGTCCTGGAAAGCGCGCTCGGCCGCGCGGGGAAATCCGGCGAACGCTCCAACATTCTCCTGGTGAAACACCAACTTGGCGCGGCCCTGGCGATGACGTTGGAGTTCGATCGGGCCGACGGTCTGCTGGCGGAGGCGCTGGCAGCCGCACGCGCGGACCGAAATGACGCCACCGCTGCGGCGATCCTCAATGATATGGGCAACTCACAAGCGGCCCAGAAAAAGAGCAAGGAAGCATTGGCGAGCTACAAGGAAAGCAGCGGCCTCGCCCGGAAGAGCGGCAACCAGTCGCTCCTCGCGCGGGCGCTGAGCAATGCGGCGTCCGCGGCGGCCCGGTTTGGCGATCCTGTGGCGGCCGATGAGCTTAACGCACAGGCGATCGCGGCCATTGACGACGTCGGCTCCGCGCCGACCAAGGCGTTGTTGAGGCTGACGACGGGCCTGACCGACCGGCAGATCAAGTTTCCGAACGGCGACCAAGAGGTGCGTCTTCGCCTGCGGGCGAACGACTCATTCCGGAAAGCCCTGGCCGATGCCGAGGTCGCCAAGGACCTCCGGACCGAAACCTACGCGCTCGGCCATCTTGGGCAGCTATACTCGGAGGACGGACAATCCGAAGTGGCGTTGGCGCTGACCCGACGGGCGACGTTTGCCGCCCAGAAGGCGCAGATCCCCGAGGCGCTCTACCGATGGGAGTGGCAGACGGGGCGGCTGTTGAGTTCGCGCAATGAGACCGAGTCGGCCGTCGCGGCCTACCGGCGCTCTGTTCAGACGCTCCAGTCGATCCGGAACGATGTCTCGATGGGATTCGGAAACAGTCCGGTCCGGCAATCCTTCCGGGAGGGACAAGGACCGTTGTTCTTGGAGCTCGCAGACCTCCTTTTGCAGCAGGCGAAACGGGCTGGGGATAGAAAGACCGAACAGGATTTGTTGCTGGAGGCCCGGGATACGGTGGAGCAGCTCAAGTCCGTCGAACTGGAGGACTACTTCTGCGATGACTGCGTCAATCTGTAGCGGGCCAAGAAAACGAACGTCGAAGCCGTCGATGGCCGGACCGCGGTCGTTTACGTGATCCCATTGGCAACTCGCACGGAGGTTCTTGTCGGAGTCGCTTCTGGACTCAAGCGTTTCACCCTCGATGTAGGCACCGTGGCCCTGAGCGCGGAGGTTTTGACGTTCCGGAGGAACCTCGAAACGCGAACAACGTTTCGTTACCTTGAGCAGGCGCAGCAGTTGCACGATTGGATCATCAAGCCGATCCGGCAGTTTCTGAAGGACAGCAATGTCGACACGCTGGTGTTCGTCCCTGACGGCGCGCTGCGGACGATTCCCTTTTCGACCCTCCACGACGGAACCCGGTTCTTGATCGAGGACTTTGCCGTGGCGGTCGTGCCTGGCCTTTCGCTGGTTGAGCCGCGTCCGATCGAGCGGGGCAAGGCCAGGATGCTGCTGAATGGACTTTCCGAGGCGGTTCAGGGCTTCCCTCCTCTCGGTTTCGTGCCCGCCGAGTTGAGCGCGATCTCGGCCCTGTATCCCGGAGAGGTCTTTCTGGATGGGAAGTTCCTTCTGCGGGACTTCCAGCGGCGAATGACCGAGGAGCAGTATTCGATCGTCCATATCGCGTCGCACGGCCAGTTCGACCGCGATGTGCGCAAGACGTTCGTGCTGACCCATGACGCGAAGCTCACTTTGAACGACCTCGAGGCGGCGATCCGGCCTAGTAAATACCGTGGCAGGCCCGTCGAGCTGCTGGTGTTGAGCGCGTGTCAGACGGCTGCCGGCGATGACCGGGCGGCTCTGGGCCTCGCCGGTGTGGCGGTCAAGGCAGGAGCCCGCAGCGCGTTGGCGACCCTGTGGTTTGTGAACGACCAGTCTACTTCGACCTTGGTCTCCGAGGTCTATTCCCAGTTGCTGAAGAACCCGGACCTGACCAAGGCACGGGCGTTGCAGGCGGCGCAGTTGAAGTTGCTGGCGGATCGCCGCTACCGGCATCCGTGCTACTGGTCGCCCTACCTTCTCATTGGCAATTGGCTCTAGGCGCATGACGCAGGAAAAACCCGCATCGAAGTCGATCCTCAGGCGGGACCTGTCGTCGCACACGGTGTCTCAATTGATCACCCTGCTGGTGCTCATGGGCATCCTCTTCATCAAGCATGAGGGTTGGCTCCAGTTCCTCGAGTTCCATGCCTACGACCACCTGATCCGCGAGCAGCCGAAGGCGGTGAATACGGACCCGATCGTGCTGGTGGAAATGACCGAGGCGGACATCCACAGCCCTTCGCTCGACTACCCGATCCACGACGATAAACTGGCCGAGCTCCTGACCATGCTGGAACACGGGGGGCCTTCGGTCATCGGCCTGGACATCTGGCGCGACATTCCGGTCCCGAGGAGCGGAGTCGGACTGGAACAGCTCAACGCCACGCTGACTTCATTCACGAACATCATTGCGATATTCACTTTGGACACGGTGACTCCGGACGGGGGCGTTCACCTCGGCATCTCTCCGCCCCGGGTGCTCAAAGGCCAGGTGGATCGAATAGCGTTCAACGACAATTTTCTGACCGATGAAGGCGTGGAGAACACCACCCCGAAGATACGCCGAAGTTTGTTGTTGGCCGAAGACGTCGTGGCGGAAGACCGTGGATCCAAAGACCGGGGAACCAAGTCGTATGACTCGTTGCCGTTCAAGTTGGCCACGTTCCACCTCGCCCGGCGGGGCATTGAAATGGAACGGCCGCCCAAGCCCAGGGATCCGCAGTCCTTCAAGTTGGGCAAAGTCGTGTTCGACGCCGTCCGGGCAAACGACGGCGCGTATGTCGGAGCCGATACCAATGGAACCGCGATCATGCTCGATTTCCGAAGCCCCACCAACTTCGTGCGCCTGAGCTTCTCGTCAGTTCTGGCCGGCAAGATTCCGAACGGCCTGCTCAAGGACAAGATCGTCATCGTAGGCATGAATACGCCAAGCGTTTCGGACGAGCGCGTGACGCCGATGAACCGTCAGCACCGGGGGATCGAGTTGCAGGCCCAGACGGTCCACCAGATTCTTCGGCATGCGCTGGAGGGGGAGGAACCGCTGGAGTCTTGGAGCGACTGGGCCGAGGGCGCGTGGATCCTGTTGTGGTGCGCAATGGGTGGGGCGATGGGGTATTGGGTCCGCTCACCGTGGCTGTTTGCGCCGGTGGCCCTGGCGTGCGCTGCATGCTTGGCCGGAATCGTTTGGTTCGCGTTCGCGGCCGGGCTTTGGATTCCCGCCATCGCTCCTGTGGCCGCGTTTGTGCCTGCGGCTACCCTGGTCACTTCCTACATTTCGTTCCACGAAAAGAAGGAGCGGGGACAGTTGATGCAGCTCTTCTCGAAGCAGGTGTCACCGGACATTGCCAAGGCGCTCTGGGACCAACGCCACGAGTTCCTGGCGGGTCAGCGTCCGCGCACGCAGAAGTTGACCGCGACCGTGTTGTTTACGGACCTGGAGGGTTTCTCCACCACTTCCGAGAAGCTTGCGCCCGATCTGCTCATGGATTGGCTGAACGAATACATGGAGACAATGGCCACGGCGATCATGTCGCACCAGGGCGTCATCGAGAAATACATCGGTGACGCCATCATGGCATGCTTCGGCGTCCCGCTGGCCCGAACGTCCCCAGAAGAACTCGCAACGGACGCGCGCAATGCCATCCGTTGCGCGTTGGACATGGGACGGCGCATGAAAGCGCTCAATGCCGACTGGCAACGCCGTGACCTTCCGGTGTGCGGGATGCGGATCGGGATTCACACTGGGCCGCTGGTGGCGGGAAGTTTGGGAAGCAACGAACGGCAGGAATACACCGTGCTCGGAGATTCGGTCAACACGGCGTCCCGGCTGGAGAGTTTCGACAAGGACTGGGTCGATCCGGATTCACCCGACAGCCTGTGCCGGATCCTCGTCAGCGAAGCGACCCTGGACCTGGTTCGGGGCGAGTTCCAGACGGTCCGCGTTGGAACAATGATCCTCAAGAACAAGAACGAACCGGTAACAATCTATTGCGTAAGGTCCGAGGTGAAGGTGTAATCATGGTAAATATATGAAAATCTTCATCAGGGTTTGGAGGAGAGTTTTGAGCAAGCTTGCGGTGTTGCTCGCGTTGGGTCTGACGGCATTCAACAGCGTTGGCCAAGGGGCAAGCACCGACCAGGGTGCGGCGCCGAAAACGGCGGTGAAGTTCCGTCCGCAGACTTCGGGTGCGCCCTCGGTCCGAGTCACCGGAGGATCTCGGGGAACCGGCACGGCCTCGGTCACACTCGATGTTCTGGCACCGGACGAAACCGGGGTGACCACCAAGGAGCAGCCTTCCCTTTTCTGGTTCCAGTCGAAACCGGCCGACGCAAAGTTTGAGCTGACCCTTCTTCAGGAGAACAAAGCCAAGCCGCTCGTCCAAGTGACGGTCGAACGCTCATCGAAAGCTGGCATCCAGCGTCTCAAACTGTCGGATCATGGTGTGAAGTTGTCCCCCGGAATCGAGTATCAGTGGGTCGTCGCTTTGGTCACCGATCCGGAGAACAGGTCCAGTGACCTGATCGCCAGTGGAGTGATCAAGCGGATTGCTCCGGCAGCCGAATTGACGGCGAAGGTTGCAAATGCAAAAGCGTCGGAACTCGCCCAAATCTACGCCGATGCCGGCATCTGGTATGACTCGCTCACAGCGTTGTCCGACCAGATCGAAGCGAACCCGGCCGACAGCTCCTTGAAGGAGTCCAGGGCCGATCTGCTCCGGCAGGTGGGACTGAAATCCGCGGCCTTGGCTGCGAAGCCTTGATACCGTCGCGTGGTCGATTTCAGAGCGGCTTTTCCAGCCGCCTGCGGATTCGTTCCATGTTGGCCTCGATGCTGAGGACATAGGCGTTGGGGCCATCCGGGAACGGATCGGCCAAGAACCGGAACAGCCCGCCGAGTTCGCCTTCGAGTTTAGGAAGCACATAGCCGGACCAGAAAGACGGCGTCTCCCGGATCAGCTCTTCCGCCGTTCTGAAACTTCCCACGACTCCGCCGGAAACGCCGTCAAAGTGCGCGGCTTCGCCATACTCCGAAAAGAGAACCGGCAGTTTCTCGACATAGTCGGCAGCGGCCATCTGGCCCAGTAGATCCCCGGTGGCAAGTGCCTGCCCGGTCAGCCGCTCTAGTTCTCCCTCAAATCGGATTGCGTCCACGAGCGGTTCGACGCCTGTGCAGCGGATCATCCGTTTGACGGAAGCGACGTCGGCGCTGGAGAATCCCAAGGAAGGGAGGACAAGGGCGGCAAAATCCGCGCTGCGGTCAACATGGGTCGAAGTGTATTTGGCCCCGGTGCCTTCAACGTCTCCGCGTTTTTTCAGGTAGCCCGTGTCGTGGAGCAGAATACCGGTGATCCCCAGCCGGAACATGTGTTCATCGATCTGCAGCTCGGCTTTGGCACGAAAGCGGGCCCGGAGAATGCGGGCCATGCAGAGCGTTCCTTGAAGCGTGTGTTCGAAATCGTGGTAACGTGCATCGATCGCCTGATAACCGGTATATTCCCCTGCGAAACAACCGGTTACAAACCGGAAAATCTCCGGAGTGAACGACCCGTCTGCCGAGGGGAACATTTCGGCATGGGCCGCCTGGACCTGCTGTTCGACGAAGGCCGGGGTCAGGGTCGTCGTGGTCGGGTTCATCATGTCGTTTCGATCCAGGGGACGTTTGGAGCGATGCCGGGAACCGGGGCCAATAGCTCTGGTTCCGTGGACTCGTGTCGGTGGTCGCTCTTCGATTGCACGAGATTTTCAGAACGCCTGAAAGACCAGGCGGAAGTGGATTCCCAGGCCCTGCGGGTCGCGATAGTCGGGTGAAGCGATGTGCTTCAATCGATATCCCCAATACAGCTGGGCCGAGACGTGGCGATTCGGGGAGTAACGCAATCCCAAGCCCGAGCTGTAGATCGTGGTTGGATCCGGCGAGTTCCTAACATTCCAAGCTCCTCCGAAGTCCACGAACGGGGCGACCTCGAGAATTCCTGCGCCCGCTTTGTTGAAGATCAGGGGCACCCGCACTTCAGCCGACGCGACGATGCCCCGGTCGCGCACCAACTGGTTTTCCAGGTAGCCGCGCACGCTCTCCATTCCTCCGACGCTGAGCTGCTCGACCGCCGGCAACGGATCCTGGGTCCACTGTCCGGCCAATCGCAGCACAAGCTGGTTCTGGGTCCTGAAAAGGCGCCGGATGTATTGGCCCTGGCCGATCCACGAAAAAAAGCGGCTGCTCGGATCGCCGGGAACTCCGTTGTCTGTCGCATCGAGGACGTCCAGTCCGACATTGAAGGTCGAGCGCAGCGCTAAAATGCTGTCCTGTCCGCGTTGAACCCATTCCTGCGAAATCCTGAGAACCGAGACCGACATCTCGCCGTCCACCGCTCCGGGGGAAATGTTGAAAGGCTGGCCCAGGAGGCGGGTTTGGTTGATTCGATGCTCAAAGCCAACGGAGATCGCCGCTTCCGTGTTGGCGGTCTGGAACAGCGGTTGGCGCATGGCAACGCCGTAGCTGGTCGTTTCGCTGACGATGTCGAGGACGGGGAACGGCTCCTCGACGAGGCTGGAGTTCAACCGGCTTCCATGGATCCGGAGGGAGGTGTCAAACCGTGTGATCGGTAAAGAATAGGAACTTTCGACGTTGTTGACCCCTGAGGATTGGAGTCCTTCGACGCTGCTGGTGGCCAGACCATATCGGACCTCCAGAGGGTCGCTGTTGCCGGTCAAGCTGAGGTCTGCGGCCAAAAGGGACAGTTGGCCGGAACCGACGCTGGGCGGCCGTTGGTTGTCGAGTTGCAGGCCGAGGCGAAAGGGCTGTCCCGTCTCCACTTTGACATCCAACTGGCTCTCGCCGGGTGCGGTTCCGGGTTTCAGCTCGGCATTGACCTGACGGATGTTTGGATTCTGGCGCAGGATCTTCAATCCCTCCTGGAGCCTGTTCAGGTCGAGCGGCGCAGAGGTCCAACGTCGCAGCCGCCCTTCTAGGTAGCCGTCCCAAAGCCATGTATTGCCGGCCAAGGTGACTTTCGAAAGCCGACCTTCCACGATGCGAAGGGTGACGACTCCATTGGTGGGATTTTGGTCAGGGACGATCGCGCCCGAGTTGATGTAGCCGTTGTTGACATAGTGGACCGCGATGGTGCGTCGGGCCTGCTCTATGTCATCAGCGGTGGCGTCGCGGTTGATGAACGGCTCGACCAGCTTCGCCAATTCCGCCTTGGAGAAGGCCGTGTTCCCTTCGAACGCGAATGCCTTGATCCGCAACCGCGCGGCCGCCGACGTCTTCGACGGATCAGCGGGAAGCGGCGGGGGCGGAAGCACCTGGGCCGACGAGGTCGCAACCAGAAACCACGAGCCCAGAACAGAGGCGGAGCCGCGCATCAACGCCGTGAAGAATCGGGGCTTCCTGCTTCGATTCATGGTTTGGGTGCGATCGGACCACTGGGCAGGAAACCGCCCGGCTCGATCGGGAGGCCGCCTCGGCCTAGCAGGATCAAGCTGCTGGCGTTGCCCGACAAACGGATTCCGCAGTCGGGGCGCAGTTCGTTTTCGAGGCCAAGAAGGTTGCTGGGAAGTCCCACCAGACTCCCGCTCAAGTCCACGTTCGGAGCCGAGACGCTGACGGTGCCGGGGAGTCCGAATGGAGCGGAAGCGTCGATGATGCTGGCCGACTGGAAGAAGTAGTCGGAAAGGATCGCGATGTTTCCACCGTTCGCGGTGCTGGATTTTGAAACCAGGTTGGCCCGGTTAAGGATGAAGAAATTCGGTCCGTTGATGGTCAGGTTTCCGCCGTCGCCGACAGCCTGTGCGGTGAACGTGCTGTCCAACAGATAAACGAGGGACAGGGAGTTCAAGACGATGCTACCGCCACCACCGGGGCCTGCCTGCGCGGTGATCTTGCTGTCGAAAAGTTTCACCGGACCGAGGGCGTCGAGCTTGATGTCGCCGCCGCTGCTGAGGGGTGCGGACGTGCTGATGGTGCTCTTTCCATTGAGTGTGAGTTCCTTTCCCGAGCGGATCGCGAGCGTTCCCGCGCGTCCCTTGCCGATCGATGCGGATTGGATGGAGGACCCGCTGTCCATGACGAGGGTCGATGCCCGGATGTCGATGTTCCCTCCGTTACCGATCGTGTCCGTCGTGGTGGAAATCGGCATGCTGTGGCGCAGTTCCAACGAACGGGTGTCGATGGAGATGTCGCCTCCCTTGCCACCACCGCCTCCGCCGAAAAACGACGGTTTGCTGGCTGCGGTGATTCCGGGAATGCTGCCCTTCTGAAACGTGGCCCTGTCCAGCACGATCGAATCAGCCGTGATACGGATGTTGCCACCGTTGCCTTTCCCGTAGGTGCTGGCGGAAATCGACGCATCGTTCAACAACCGCAGGGCTCCGACGTTGATGTCCATCAACCCTCCCGTTCCCGCTCCGGTCGTGAGGGCGTTCAAGGAAGCGAACGGTCCGTCCAGCGTCAGCGCATCGCTCCGGACCTTGATCGCGCCACCGCTCCCATTGCCGCCGCTGTAGGTCGTGATGCCTCCGTTGTTCAGGGTCAATGACCGGGCGTCTATATCAATAGAGCCGGCATTCGCATCTCCGAGCGTCTGAGCCAGCAGAACAGCGCCGTTCGCTATCTCCACCGAGTCTGCATGGATGACGACCTTGCCGCCCGATCCCGTGATCGTTCCGACACCAGGGGCTGCGTTGGCGCTGATCTGGGTTGGGAAAAAGCTGAGATCCGAACCCTGCATCAAAAGCGTCGAAGTCCGGAGTTCCAGCAGTCCCGCGTCGGCGGCGCCAAAGGTTGAAACGGAGATCTCGGACCCGCGCCGCATCTGGATGGAGTTGGCATTTATGAAGATGTTGCCGCCTTTGCCGAGCGCCTCATCGCTGGCGGTTTCCGCGGCGATACGGGTCGGGAATTCTCCGTCGAATCCATCGATCAGCAGGGATGGCGAATCGATCCGGATGTTGCCTCCGCGGATGACTCCCTGGCTGCTCGTCGTCACTTGGGCGCCGTTCACGACCTCGACTCCGGTCGAGGTGCTGATGTCGATGTTGCCGCCCCCGCTCGAGGCTGAAATCAAGGCGTTGTTGACGACCAGTTTTCCTCCCCGAATGACGATGTCCGCCCCGGTGACGCGACCGGCCGATGGAACTGGCGGTGCCGTCGTCGGTGCGGTCGGGGTTGGCTGGGTGAGCTCGCCGGCGCCGACAAATCTGGCCAAGGTGATCAGACCACCGTTTGCCTGCAGCCTGGTTCCCTCCGAAATCGCGACCGCGCTTCCAATAGCCGTGATCGATCCAGATCGGCCCGTCGTGATCGAACCTTTGATTTCGATCGATCCGCTGTTGCCGTCGAGAAAACCGAAGGCCGCAACTGGGGCCGTGCTGAGTTTGGAATCATCCGCGCCCAACGAGGCTTGGAACTTTGCCCCGTCCGCCAGTTTCAGATAGTTCGCGGACCCGATGGCGAACGAACCATCCACATCGACCACGGCGTTCGGTCCGAACATCACTCCGGCTGGATTGATCAGGAACAAGTTGGCTCCGGCAATTCCCGATCGGATGGTTCCGTCGACGGTCGAGGAAGCGCCCCCGGTGATGCGGCCAAGGATGTTCTTGATGGTGGAGGGGCCGGCAAACGTCGCGACATCGCCCGACTTCAAATCGAACTGTTTGAAGCTGTGGAACAGGTTTTCGCCTCGGGTGGCACCGGCGGCGGCGGCGATGTTGTAGTTCGGCCCGGGTAACGAGCCGCTCGTGCCGAACTTGCCATCAAGAACTACTTGGCCGTGCAGGGAACCGGTTCCCGTGGCGACCAATACCGCCGTGATTCGGCCCACCGGCAAATGCCTCCCTTTGATTGGCTGCCAAATCATTTAGGAGATCATTTGCTTCGTCGCCGGCTGAGTCTAGCCGTGAATTGCTTTCAAGCGTTGTGCCGCTTCGCACCCAGCCGTAGATCCAACATAAGTCTCCGGCTAGGTGCTGGGTTCGGTGAATAACGCCGCGTTCGAATGTCAGACGCGGTCAGTTCGTGACCGAGACCCAGACCGACTTCAAGGCGACATTGTTGAGGGTGAACGTCACTTTGTAGAGCCCCGTGGTATTCGGAGTCGACCAGTTATAGTGCCATGCGTTCTGGTAATACGTGGACACATCGGTCGTTGCATTCGAGCTGGAGGTATTGCAGTCGGAGAACTTCTGGATCACCACGGTCGGGCCCGGTCCTGTCGTGATGAAATTGTCTCCGCATTTCAGATCGAACTTGAACGGAACAACATTTCTTCTCTTTATGCTAAAGGGAGTGCTGCAGTTGCTGTTCGCTGCCGAGATGGGTGAATCAGGTCCAATCATCTGCACGCCCACGACCACTACCGTCTGGGTCACGATCGCTGTGTTGCCGCTTGAGTCCCTGAACGTCCAAGGAACCGAATAGGTTCCTGGGGCGGAGAAGACGCGGGTGGGCGTTGTTCCCGTGACGACTCCCGAGCAGTTGTCCAACGCCGTGAGTAACGGGAGAGAAACCGCGCCTCCGCAATCCCCCGTCACCGTGGCGGGGAACGCATTCGGCACCGGTTTTTCCGTGTCGACGACGGTGATCGTCTGCGTGCAGGTGGTGCTGTTGCCGGCGGCATCGGTCGCGGTCCAAGTGATGGTGGTGATGCCCTTCGGATAGGCGGCAGTCAGCGGGAGATTGTCGCTGCGGACTCCGCCGACGGCGGCACCGCAGTTGTCGGTGGCCACAGCAGGCACAACGGTGACAATCGCGGAACAAAAGCCGAGATCCGTGCGCTGCACGATCGGCGCAGGGCAGATAATCACGGGAGGAATGGTATCGGTTACGGTCACTTTGAAAGTGTTGGTTGTTTTCAAAGGGAACCGCACCCCTGCCTTGTTGGTGCGGCTGAGGTATGCGTCTTCGGCAATCACTGTAACGGTGTGAACGCCGTAGCCGAACGTTGTGCCCTGACCTGGTGAATAGGAAACGGTGTTGGTCCCTGACCCGCCTGACACCGCCGCTGAGGGATAGATGACCGGCTCCCCGCACTGCCCGGGCAAATCCGGGGAGCTCACCGTGAACGGGATGCTGAGCGCGACGCCGTCCGCGACGAAATAGACGTCGTTGGTGGTGCGTTTGAAGGTGAAAGGGATTTTGACGTCGGTGCAGTCCGCCTGGTTGAAGGAAAAGGGTCCTGCTAGGGTCACTTCCAATTTCAAGTCGCCGCGGGCGACCAGGTCATCGATGTCTAGCGGTTCGCCAACGCCCGTGAACTCGATCACACGGAGCCAGACACCGGCTCCTTTGGTTGCGGATCCTTCCAATCTTACTCCGCCGATCTTGTTGGCACCGTCGACGAAGTTCGTGAATCTCACGTTGTATGACGCTAGTCCCGCCGGAACGATGGGCAGCTTCGCGGTCAGGGCAGGATTGTCGGCCGTGGCCCCATCCATCACGAAAGCGTCCCATGTCCAAACGCCGGGAGCTGTTCCGAGACTTCGGCTGTAGATTTCCTTGGGTGTTCCGCTAGGTAGGCCGGTTTGTGTTACCGACGTGTCGGTTGGATCGACTCCCTCGAGTCCGTAATTGAAATCGTAAACGGCCGAACTCGGGTTTTGTGAAAGGGGACTCCTTGCCGTGTTAGTTCCGCCATTGTGGACGACCGTGTTCACGGAGACACCTCGCCCGAAAGTATTGATCATCGAACCTTTGGTGCCGGCGTTGGCGCTTTGCATCCAGCATGCAGCGGCGAGGAGCACAGCGAGGATCCTCGGTAGTGAAAGGCGGGTGATGAATCTCATGGTCTTGGGTGGTTTTAGGATCGGGTTCGTGGGGCGAAACATGCCTGTTTGGCCTCACAATCCAGAATGGTTCGTTTTTTGTGCCGATTTGATTTAAGGCAGTCAAGTATGGTTTTGGGACAGTTGGAACCGTTCAGTTGCGCTTGGCAATTGCTGCCAACATAATAAGAAGGCGGTTAATTTCCGCCGGTCGACCGGTTCATGAGCACACCTACCCTTCCGCACATCGTCGTGATCGGCGGCGGCTTCGGCGGCCTCGCCTTCTGCCGCAACGTCCCCAAGGGCATCGCCCGGATCACGCTGCTTGACCGCACTAATCATCACCTATTCCAGCCGCTGCTCTACCAGGTGGCGACGGCCGGATTGTCCGTGCCGGACATCGCCCAGCCCATCCGCGCCATCGTCGCGGACCGTTCCGACATCACCGTGCTGATGGACGAGGTCGTCCGGATTGATGCGCCGGGCAAGAAGGTGATCGGCAAGTCGGAGGAACTTTCCTTCGACTACCTCGTCATCGCCGCCGGCGCGTGCACGACCTACTTCGGCCATCCGGAATGGGCGGAATACGCCTTCGGTTTGAAGACGATCGACGACGCGGTGCACATCCGCCGCCACATCCTTTCGGCGATCGAGCGGGCCGAGTTGACCGAGGATCCCGCCGAGCGTGAACGGCTCATGACTGTGGTTGTCGTCGGGGGTGGGCCCACGGGCGTCGAGCTGGCGGGCGCCTTCGCCGAGCTGTTCAGGCACACGCTGAAGGATGACTTCCGCAACGTGGATCCGACCAAAAGCCGCATTGTCCTGATCGAAAGCGGGCCGCGCCTGCTGAACATGTTCACGCCCGAGCTCGCCGACGAAGCCGCGCGTCAGCTTGAGATCGGAAGAGCG
>CANJSG010000073.1 GCA_947476875.1 Verrucomicrobiota bacterium | reverse complement strand
TGCCCAAGCCGACCGGGACCAACTGCATCCGCATCCGCGGTGCGCGTCAGAACAACCTAAAGAACCTCGATCTCGACATCCCGGCCCGGAGGCTGGTCGTGATCACCGGCCTGAGCGGCTCCGGGAAAAGCTCGCTCGCCTTCGACACGCTCTTCGCTGAAGGCCAGCGGCGCTACGTCGAGACCTTCTCGCCCTACGCCCGGCAGTTCTTCGACCGCATGGACAAGCCGGCCGTCGATTCCATCGAAGGCATTCCGCCGGCCATCGCCATCGAGCAGCGCAACGCCGTCCGCAGCACCCGCTCCACCGTCGGCACGATGACCGAGGTCTGCGACTACATGAAGGTGCTCTGGCCCTACGTGAGCACGCTCCATTGCCGGACGTGCGGCCTGCCCGTGCGCAAGGACAGCGCGCAGACGATCTGGGAGAAGCTGACGAAAGATGAACTGAGGCCGGATGCCGCAGGACGGATACCGGCTGCCGGATACCGGATGCCGGATGGGGACAACGCGTTTCCGTTCGCCGCCGCGTCGCTCAACGACAGCCCATCCGCCCTCGGCTATCTGGCATCAGGCATCGGGAATCCGGTATCAGGCACCCGGCATCCGGCATCTGAGTTTCTCATCACTTTCCACCTCGCGCTCTCGGACAAACTCCCCATCGCCGAGCAGCTCGCGCTCGTGGCCAAACAGGGTTTCCAACGTCTCCTCATCGACGGACAAATCGTCCGCATCGACGACGCGGCATCCGGTATCCTGAATCCGGCATCCGGCCTCACCGTCGTCCAGGACCGGATCAAACCCTCCGCCGCCAACCGCTCCCGCTTCCACGAAGCCTGCGAACAGGCCTTTCACTTCGGCCACGGAAAACTGGCCATCCACGAGATTGTTCCCGGCTCTTCGCCTTCGGCCTTGGACCTTCGGGCGCCGTCCTTGTTTTCTTCCCGCTTCCACTGCGCCGCCTGCGACTTGGACTACCGAGAACCTTCCCCCGCCCTCTTCAGCTTCAACCACCCCGTAGGAGCCTGCCCGGAATGCAAAGGCTTCGGCCGCGTCATCACCATCGACTACGACCTCGCCATCCCCGACCGCTCCAAGAGCCTCGCGGACGGCGCGGTGAAGCCCTGGCAGACCGGCGTCAGCGCCGATTGCCAGACGGACATGATGAATGCGGCCGCCAAGAAGAAGTGCCCGACCAAGACGCCCTTCCGCGACCTTTCCGAGAAGTGGCAGCGCTGGGCCATCGACGGCGATCCCGGCTACGGCAAGGACAAGAAACACGAGTGGCCGCACGCCTGGTATGGCGTGAAGGGCTACTTCCGTTGGCTGGAATCCAAGTCCTACAAGATGCACGTCCGCGTGCTCCTCTCCCGCTACCGCGCCTACACGAAGTGCCACGTCTGCGACGGCAAACGGCTACAGCCCGAGGCGCTCCTGTTCCGCATCGCCATGGGCGGAATGACGGAGCGCGAAGGCCAAAGGCCAAAGACCGCTGCTTCGACATTGACCCTCTCGGACTTCTATCTGCTCCCCATCCGCGACGCCCTCGCCGTCGTCGACGACCTCGCCGCCAGGTTCCAGCGCACCGCCAACGATCCGCTCTCGCTGGCGTTGAAGGAAGTTCGCGGACGACTCGGCTACTTGGACGAAGTTGGCCTGGGCTACATCACGCTCGACCGTTCCACGCGCACCTTGTCCGGTGGTGAAACCGCCCGCGTCAACCTCACCGCCTGCCTCGGCTCCCGGCTGGTCAATACCCTCTTCGTCCTCGATGAACCCAGCGTCGGCCTGCATCCGCGCGACACCGACCGTCTCGTCAAAATCCTCCACCGCCTGCGCGACCAGGGAAATACCGTCGTCGTCGTCGAGCACGAGTCCAACGTCATGCGCGCCGCCGACCAGATCATCGACCTCGGTCCCGGCCACGGCGAATCCGGCGGCGGCCTGATCTTCCAGGGAACATTGGATGAAATGCTTTCTCCAGTAGGCCGGGCGTCCGCGCCCGGCCAGAAGCCTTCAAAGAAAGGTTCCCTCGCCAGCACCTCCTTGCCGGGCGGGGACGCCCGGCCTACGGCCTCCCTGACCGCCGAATACCTCTCCGGCCGCAGATCCGCCGCGCAGCCCAAGCTCCGGCCCATCAGCAAGGCGCCCGGCATTCCCTGGCTCCAGATTCGCCACGCCACCCGCAACAATCTCGCCGACGTCTCAGTCGACATACCGCTCCGCAGCCTCGTCTGCGTCAGCGGCGTCAGCGGCTCCGGCAAAAGCACCCTCATCCGCGAGATCCTTCTACCCTTGCTCGAAGCCAAGCTTGGCGACACCGCTGCGGCCGCCAGCACCGACGAGGATGAAAAAGAGGACGAGAAGGATGGCACGTCATCGCCAACCGGAGCCACGTTGGCCGGCCACGAATCCCTCGGCCGCGTTGTCCTCGTCGATCAAACCCTTCTAGGCCGCACGCCACGCTCCAACCCGGCCGTCTACATCGGCGCCTTCGAGGACATCCGCGAAATCTTCGCCAATACCGAACTCGCCAAACAGCGCGGCCTCAACGCCAGCGCCTTCAGCTTCAACTCCGGCCAGGGCCAATGCGAACGCTGCCGAGGCGCCGGCTTCGAGAAGATCGAGATGCAGTTCCTCAGCGACATCTACGTCCGCTGCCCCGACTGCAACGGCCGCCGCTACCGCGAACACATCCTCGAAGTAAAGGTCACCAGCGACCGCGCTCCGGCACCCGTCATCCGCCATCCGGGATCAGAAGGATGGTCCATCGCCGACCTCCTCGACGCCTCGGTCGATGAAGCCATCCTGTTCCTCGATGGCCGGGCTGATTCCAAACACGCCAAAAAAGCCCGGACCAAACTCGCCCTGCTCCAGGAAGTCGGCCTCGGCTACCTGCGCGTCGGCCAGCCGATCAACACGCTGTCCGGCGGCGAAAGCCAACGGCTCAAGCTCGTCAGCCACCTCGCCGAGTTCGGCCAGACGGCGTCCAACGAAGGCAAGTCCACCCTGTTCCTCTTCGACGAACCCACGACCGGCCTGCACTTCGAGGACGTCCGCATCCTCATTGCCGTGTTCCAGCGGCTCGTGGACGCCGGTCATTCCGTCCTCATCATCGAGCACAACCTCGATGTCGTCCGTTCCGCCGACTGGATCATCGACCTCGGCCCCGAAGCCGGCGACGCCGGCGGCCGCATCGTCGCCACCGGAACGCCCGCCGAGATCGCCGCAAATCCCGAGAGCCGCACCGGCCAGGCGATGAACAGCGACGTGGCGAAACGGTGATCTGCAACTTCGCTGAAAAGGCCGAAGGCCTTTAACAGGCCAGCCCAGGGCAACGCCCTGGGTCCGAGCCGAAGAGAATGACCAAGCCCTGAAGGGGCGGCAAAAAATGTTCCACCCTTTCAGGGTTCTGACCTGTGAGATCGGGTGTCCTAGGGCGTTGCCCTAGGCTGGCTTGTGCTGCTGCTTCGGAGCGTCCAATTCGCACAAAGCCCAGCACCGTCGCCAAGCCGGCCCCGGTCCTCGGGTAGCGCAGGCGTCTCGCCTGCAGTTCCGGGTCTCCGGCCCGGAACGGTTTGTGGCGTCCGCCCGAAGGGATCGCTTCGATGAAGCCGGGCGCGTCCACCTCACGGAGCGTGGGGCGCACTGGCAGGCAGGGAGCGCCAGCTCCGTGCGATTCCCGCTCGACGGTTCCGGGCGCGACGCCCGGAACCCTCCTGCGCAGTCGCCGGCCAGCTGATCGGGTGCTTGCCAATGGCCCTCAGGGTTGGCGTAGTCCTTCCATGAACTTCCCCGCCCGGCACCAAGTTGATCGTCGTTCCTTCCTCAAGCTTGCCGCCGCCGGTGCGGCCGCAGCCGCTGTTTTGCCGGGCGCTTCTTCACTGGCTGCGGCGGAGCCCGTTCGACGACGCAACATCAAGCTCGGCTACGACAACTTCGCCGTGCGCAGCCTCAAGCTGAAGGCCGACGGCCTCATCGACTACGCCGTGAAGCTGAAGACCGATTCGCTCTTCATCACCGACCTCGACGCGTTCGAGAACTTCGAGGATGGCTACCTCACCGGCTTGCGGAAGAAGGCCGCCGACCAAGGGCTCCAGATCCAGCTCGGCACGTGGAGCATTTGTCCGACGGCGAAGTCGTTCAAGAAGACCTGGGGCACGGCCGAGGAACACGGCGCCCTCGCCATCCGCGTGGCCAAGGCGCTCGGCTCTCCCGTCGCCCGCGTCATCCTCGGCGGCGGCGACGACCGCAAATCAGAAGGCGGCATCGAAGCGCGCATCGAGGACACGGTCAAAGTCTGCAAGGCGCTCAAGAGCCGTTGTGAAGAAGCCGGCGTGAAGATTGCCGTAGAAAACCACGCCGGCGACATGCAAGCCAAGGAGCTCGTCATGCTCATCGAAGCGGCCGGTCCGACCTACGTCGGCGCGAACATCGATTCCGGCAACGCGGCGTGGACGATGGAGGATCCCATTTCCAACCTGGAGATCCTCGGCCGCTACGTTCTCACCACCAGCCTCCGCGACACCATGATCTGGGAGACGCCCAAGGGCGCGCAGGCCCAATGGGTCGCGATGGGCGACGGCTGCGTGGACCTGAAGGCCTACTTCGACACCTTCGAGAAGCTCTGTCCTGGCGTGCCCGTCCACATCGAGACGATGGCCTACGGCAAGGAGCTGACTTATCTCACGCAGGATTTCTGGAAAGTCTGGCCGAAGTATACGGCGGCCGAGTTCGCCCGGTTCCTTGCCTTGGCCAAGAAGGGCAAACCCGTCCAGGCCGGCAACGCCAACGACGGCGAGTTCCAGAAGCAGCTCCTCGAACGCAGCCTGGCCTACTGCAAGGAAACGCTCGGGCTGGGGTTGAAGGCGTAATCGGCTCTTCATCCTGCGGAGCGCGGCCCTCCGGGCTCCGAGGGATCATGGAGAACCGGCCTTGGTCGCGGGCGCATTGGTCGCGCCCGGTCCACCGGGCCGCTGGCGATTCCTCGGGGGCGGTTGGCTGACGAACGCCTGGATGTCCTTCGCGGCCTTCGTCTCCACGCCGGGCTTCTGGAGAAAACCAAGATCGCGGAACCAGTCGATGTAGCGGTCCTGCCATTTCCCGAACGGGATGCCGTTGCGGTCGGTCAATCCGGCCGTCATGCGGCTCCCATCGCTCATCTGGTCGCCGGGATGCCGGCCGTTGCCATAGATGTGCAACTCCACGTTTGGAATACCCGCGTTGAGCATGGCCGTAAAATATTCGTTGGCCCAGATGGCGTGACCCCGGTCTCCCGCTCCGGCGCACGTGATGAAGGCGGGAGGCGTGTTGCGCGGAATAGCCGGGGTGGCTCCGCGGGTGAATGGCGTCGGCCCCGGATAGATGATGCCGACGAAATCGGGACGCGACGAAATGCCCGCCAGCGGATCGCCCGCGAGGCTGTTCGTCTTGTCGAACTCCTCGAAGAAGACGGCGGCGGGCGCCGACAGTTCGGCTCCGGCGGAGAATCCCATGATGCCGATCTTGTTCGGATCAATGTTGAACGACTTGGCGTGGGCGCGAACCAAGCGGATGGCTTGGAGGGCGTCGTTCACCGCGTCGGTCTTCGGCTCATAACCGTCACGGCGGAGACGGTTGCGGAGAATGACGGTGTTGACGCCGTAGTTGAAGAAGTAGGGCACGAAGTCCGCGCTCTCGGACCCGACGTTCAAGGTGTTGTGTCCACCACCAGCCGCGAGGATGACGCACGCGCCAGTGTTGAGGCCGCCTTCGACGGTATGCACCTCGATCGACGGGTTATGGATGCCTACAATGCTGCTGATACGGCCGGGCGATGATTTGCTCAGGTTGTATTGCTCGGCCTCGCGGACCCGGGCGGCCTTGAGGAACGGCGAACCCGCCGGATACAACGGAACCACGACGCCGCCCTGCAGGATCGGTTGGGGCGCATAGGGCAGATCATTGGTCGGCGCTGGGCTAGGAACCCCGATCGGAGCCGGCAACGCCGGCACCACGGACTGGGCGCCGGCGATCACACCGGTGAATAGTGACAGGATCAGGGAAGCAAGGAAAGGCGACTGGGGTTTCATCGAATGCTTTGGGTTGTGGATGTAGCCTCTCCCGGTTTGAACCGGTTGCCAAGGGTCCTCCCACGGAACCCGTGCATGTGAAACCGGCCCCGAGCAACTTTCCTACGGCCCTTCATACGGCGCGTGTGTGCCTCGCGACGCCGCAACCGTTCCGATCACGCTCCTCCCAAGCGGAACAACCGCCCGGGATCCGTTCCGAAAGCGTAACCGGGTTTCATCCTGATTTGGCTGCTATCAGAAAAATGTTAACAAAACCCAATAAAAACGAGACTTAAACCGTGAACACAGCCCTTGGCAGCGCGATTGCTAATGGAAGGCAGCGCATGGATCGCCGGACAAAAGACCGGGGATCAAACCGCTAAACAACAAACCCATCCAACGTCATGAAACTCAACTCCCGCTTCTGCACCGCTCTCGCCGCCAGCCTACTCTGCGGCATCATCGCCATGCCCCACACGGTCTCCGCCAAACAAGGCGCGACCGACCCGATCCCCGGCACCAGCAAGGGCGCCACGAACAGCGGGGGCAACAAGAGCAGCAGCACTCCGACCCCGACTCCGGCTCCTACGCCAGCTCCTACCCCCACGCCCACCCCGACCGTTCCTGCCATCGCGGTCGGCTCGATCAACTTCACCGCTTCCGGCCCGGTCAACGGAATCGTTCCCGTCTGCACCGGAGACTTCCGCGTTGATCCCTACTACCCGACCCTCCTCGACATGACGCTCAACGTGAACGTCAGCTCGATGAACGTCCCCGACGGCACTGTCCTTTACGTCAATGTCGTCGGAACGGGCGGCACTCTCTACCCCTACACCAGCAACGCCATCGTCATCACCGGCGGCGCAGGCTTCTGCTCTGAAAAGGTGTTCGTCACCCTCGGCGCCGGCCTCGCCGGAGTCGTTGTCACCGACGCTACGGGAACCCCTGTGTTCGCCGGAAACTGATCTCCCCAACCCCTCGGCGCAGGCGGACCCATTCGGGGGTCCGCCTTTTCGTTTTGTCCGGTCGACGTCTCCTGGAGGTGCGGCGATTTCCATCGCCACGGAATTTGTCGGGCCGCTAGCCTTTGGGCGGCCGGGCAATTTCCAGCCCCGGCAACACCCGCGGATCTCACCGTTCTCGGAGGTTCCTTTCCCTCGGACACCAAAAAACCTCATGTCAAAAATCCATTTCATCGGCGGAGAAAAAGGCGGCGTCGGCAAATCCGTGGTCGCGCGCGTCGTCGCCCAATACCTCATCGACAAGTCCATCCCCTTCCTCGGGTTCGACACCGACCGGTCGCACGGCGCGCTCCTGCGCTTCTACGGCGACTACGCATCGCCCGTGGTTGTGGACAGCTACGAAAGCCTCGACCTCATCGTCGAATCCGCCATCGCCAATCCTGGAAAGCGCATCCTCGTCGATCTCGCCGCGCAGACGCACGACCCGCTCGCCAAATGGATGGACGAGTCCGGCGTTTTGGAAATGGCCGACGAAGGCGGCTACTCGCTGACCTATTGGCACGTGATGGACTCCGGCAAGGACTCCGTGGACCTGCTCAAGAAGCTCCTCGACCGCTTCGGTTCCCGGCTCAACTACGTCGTCGTCCTCAACCAGCTTCGCGGCGATCACTTCGACCTCTTCGACCAGTCCTCCGAGAAACTCCGCCTCGCCGAATTGGGCTCACCGGTCATCACGCTCAAGCGCCTGCACGAACCCGTCATCAACAAGATCGACGCCGGCAGCACCAGCTTCTGGGCCGCGAAGAACCGCAGCGAGACCGACGTGAAAGGCTTGGGCATCCTCGAACGCCAGCGCGTGAAGATGTGGCTGCACAGCGCCTACGCCGAGATCGACCGGTCGGGACTCTGACAAGCCAGGGCGGTCAGCGACTGGTGCGCCGCGCGATTTCCTGGTCCAACCACTTGGTCCGCGCTGCGACCCACTCCTTCATCTGTTTCACGTCCTCGGCGAAGGTCAGTTGGCCCGAGGCAGGGCCATCGATGCCTTTCCAGCGGCGTTCATTCCGCTTGGCGGCATCGCCGAGGGTTTGGGCATTGCCGTCGATCATCCGGGTGATTTTCTCCACGGAGAACTGGCGTTCCCTGAGCTGTCGCCATCGCGCCGCATAGCGCTGCCGATACGCGGCGTTGCTCAAAAGCCGGTCGAACAGGTGGCTCGAGATCCATTCCGTCGGGCCCACGCGGGAGCCCTCCCAGTTCCGGCCGAACGTCGCGTCGTAGTCCCACGGCACGAAGAAGAACTTCGGCCTCGGCATTGCCGCGCCGGGGGCATCGCGAGCGAGGATGAAGTTCTTGTCGATCCCGTCCATGTTGCTCGTGAACAGAACGAGCAGGTGGAAGTCGATCACGTTGTCCAAATCGAAACGCGTGGCGACGCCCGACTCGGCATCGAAGAATTTCGCATCCGGAGCCCGGCTGACGAACAGGTTCAAATCATCGAGAGGGCCCCAATGCTGCCGCACCTCGGGCCCGGGCTCGCGCTGCTCGTAGCCGCCATGCCCCAGGTCGCTGAAGTTCCCCGAATGGTCGATCGCCTTGTAGATGACCGCGTGGTCGGGGGCGTTGCTGTCGTAGCGCCTTAGGCCGAGCAGCGACCGGTCCACCCGCTCCATCAGCAGATACGCGCCGTGGTAACGTCCGTTGAGATTCACCTCCACGAACCGGCTGGACGACGCAAAGCGCTTGGCGCCGTCCGCAGAGAGGGATTGGAACAGGTCGTAAGACAGCTTGTGCCGCATCATCGAGCAGTCGACGAACGCGGCGTTGAGCACCCACTGCCGCCCTTCATGCAGCCCCATCCAGCGCGCGGGAGCATTGAGGGTGAGACCGAACGACTTCTTGTCATACCCCTGCGACGACGCGCCGTGATACCGGATCAGACCCGCCAATGCTCCGGTGTTCCCGAGTTCCAAACCGTTCGGCGGAACCATTCGCACGGTGCAAGGAACCTTGGGTTCGGAACCGATCTGCTTGACCACCTCAAGACGGATGACCGGCAGGTTCGGCTCAAAGACCGGCTCTGCAGCCAAGGCCGCCAACGCGAAGCAGAGAAGGAGGAAGCCGTATCGTTTCATGGGAGCGCCCTTATTCAGTCAGCCAACCCGGGAAGACAAGGGAGAGTTCCCTCCATCGCAAATCATCGCCATGCGACGGAGTGTGCGGCGCAATCGACTTTGACGCCGTCGGTGAACACGACAACACGCGGCGCGGGCCCCATGTTCCATGCGACATGGGTGCGCTTGCCGGCTTTTGTGAACACCGCCGCGAAGGGCGCAGCGGCCGCGACCGTGCGATCAACTTCACCAAGATCACCCATCGCGGTGATCCACGCATAGGTCTGGGCGAGCGAGTTGCCGGAATCGGGCTTCAGGGTTGCCGGCCGCGCATCCCACATGCGCCGGGCATCGGCGGGATCCGAAAGCGCGCGATACATCCAGAGGATGTCGGACCACGAGTCGAAGGCGGAGCCGTCGTGCGTGGGGGCGGGCAGGCCTTTCTTGGCCGCCTCCTTGACGTCCGCCTCCAGGTTCTCCTTCAGGAGAGCCGAGTAGTTGCGCCGCACGTAGTCAGGCCACCGGCCGAGGTGGAGCGACCCGCCGGTGATCGGCAGGAAATTGATGCCATGGACCGCCTCGGGATTGGCGCTGAACCACGTTCCGTTCGCGCCCTTTCCGCCCCAGACCATGGTGACGACGGACGGCGGATAGTTGGTCGGGAACAACTCGCGCCGCACGTCGAACCAATAGTCTTCGATGGCGGCGATCTCAGTCGTGAACAGCCAAGCGCCTAGGTCCCGGGTCACCTTGTCGCCGGTCGCTTCGCCCAGCAGCAGGAGACCGAACCACGCGTTCACCGCCTCGCTGGACGATTCGTTGTTGTTGCCGTCGGCAAACTTCGCATGCCCGCTCGCCCACGAGTGGCCGGCGTAGGGATCGAAGCAGCGGAGGAACGGAAACATGGCGTCGCTCCGGTCCGGACTGACGACATCCCTCACCAGCAACTGGAGCATGTCCCGCCACTTGGCCGCCCAGGCGGGATCGCGCCGGGCGATCTCGCCGGCGGCCCGGAGGAAGTAGCCGTAATGGAAGTGATGGTCGTTCAACTGGTCGTCGCTGCCGTAGCTGGCGGGATAGCCGATGAGCGTGCCCCAGGCCGGCTCGTAGGCGAAGACACCGTCGGACCTGCCCTTCGGCAAGCCATGGGCGTTGGTCGCGGTCAGGAAATTTTCCAACCCGGCACGAATCCGCGCATCGCATTCCGCAGCGGCCGCCTTGTCCCCGGCGAACTCGGCCAGGGGAAGCATCGTGGCCCATTTGCCCAACTGCTTGCCCAGCCAGTAGGTGTCGCCGGTGAGTTGCGGCTTGCCGGAAAGATCCGCCGCCAACAGTTCACGGAGTTTGGGAAGATCGGTGCCCGGAGTCAGCGGCAGCGACGGCAAGGCCGCGGGCAAGGCCATCGTCGTCGAGAACGCGGTGCCTCGGGCGAGCTTCATCGGTCCGCGGACACTCTGATACGAATGGCCGGTCAGGCCTGCGTCAGCCGCGCGCCATTGATGCGGATACAACGCGAACAGCGTCCCCTGCTCCGCTCCCTCGTGGGTCTTCGACGTGAAGCTGAAGGCAGTCCCGATCGCGGCGCGTTTCTCATCGTAGGCCCAGGCAACCTTCGTGTCGGTCACATGGACGTGGGCGTGCCTGCGGAAGAGCGCCAGCGTCCCCGGTTTTTCGTCCGGCAAGATCGCGAGGCTGAAATACGATTTGCCTCCCGTCTTGGCGGCGAGACGGGTGGTGCCAAGCCCGGTCCAGGTCGAACCGGTCGGAGCGAACAGTCCGTAGAGGCGCTTGCCCATCCGCACGCACAGGACCGGATCGGTCGCGCTTCCGGAGATCAACTCGGGAGCCTTGGTAAACGAAACGACCGGCTCTCCTCCCGCGAACTCGGCAAACACGAACGGAGATCCATGCCCGAAGGTCAGACGCATTCCGCTGGCCTTATCGCCCATCTGGGCCGTGACAAACCAATCGCTCCAGCCCGCCACCCGCGCCTCGGAAAACTTCTCGATGGCCGAATGCCCCAGCACAAGGTCATCGCCTCCACCGGGCATGAAACCAAAGATGGCCGCGTTGTTCGCCGTGATGTTCGCGCCCGGATAGTAGACGCGCAGCCCGCCCTCGACGGCCTTCAACGCCAGCGGATGCGCATACATCACGTCGGACAAAGGCACCCACGCGAGCGAACTCCACCAGTCGTTGGACGGCATCGGCCCGCGGACTTCCTCGGTCTTGTAGATGATTGACGGTGGCCCCTTCGCTCCCTCGGGCAGGCCCCGGAGATAGGAACCCGCGCCCGCCTTGACCACCTCGACCGTCGACGCGGCTCCCATCGAAAACGGGAGGACCGCAACGACGATGCGGATCAGACGACACAGGTTCTTCATGAATTGCAGCTGGGGAACCGGGACATGTGTCCACACCGACGACCGGACGCCGAGGTTCATTGAATCATTCTTCCGGCCGCAAACAAACGGCCCGCTGGACGAAGATACATGGAGCATCAGCGCGCCACCCTGGTCACGGGAGACTTCACCCGACACCTCCGGGCGACCAACTCGGCCACGGCCACGCCAAGGGAGTTCGCCACCAGATCCCCTAAGTCAAAGGTCCGGCCGGGAATCCAGATCTGCGAGAACTCCTCCCCGGTGATCACCGTCAGGACGAGCAGGCCGCCCAGTTGCGAGCCCAGTCGACCGACAGACAGGACCTTGAAGCGGAGCGCAAAGTTGAGCAGATGCGCCATCGTCCCAATCAGGACGAAATGCCCGGCCTTGTCACCGAATGGCAGCGAGTTGACCCAGCCGAGGAATCCCCTCATCCGTCCCGTGTCGGCGCATGCGATGACAATCCCGACGAAGCCGAGCCAACCGACAAAGGGTATCCACCGTTTCAAATCGATGCTTGGTTCGCGCCAAACCCTGCTGAACTGAAAAACCGCCGCCGGCCTATACCAATGCGTCGCGGCAATACTTCAAGGCGCGCGCGATCTCGGTCATGCGATCCGACCCGGCGGGCACCTTGTATTCGAATTCGATCGTCGCCTGGATGTTCCACTTGTTGTCGCGGATCAGGCGCAGGACTTCCTTGATCGGGGTTTCACCTTCGCCAAACGGAGCGTTGGGTCCGTTGTTGCGCTTCCGGTCCTTGATGTGGATGTGCGCGATGCGGGCATGATGTTTGGCGATGAAGGCCTCGGGGGAAATGTTGTTGCCGGCGAGGAAGTGCCCGATGTCGACATTCGCTCCGTTGAATTTCGCGAAGGAGAACGCGGTCTCCCAATGCTCAGGCGTGGTCGCGGCATGGCCGTGATAACCCACGAGAAGCTGGTGCCTGTCGGCGAAGCTTCCGACGCGCTTGAGCTCCTCGTCCGACTTCGAGATCTCACTGGAAATGGCACGCGCACCCAGCGTCTTCGCCAAAGTGAACGCGTAGTCCAGCTCGGCGTCGGACATCTTAAAAATGCCGTCGACCTTGACGATATCGATCTTCACGCCGGCGCTTTCATACTTCGCCCGGAACTCCTTCGCGCGTTCCATCGGAGCCGACAGCCTCCATTTTTTGATCTCTTCGGCACGGGCAAGCGCCGCGGCTGGAACGATCGCGTTCTTCGGGCTGGTCACGGCCGGGGGAGCTCCGAGGAATGCTTCGACGGGCTGGGTCCGCAACTCGACCGCGCTTAGGCCGAGTTTGACGCAGGCCGCGAGGATCTCGTCTCCGGTCATCAGCCCGCTGCCAAAGCTGTAGGGGACGTTGAGCCCGAGTTGGACCCCGCCATACTTTGAATTCGGTTTCGCCAGCAAAGGTTCCGCTCCGGCGAACGGCTGGGCGACAGACAACAGCGCAGCGGCCGGCACGGAAGCCAGAGCCAGTTTCGCGAACTCACGACGGGAATAGGTGGGCATGATCAGTTCAGGTTTGGGATCGCACAGCCCGGACTCCGGGCAAGGTTGATGCCCGAATGTCTAAACTGTCCCGGGCCGGTGGACAGCCGAAACTGCCCCCGGTCTGCCGGGTTTGCTTCACCTGGGGCAGAGGCTGTTCAGGAATGGCGTCCACAGGTGTGGGCCCTCGCCCACGGCCAAGTGGCGGAGCGCGTGGCTGCGCAAATCGAGGCTGTAGAAGTGGCCGACGGCCATCTTTGCGCCCTCGTGCCGGGCGGCAAATTAGTTGGCGCGGGCGGGCTGGAAGCCGATGGCTGCTGTTGGGGCCGCCGCCCTTTGGAAGTTCCGCCGCAGCCGTGCCTGAGTGAAACAAGTTCTCCGGTCAGGCCTCATTTGCCTTCATCCATCTGGTGGAACCAGTGCTTGAGGAAGAATCGTTTCTCCTTTGGAAGGAAGTCTTCGGAAGTGCCGATCAAGGGGCGCAACGCCGTGCTCATTTGCAGGACGACCACGATGAACATCGCCAGCCAGACGCGGATGCCCCCGAGGTGACGGGCGTTGAGGTGCTCGAAGCCGGCTAAAAATAAGCGGAAGCCAAAGGCGCAGGAGACGAACCAGAAGGCCAGATGCATCGCACCCATCCATGCAATGGAATCGGTCGATTCGGAAAAGATCCAGGCGACCGGGGCGAAGCCGACGAGGAGCAGCGTGTTCTGTGTGATCAATCCGGCCGTTAGCCCGATGACTTCGACCAAGCGCGTCCGTGCCCCGCCGAGGCTGGCGAAAATGTAGAGGCTGGGCAGGCAGATGATGACGGAGAAGAAGAGGCCGAGCGTCACCTTCACCGGCGCCGCCCAGAGCTGCGGGCCCTTGCTGAAGGAGCCGATGACCACACCGTAGAGCGCAGCGCACACGGCGGTGGCGAAGATCAGCACGGCGATGACCCGGCCGGCTTCGTCGCCACGGAACGCATGCCAGACGCGGTTGGGTTCGCGCAGGAGGGCCTCGAGGATCGAGAAAGGGCCGGCCAACGGTTCGGGCACGGGCTGGGTCAGCGGCGGAGGTTGGGTCGTTCCGGGTGGAGCGGGATCTGATGTGTTCATGTGTGGCGTGTGTGGGGTCAGCGATCGACTACGGTGCGGACGGCGATCCAAAGGGCTTGGAAGAAGTTTCCCTGAAAGGCGTCGGCCCGGACGAACTGGACGTCGAGATTGGGTGAACCGAAGAACGGCCGGAGAATCCACGAAAGCTGACTGCCGAGGACCAGGTTTCCGGCGAGCCAGCAGAAGAGGACGCGCAGTGAAAGGACGCGGGACGCGTTGGCCCGGTCGAGCCAGCCGACCAGCCGGATGTTCGACGCGATCCCGGCGAAGGCGATCGCGGCAACCGCCAGGACCATCAACCCGGAATAGCCTTCGGCGGTGCGGTGCGCGGGATCAAAAGGCGTCATGTTCCAGACGTAGAAAAAGAGCAGCGGGCTGACGGATCCAAGAATCGTGGAGGCGATGCTGAAGCTCATCAGGATCGCCAGGAACGACTGGCGGAAGGTGAGCTTGAGCCCGAGCATCGCGCCGATGATGCCGTTGAGCAGGGCGTTGCCGGTGGCGCAGAGCAGCAGGATGAGCGGGAGTTTGACCGCGGTGTAGAGCGCCTGCACCGGGTCGCGCCAAAGACCGATGGACGCGCCGAAAAGACCGGCTCCGATCACGATGACCGTGGAATGCCGGCCAAGCGTCCCCAACGCGGGCCGGCCCAGATCGCGGGCCACAGCCTCGGGTTCGCCGGCAAGCAGCGCTCCCAGCGGAGCCGGGTTACCATCATCCTTGGCGGTCTGTGAAGTCATCGGCACGCGGGTTGGGCGGCGACGGTCTTCTGCGCGGCGATGCCGCGCAAGGCTTGATCCACTTCGTTGATCGCTGCGTCGGGAGTGGAGGTTCCGGCCGTCAGTCCGACGATATCGCCCAGTTCAAACCACCCAGACTGGAGATCCCCGGCCTCTTGGACATGGTGCACGCGTGGACAATGAAGTCGGCTCGTGACGACCAGTTCGCGCGTGTTGTTGCTGTGCTCCCCGCCGATGACGATGACGACGTTGCACGCCTTGGCCAGCGCTTCGGCCGCGTGCTGGCGGAGCTTGGTCGGCTGGCAGACCGTGTCGCGAAAACGGACCTCGCTCTTTGGGAAGCGACTGCGGATTCGAGCGACCAAATGGCGGACGCGTTCGATCGGCTGCGTTGTCTGCGAAACAATGCCCAGACGTGGACGTTCGGCGAGTTGATCCACGTCCGCCTCCGTCAACACGACGTCGTGGGCGCCCAGATCTTCCGTCATTCCTCGAACCTCCGTGTGGTTGCGTTGGCCGATGATCACGGGATGGAAACCGTCCGAGACAAGTTTCTTGAGCGCTGCATGGGCGACGTGGACCAGCGGGCAGGTGGCTTCCAGCACTTGTCGCCCGGTGGCACGGGCCGCGTTGATCCGCTGTTCCGAAGCGCCGTGCGCCGTGATCAGCATGGTGGGAGTGGCGACTTTGCCGGGGTCGGTGGCGAACTGGATGCCGGAGCCGCGAAGTTGGGCGAGGACGCGTTCGTTATGGACCAGTTCACCAAGAATCGTGACGGGTCCCGCCTTTGCGTGCCGGGTGGCGAGCGTGATGGCGTCTCGGACGCCGAAGCACATGCCGAGATGTTCTGCGCGTAGGATCTTCATGTTCTCATTCATTTACTTTGCGTGGCAAAGTGTCTGACTACGGTTGTTCAAGGCCGTTCAAAACAGATCAGGGAGTTTTGGACTGACGAACGATCTGCTCGAGCAGGTCGATGTAGGCGGAGAAGGCGGCGCGGCCCTTCGGCGTGAGCGTGCAGGTGGTCAGCGGGCGGTTGTTCTGGAACGACTTCGTCACCGCGACATAACCCGCTTCCTGGAGGGTGCGGATGTGGGTGGTGAGGTTGCCGTCGGTCATCGACAAGGTGTCGCGCAGTTCGGTGAACGAGACCTCCGTCGAGGCGGCCAAGAGCGACATCATCGCCAGGCGGCCCTTCTCGTGGATCAGGCGATCCAGATTGAGGAAGGGTTCCGTGTTCACGGCGAGGGGGACCGTTCGGTCAGGCGCAGGTAGATGCCGTAACCCAGATGGCTGGCTCCAAAGATTCCACCCATCCACAGGCAGGCGGTCTTGCCGTCCAGCTCGTGCAACCCGCCACCACAACGGGCTAGAATGAGGCCGATACCCCATAGAATCAGGCCCCACGAGAAGAGGCGGACGCCGCGTTGCATGAAGAACGCCGCCGCGTGGAGACCGAGTCCGTAGAAGACGGTCCATGCGCCGACGAGGCAGGCGAGATCGATCCGGTCCGGCCGCAGGACCCCGGCGACGGCAACTGCGGCGCCCGCCAGAAATGCCGGGAGAACAGCCTGCCCGATGCGGCGGGTGGGCGCGGTCCAGAACGGTTCTGCGGCTCCGAGCGCCTGCTTACGGATGACCAACATCGCGCCGGCCAGCGCGATGATCGCGGCACCAAGCCACAAGAGAACGAACCCGCCGGGATGGTCACCTCCTCGCAGCCACCCGAGCAGAGCCGTGGCGATTCCGACACCGCCGGAGACCAGCATCGTGGGAGCGAGCGCCCGTCGGTAGACGGCGGTGCGCTCCATGAGTGTGCGGATGGTTTGGAGATTCTCGGCGGCCCATTTCGAATCCATGAATTTACTTTGCCAATCAAAGTGAAATGGGTCAAGACAAGGAAAAGGAAGTTGTGGCCTGGGTCAACGCGCGGTCACGGTGGCCGTCGACAGGACCAATTCCCGACGGACACTGCCTCCGGCGGAAGTGATGATGACGCGGTCGCTGCCGATGGATTCACAACGGACAGGCAGGAGCCCATGACCGATGCGGACCCGGATCTCTTCGCCCGGCGACACCGTGTAGCTGCGGCCTTCGGCGTCCAGCATGGCGAGCGGTTTTGAAGATGAGCCGACGATTCCCCTCAAGAAAACCGATTCCATGCGGCCGGGTTCCTTGACGGGTTCGGCGGTGGAAAGACCGCCGTTGGTGACCGTGTCGGCCTTGACGTCCTCATTCGGCGGTTCCGTGGACATCACGTGATCCTTGACCGAGGAAACGACCTCGCGAGCCCTTTCGAGAAACGAAGCAGGGCCCGATTGTGTGACAGGCGCGTTCTCCGACTCCGCGAGAAGAGTCTCGATCTTCTTCTCAAGGTCGCGGCCGGCGCTGATGTAGCGGACGACGCCGTGCTTATCGAGCAGCCACATGGTCGGATAGTGGCGGATACCAAACTGTTCACCAAAGCGGTTGCCCCGGCCGGTTCCATCGAAGAACTGGGGCCAGCCGATCTTGTGGGCCTTCAGGGCTCCGTCGAGGGC